>JAICEW010000284.1 GCA_025923995.1 Vicinamibacteria bacterium | reverse complement strand
TTTCTGCCAGACCTTCCTGCTGGCCGCGACCTGGCTGGGGCTCGCACCGTTCTGCTCGATGGCGCTGGCCGACTCGCGGATCGAGCGCGACCTGGGCGTCGACGGCGTCACCGAGTCGGTGGTCTACGCGGCCGGAGTGGGCGCGCGGCCCCCCGGGGTCGACTGGGCGCCGACGCCGCGGGCAAAGCGCGGTAGGATGTCCCGGTGAGACCGAACGAACGCCGGACTCGTGGAGCCTGGGCCCTGGTCGCGCTGCTCGCGGCGTCCGGGTGCACCGAGAAGGAAACGAAGATCGGCAAGGAGAGCGCCAACATCGTCTCCGACACGAACGTCATGGAGGAGGCGGAGGCCGCGGCCAACGCCGTGATCCGCAACGCCTCCGACTGCGACGCGGTCAAGGCGACCCTGCCCGAGGCGGACCACAAGCTGGCCGAGGCGTCGACGAAGATCCGGACCCAGGCGGGCCTGGTCGCGCTGCAGACGCTCAAGACGCAGGTGCAGCGCGTCCGCGAGCTCTGTCCCTAGTCACGCCTCCCTGCCGCGCATGAGCGCGACGTACAGGCCGAAGGCGGCTCCGAACGCGACGAACCAGGCGTAGGGCGCGAGCGGCGCGAGCCACGTGAGGACGGGCATCGGGATGCCGAGCATCCGCAGCGGGTTGTCCGCGCTGCCTGCCCAGGCCAGGAAACAGCCGAGCAGCGTGGCCACGACCGCGGGCCCGTTCCAGCCGCGATAGGCGCCCGTGGGCAGGTACAGGTCCTCGAGTCGCAGCCGCCGGCGGCGCACCACCCAGTAGTCCGCGATCAGCACGCCCGCGATCGAGCCCAGGGCGGCCGAGTAGCCGAGCAGCCACGTGAAGATGTAGCCCTTGGGATCCGCCAGCAGCTTCCAGGGCTGCATGAGGATGCCGAGGACGCCGGTGATGAGCCCGCCCAGCTTGAAGTTGATGTGGCGGGGGAAGGCGTTGGCGAAGTCGTTGGCCGGCGAGACGACGTTGGCCGCGATGTTCACCGCCAGCGTGGCCACGACCGCCGTGAACATCGAGATGGCGACCACCACGGGGCTGCTGAACCGGGAGACGAGCTTGATCGGGTCCCAGATCTGCTCGCCGTAGATGATGACGGTGGCGCTCGTGATCAGCACGCCCATGGCCGCGAACACGAACATCGTCGTCGGGAGCGCCACCACCTGGCCGATCGCCTGCTCGCGCTGGCTGCGACCGAAGCGCGTGAAGTCCGGCATGTTGAGCGACAGCGTGGCCCAGAAGCCGATCATGGCCGACAGCGAGGGGACGAACACCGGCCAGAACTCGGAGAACGTGGTGAGCGTGCCGGGCTGGGCCAGCAGCGGCCCCAGGCCGTTCGCCTTCCAGATCGCCCAGGCGACCAGCGCGCCCGTCATCACCAGCACGTAGGGCGCCGCCCAGTTCTCGACGTGGCGCAGCAGGTCCATGCCGCGGTAGATGATGTAGATGTTCATCCCCCAGAACAGCAGGAACGAGAGCCACTCGGTCGTGGTGTGCCCGAGGAACCCGGCGCCCAGCAGCGTGGGCCAGCCGCCGTAGAGGCTCGTGAACAGCGTGTGGAGCGCCTCGCCTCCGATCCAGGCCTGGATGCCGAACCACCCGCAGGCGACCAGGGCGCGCATGAGCGCGGGCAGGTTGGAGCCGATGGTGCCGTAGGCCGCGCGCGCGAAGACGGGGAAGGGGATGCCGTACTTGGTGCCCGGGTGCGAGTTGAGCAGGATGGGGGCGAGGACGATCGTGTTGCCGAGCAGGATGGTGAGCAGCGCCTGCCACCAGTTCATGCCGGTCGTGATCAGGCCCGAGGCCAGCATGTACGTGGGGATGCAGTGCGCCATGCTGATCCACAGCGCGGCGTAGTTGTAGGTCGTCCACTTGCGGTCGGCGACGGGCACCGGCGCCAGGTCGTGGTTGTAGAGCGCGCTCTCGCGGATGCGGGAGACGTCGCGGAGCTCCACGCGCCCGTCGGGGTGATGGACCTCCGCCTGAGGGGCCGGCTCGGCCGCGCTCGTCACGGAACGAGGGGCCGGCCGCCCTGGCGCTTCACGAACTGGCCGCGGCCCGGCTTCCCGCGCAGCGTCCCGTGATCGACGATCACCTCGCCCCGGGAGAGCACGACCGCGGGGCCGCCCGTGACCTCGCGCCCCTCGTAGGGGTTGTAGTCGACGCGCATGTGGTGGGTCGAGGCCGAGAGCACCGAGCGCTTGTCGGCGTCGAAGAGCACCAGGTCGCCGTCCGAGCCGACGGCGACCGTGCCCTTCTTCGGCCAGAGCCCGAACATCTTCGCGGGGTTGGTGGAGACGATCTCGACGAAGCGGTGCGGGTCGATGTGGCCCGCCCGCACGCCGCCGTCCCACAGCAGCATCAGGCGCGTCTCGATGCCGGGCGCGCCGTTCGGGATCTTCGAGAAGTCGCCCTGGCCGAGCTGCTTCTGCGGCGGCTCGTTCATGCAGAACGGGCAGTGGTCCGTCGAGACCACCTGCAGGTCGTTCTTGGCCAGCCCCTTCCACAGCGCGTCCTGGTTCCACTTCTCGCGCAGCGGCGGCGACATCACGTACTTGGCGCCCTCGAAGCCGGGCCGCTCGTAGTCCTCGTACGAGAGGAACAGGTACTGGGGGCAGGTCTCGGCGTACGCGGGCAGCCCCTGGTCGCGCGCCTGCTTGACCTTCTCCAGCGCGTCCGAGCACGACAGGTGGACGATGTAGATGGGCACGCCCGCCATCTCGCTGAGCGCGATCGCCCGGCCGGTGGCCTCGCCCTCGGCGCGCGTGGGCCGCGTGAGCGCGTGGTACTTGGGGGCGGTGTGGCCCTTGCGCAGGGCGTCCTTCACCAGCGTGTCGATCACGCCGCCGTTCTCGGCGTGCATGCAGATGAGCCCGCCGTTCTCCTTCGTCTTGAGCAGCGCGCGGAAGATCGTGGCGTCGTCCACCTGGAACACGCCGGGGTAGGCCATGAAGAGCTTGAAGGACGTGACCCCTTCGTGGCGCGCCATCTTGTCCATGTCGTGCGAGACCTGGTCGGTCAGCTCGCGCACGATCATGTGGAACGCGTAGTCGATGACCGCCTTGCCCTCGGCCTTCTTCATCCAGCCCTCGAACGCGGGGTAGAGCCCCTCGCCGAAGTTCTGGATCGCGAAGTCGATGATGGTGGTGGTGCCGCCGTGGGCGGCTGCGATCGTCCCCGTCTCGAAGTCGTCCGCGGAGTTGGTGCCGCCGAACGGCATGTCGAGGTGGGTGTGCACGTCGATGCCGCCCGGCATCACCAGCTTGCCGGACGCGTCGACCACCTCGTCCGCGGGCAGGTTCAGCCCCTGGCCGATCAGGCTGACCACGCCCTTGTCGATGAAGATGTCCGCCTCGTACCTGTCGGACGCGGTGACGACCGTCCCGTTCTTCACGAGCGTGGTCATGGAGGAGCCTCCAAAGGGACCGCCTGGCGCTGTCGCGGGATCTGGGAATGGATGCTAGCGGAAGCCCCGCGAGCCCGTCAACGAGGGGGCCACCGCGGCCTGCGGGGCCCACGATTGATCTGCCCCGCCGGGAACGGTACAGTCGCGGGCGACCCCGTGAAGAACCCGGCCCCCCGGCTCGACGAAGCCACCTACGAGCGCAACTTCGCCGACATCAACCCCCGCCTCACCGAGACGGCGGCGCTGGCGGAGGCGTCGCGGTGCCTGTTCTGCTACGACGCGCCCTGCATCCGCGCCTGCCCGACGGCGATCGACATCCCTTCGTTCATCCGGAAGATCGGGACCGGGAACCTGCGCGGCTCCGCCCGCACCATCCTCGAGGCCAACGTGCTGGGCCACTCGTGCGCGCGCGTGTGCCCGGTCGAGGTGCTGTGCGAGGGTGCCTGCGTCCTCAACCAGGAGCACAAGCGGCCGGTGGCCATCGGCGCGCTCCAGCGGGTCGCGACCGACCACGTGATGGACCGCGGGATCCAGGTGCTGCGGGCGGGCCGGCCGAACGGACGCCGCGTCGCGCTGATCGGCGCCGGGCCCGCCAGCCTGGGCTGCGCGGCCGAGCTGGCCCGCATGGGCTACGCCTGCACGCTCTACGAGAGGCGCGAGGTCCCCGGGGGGCTCAACACGCACGGCATCGCGGCCTACAAGATGCGCGCCTCGGACGGCGTGCGCGAGGTGGACCTCGTGCGCTCGCTGGGCGTCGACGTGCGCGGCGGCGTCGAGGTCGGACGCGACGTCACCTCGGCCGCGCTGTGGGACGCGTCCGACGCGGTGTTCATCGGCGTGGGCCTGGGCGTGACCGATTCGCTGGGCCTGCCGGGCGAGGACCTGCCTGGCGTCGTCGACGCGATCACGTTCATCGACCGCCTCAAGAACCGGCCCTTCCGCGACGTCGCGGTCGGCCGCAACGTGGTCGTGATCGGCGCCGGGAACACGTCGGTGGACGCGGCGACGCAGGCCAAGCGCCTGGGCGCGGAGAACGTGCTCGTGGTCTACCGCCGCGGGCCGGAGGACGTGTCCGCGTACCACTACGAGTTCGAGCTGGCCAAGACCGACGGCGTCGTCTACGTGTTCTACGCCCAGCCCGCGCGTTTCGTGGGCCGCGACGGCGTGGAGGCGCTCGAGTGCGTGCGCACGGAGACGGTGCTCGAGGGCGGGCGGCGGCAGCTCAAGGCGATCGCGGGCTCGGAGTTCCAGATCCCGTGCGACATGGCCATCACGGCGGTCGGCCAGAAGCGGCACGCGGGATGGCTGGAGGCGACCTTCCCCGGCATCGCGCTGGACGGCGGCAAGGTGCGCATCGACGCGGGCGGCCGCACCAGCGTGCCGAAGCTCTACGCCGGCGGCGACTGCGTGAACGGCGGCAAGGAGGTCGTGAACGCGGTGGCGGACGGCAAGGCCGCGGCCCGCGCCATCGACGCGGACCTGGGCCACCCGAGGGGATGAAGCCATGGCCGACCTGACCACGGACTGCGCGGGCATCAAGAGCCCGAACCCGTTCTGGATCGCGTCGGGTCCGCCCGCGAACACGGCGTACCAGGTGATGCGCGCGTTCGACGCCGGCTGGGGCGGCGCGGTGTGGAAGACGATCGGCGAGCCGATCGTCAACACCTCGTCCCGCTACGGCAGCGTGGACCTGCAGAACCTGCGCATGATGGGCCTCAACAACATCGAGCTCATCTCCGACCGGCCCATCGAGGAGAACCTGCGCGAGATCGCGGAGGTGAAGCGCCGCTACCCGAAGCACGCCGTGATCGCGTCGCTCATGGTCGAGAGCAAGCGCGAGGTCTGGCACGAGATGGTGAAACGGGCCGAGGACGCCGGGGCGGACGGCCTCGAGCTCAACTTCGGCTGCCCGCACGGGATGAGCGAGCGCGGCATGGGCGCGGCCGTGGGCCAGGTGCCCGAGTACACCAAGCTCATCACGTCGTGGGTGAAGGAGGTCGCGCGCACGCCGGTGCTGGTGAAGCTGACGCCCAACATCTCGGACGTGACGTACATGGGCGTCGCCGCGCGCGAGGGCGGAGCCGACGGGATCTCGCTCATCAACACCATCAACAGCATCGTCGGGATCGACCTCGACACCCTGGAGCCGAGGCCCATGGTGGACGGTCGCTCGTCCCACGGCGGCTACTGCGGGCCGGCGGTCAAGCCGATCGCGCTCAACATGGTCTCGGCCATCGCCAAGCACCCCGGCATCGGCATCCCCATCTCCGGCATCGGCGGCATCGCCACCTGGCAGGACGCGGCCGAGTTCCTGCTGCTGGGCGCCTCCTCCCTGCAGGTCTGCACCGCGGTCATGCACTACGGCTTCCGCATCGTCGAGGACATGATCGACGGGCTCGCGAACTGGATGGACGCGAAGGGGTTCCCCGACCTGGCCTCGGTGCGGGGCAGGAGCCTGGGCCGCGTGACCGACTGGGGCGAGCTGAACCTCAACTACAAGGTGGTCGCGCGCATCCACGCCGAGAAGTGCATCGGCTGCCACCTCTGCTACGTGGCCTGCGAGGACGGCGCGCACCAGTCGATCGCGTTGGCCGAAGGCGTCAAGGTGCCTGAGGTCATCGAGCACAAGTGCGTCGGCTGCAACCTCTGCATGCTGGTGTGCCCTGTGCCCGGCTGCATCACGATGGACGAGATCCCGACCGGCCGCGCTCCCCAGTCCTGGCGTGCCTACCAGGAGGCGCTGGGCAAGGGGATCGCCTGCGAGCTTCCAGGCGAGCGGCCGACCCACTAAGTCCTTCCAGACCCGTCTGTTCCGGCCTGTGGAACCTCGAGTTCCTTGCGTCCGTATATAGCATCAAGATATTGTAGTGATATCAAGCAAGGAGGGGAGATGATCCGCGAGTTCGAGCGCAAGGCCGCCTCGGGGCTGGCGATGCTGGTGGTGTTCCTCGCCGTCGGCGCGATCGCCCTCTACGTCACGATCCAGGGAGCGCGAGCGAGCCGTCCCGGCGTCGTGGTCACCGGTCTGCTGGTCCACACGCTGGCCTGGCTGGGCGCCATCGGGACGTTCACCGTCCAACCCAACGAGGGGCGCGTGCTCCAGCTCTTCGGCGCCTATCGGGGCACCGTGAGGACGCCGGGACTGCGCTGGGCCAACCCGTTCTACACCAAGCGGCGGCTCTCGCTGCGCGTGCGCAACTTCGAGAGCTCGCGCCTCAAGGTCAACGACGAGGGCGGCAACCCCATCGAGATCGCCGCCGTCGTGGTGTGGAGGGTGGTGGACTCGGCGGAGGCCGTGTTCGAGGTCGAGAGCTACGAGAACTACGTGAAGGTGCAGAGCGAGGCCGCGCTGCGCAACCTGGCCACGCGCTACCCGTACGACGCGCACGAGGACGACGTGGCCTCGCTGCGTGGCAGCACCGCCATGGTGGCGGGCGAGCTCAAGAAGGAGGTCCAGGAGCGTCTGGCCAAGGCGGGCGTCGAGGTGATGGAGGCCCGCATCAGCCACCTCGCGTACGCGTCCGAGATCGCGGCGGCCATGCTGCGCCGGCAGCAGGCGGGCGCCATCATCGCCGCGCGGCAGAAGATCGTCGAGGGCGCCGTGGGCATGGTGGAGATGGCGCTCGAGAAGCTGGCCCAGAGCACGCAGGTGCGGCTCGACGAGGAGCGCAAGGCGGCCATGGTCAGCAACCTGCTGGTCGTGCTCTGCGCCGACCGCGAGGCGCAGCCGGTCGTCAACACGGGCACGCTGTACCAGTAGCGTGGCCGACCGCAAGGCGTTCCTGCTGCGCGTGGACCCGGCCCTGCTGGAGTCGCTCCAGCGCTGGGCCGCGGACGACCTGCGCAGCCTGAACGCGCAGATCGAGTTCGTCCTGCGGCGGGCGCTCCAGCAGGCGGGGCGCCTGCCGCCGGCGAAGGGCTCGGAGGGAGGCTAACCCGCCCGCCGGGCCGCCATCAGGACGGACGTGCCGGTCGGCGTCCGCGCCAGCAGGGACGTCTCGGCCTTCATGAGCGTGCGCAGCCCCGCGTGCACCAGGCGTCCGGGAGGGCGGAACCCGCGGTCGATCGTATCCGGCGACGGGTTGCGCAGCAGCAGCTTGCGCACGGCCAGCAGCGGCACGAGCGTCAGCCCCCAGTAGCGCACGTCCTTGACCTCCCAGCCGCCTGCCGACAGCTCGGCGGGCAGCGTGCGGCTGTCGTAGCGGCGGTGGTGGCCCGCGGCCACGTCGTACGCGCTGAACAGCGACTGCAGTGCCGGCACGTTCACGAAGAGCCAGCCGGCGGGCTTGAGGTGCCCGGCCACGGCTCGGAGCAGTGGCTGGGGATCGAGCAGGTGCTCGATGACGTCGTACAGGATCGCCGCGTCGTACGCGCCCAGCAGGTCCGGGGAGGCGTCGCCGACGTCGTAGTAGAGCCGGCGCCCCCGTCCCTGGCGGGCGGCCTCCAGCGCGGGCCCGTTGAGGTCCACCAGGTCGACCGTCCACGCGGTGGCGGCCTCCACCTGGTCGCGGAACACGCCCTGGCCGCCGCCCACGTCCAGCACGCGCAACGGCGCGTCCAGCGCGAGGCCGCAGTCGCGCCACTGGCGCAGCGCGGCCCGGAATCGCCACTGGAACCAGAAGTGGTCGACGGCCGTGAGGTCGTACCACTCACCGGGAAACTCGACCTCGGGCGTGGTCGAGAGGCGCTCGACCGGCCGCGCGTCAGCCGCCATGGGTGGACCGCGGCGCGATCGTCTCCATCACGAGGTACGCCGGCCGCCCCTTCACCTCCAGGTACGTGCGGCCCACGTAGGCGCCCAGGATGTAGAGGCACAGCGACTGGACGAAGCTGCCTGACGCGATCAGGAGGTAGGTGATCAGCACCGAAGCGGGC
>JAICEW010000283.1 GCA_025923995.1 Vicinamibacteria bacterium | reverse complement strand
GGCACCAGGTCTTCGCCGCCGTCCGCCCGGGCTTCGTGCGGTTCTCGGAGGCGCCGGCGCCCATCGTCTGCATCACGATCTTCCCGCCTCCGCTCGCGTGCTCCCTCGCCGCCGGCGAGTCGCTGTTCGGCATCCAGCTCGGCGGCGGCGTCGAGCTGGTCCCGTCGGAGCGCAGCCTGGTGCGGCTGGAGGCCGGCAGCCTGCTCGTGAGGTACCCCGGCCCCGCGATCGCGAGGGACAGCGGGGTCTTCGACGACGCCCTCTGGAGCCACAACCTCCGACTCGGGGTGTCGGTCGGCCTGCGCTTCTGACGGCGGGCTACTTCCCGACCCCGACCAGCGAGTCGAAGACGCGCACCGTCTTCCAGTTGGCCTGCTGCTCCTGGATGAACTGCTTGTGCCGCGGCGCCTCCTGGTACTTGTCGTGCGACGCCTTCCCGTCGAAGGTGATGTGGAGCGCGACGTCGAAGCCGCTGTCGTTCACCGGGCGGGCCAGCTCCGACGCCCGCACGCCGACCGAGAAGAACAGCACGCCCTCGTGCCCGCTCAGGTACTTCCGACAGGCGGCCACGAGCTCGGCCCGCTTCGCGGGCGTGGGGTCGTTGAGCGTGAAGTACACGTCGTGCGACAGCGCCGATGGCGCGTCCTGGGCCACGGCCGCGACGCCGGAGAGGAGCGCGAGAACGAGAAGCAGCCGCCTGGTCATGCACACACCTCCAAGCCGCGCATCATAGCGGGGTCGCGGGCGGCTCGGCGCGAGGCGGGCCTTGTTATGCTTGGCCTTCTTGCCTGGCCACTTCGGAGGCCGCGGCGCGGCGCGAGCGAGCTCTCCCCACCCGGTGCGATGAGCGGGCAGGTCACACGCTATCTGGCCGAATGGCGCGCCGGCGACCCCCACGCCGTGGAGCGCCTCGTGCCCCTGCTCTACGACGAGCTGCGCGAGCTCGCCCGCCGCCAGCTGCGCCGCGAGTCCGTCGCGCACACCCTGTCCGCGACCGCGCTGGTGCACGAGGTGTACCTGCGGCTGCTCCGGCAGCGCCAGCTGGCCGCCGTCGACCGCGACGGCTTCCTGGCCATCGCCGGGGCCACCATGCGGCGCGTCCTGGTGGACCATGCGCGCGCACGCATGCGCCAGAAGCGCGGCGGTCGACGCCGGCCGGAATCCCTCGAGGCCGATGCGGAGCCGCCGCTGCTCACCCCGCTCGAGGTCGAGGAGGTGCTGGCCATCGACACCGCGCTCGACCGGCTGAGGCAGCTCGACGAGCGGGCCGTGCGGGTCGTGGAGTGCCGGGTCTTCGGTGGTCTGACGCTGGAGGAGACGGCCCGGGTGCTCGCGCTGTCGACCCGCTCCGTGCAGCGGAGCTGGACGACCGCGCGGGCCTGGCTGCGGAAGGAGCTCGGTGGACGAGCCGCGACGCTCTGACCCCCGTGCCACCACGTGGGAGCGGTTCGAGGAGCTCTTCGAGCGGGCGCTCGAGCTGCCGGAAGAAGCGCGGTCCGGATTCCTCGACGAGGCCTGCGCCGGCGACGCGGCGCTGCGCCAGGAGATCGAGGCCCTGCTGGCGGCCAGCGTCACGGGCCGCGCGCTCTCGATCGAACGGCTGGTGACGGACGACCCGCGTCCGCCGGTCGATCCCTGGCTGGGCCAGTGTCTCGGCCCCTGGCGGCTCGACCGCCTCATCGCGCGCGGCGGGATGGGCTTCCTGTACAGCGCCAGGCGCACCGACGGACAGTACGAGCTCGAGGTGGCGGTCAAGCTCATGCGCGGCGGCCGCCGCGACCCCTTCGCCGGCGAGCGCTTCCGCACCGAGCGGCAGGTGCTGGCGTCCCTCAACCACCCCCACATCGCGGGCCTGCTCGACGGCGGCCTCGCGCCCGACGGCACGCCCTACCTGGTGATGGAGCTCGTGGACGGCGTGCCCATCACCGAGTGGTGCCGCACTCACGGCCTCTCGCTCGAAGCGCGGCTCGCGCTGTTCCGCGTCGTCTGCGACGCCGTGCAGCACGCGCACCAGGCGCTTGTCGTCCACCGCGACCTGAAGCCGGACAACATCCTCGTCTCGAGGGCCGGCGACGTGAAGCTGCTCGACTTCGGCATCGCCAAGCTGCTCGAGCCCGAGGCCTGGGGCAGGGGCGGCACCGAGACCCGGACCGAGATGAGGGCCCTCACGCCCGAGTACGCCGCCCCCGAGCAGTGGCACCGCGGGCCCGTCACGACGGCGACGGACGTGTACGCCCTGGGCGTCCTGCTCTACGAGCTGCTCACCGGCGTCCGGCCCCTGGCGCCGGGCGCGCCCCACGATCCGCGGACGCGCGAAGGCGCCCCCACGACGGCCACGCCGCCCAGCGAAGCGTTGCGCCATGTCCTGCCCACCGCGGATCGGCGCCGGCTGCGGCGACGTCTGCGCGGCGACCTCGACCGCATCGTCCTGACGGCGCTGCGTGAGGAGCCCGACCGGCGATACGTCTCCGCCGGCCAGCTCGGCGAGGAGATCGGCCGGTTCCTGGAGGGGCGCGCCGTGCTCGCGCAGCCCGACACGCTCGGCTACCGCGCCCGCAAGTTCGTGGGCAGGAACCGCGTCGCGGTCGCGGCCGCCGCCGCGCTGTTCGCGAGCCTGGCCGCGTTCGGCGCCGTCTCGGCGCGGCAGGCCCGCATCCTGGCCGAGCAGCGCCGGACGGCGCAGCTCGAGCGCGACACCTCCGAGCAGGTCGTCCGTCTGCTCATCGACCTCTTCGAGGCGACCAACCCGTCGGTGCGGCCGGACGGCGACCGCATGCCGCTGGGAGAGTTCCTGCAAGGGGCGCAGGCGCGATCGCTGGAGGGACTTCGAGGCACGCCGGCGGTGCGCGCGAAGCTGCAGCAGGTCTTCGGGCTCATCCACCAGGCGCGCGGGCAGTACGCTCCGGCGCGAGCGGCCCTGGAAGGAGCGCTCGAGGAGCAGCGCCGGTCCGCGGGACCGGACCACCCGGAGACGCTCGCCACCCTGCAAGCGCTGGGAGAGGTCGCGCACTACGGAGGGGACGACGCGCGCGCACGCGTCCTGCTGGACGAGTCGCTGGCGCGACACGTCCGCCTCTACGGCGAGCAGGACGTCCGGACGGCGCGGGCTCTGGCGGCCCTGGCCCCGGCGGTCGCGGCGGAGGACCACGAGCGGGAGGGCGCACTGCTGCGGCGCGCGCTCGAGATCCGGCGCGCCGCCCTGGGGCCGCAGCATCCCGACGTCGCGGCGAGCCTGACCGCGCTCGGGGAGTATCACTACCACCGCGGTGACCCCCAGCGGGCCGCGGAGCTGCTGGGCCAGGCGCTGGACGTGTTCCGAGGGCCCAACGGCCGCCGGAACACGATCGCCCTCACCGCGCTCAACGAGCTGGCGGGCGTGCTCAGCGACCTGAACCGATACGCGGAGGCCGAAGCGCTGGGCCGCGAGGCCATCGACCTGGCGCGCCAGATCCTCGGCGACGAGAGCATGACCGTGGCCGACCTGCTCAACAGCCTGGGCACGACCCAGGCCTCGATGGGCCGGCACGCGGAGGCGGAGCGCTCGTTCCGCGCGGCCTTCGACACGCACGTCCGCCTGGTCGGGGAGGGTCACTGGCGGACGCGCAACGTGGCCCGGAACATCGCGCGCGCCCTCGCGCTGCAGCAGCGCTACGCGGAAGCGCTTCCCTGGCTGGATCGCGCGATCGCCCTGCCGCCCGGGACAAGCGATCCCGGGCCCGTGGGCACCCTGGGCAAACGCGCGACGAGAGCCCACATCCTCTTCCGTCTCGGCCGGCGGACCGAGGCCTTCGCGGAAGCGACCGCAGCCGTGGCCGGGCTGGAGCCGCTGGCGGCGGCCGAAGTGGCCGACGCGCCCTGGACCCTGGCCACGGTCCGGGTGCGGCTGGGGCGGATGTTGAACGAAGCCGGGCGGCCCGGCGAGGCCGAGCCACCGCTGGCGGCGGCCCTGGAGTGGTTCGACCGCGCGGGCACGGACACGGCGCGGCGGGCCGAGGCGTCCTGCGAGCTGGCCCGCGCGCAGGTCCTCCAGGGACGGCGCGGCGAGGACGTGCTGGAGCGGTGCCTGCCGGTCTATCGAGCCTGGGGCCTCGCCGAACGGGAGGTCGTGGAAGAGCTCGAGCGGCTGGTCGACGCATCGAGCGCCTCGAAGACCCGCAACCGTCCGAGCTAGCCGCCCCCCGCCGACCCCTCCGAGCCTGTCCACTTCCGCCGCGTCCCGACGCGATCACGGGAGAGGGAGTCCTCCCGAAGGCGGAATGACGATGGCGACAGAAGCTCCGGGCCGGCGCAGCGGACGGCATCGCCTGGCGCGCCGGCAGCGCGCCCTCTGCATCCGGATCGGCGCGGGAGTCGGCGAGGGGCCGACCGCTCTGGCCGCGTTCGATTCGGCACTGATCGATGCCGGGGTGGCGAACTACAACCTGATCGCCCTCTCCTCCGTGATCCCCCCTCGCGCCACGCTGGTGCGCCGGCGGCACGAGCCGGGCGCGGACGAGTATGGCCGCCGGCTGTACGTGGTGATGTCGCAGATGCGCGAGGAGCGTCCCGGGCACGTCGCCCATGCCGGCATCGGCTGGGTCCAGCACCCCGAAAGTGGGCGCGGCCTGTTCGTGGAGATGCATGGCGGCGACCGGGAAGGCCTCCTGCGCGACCTGCACGGCACGCTCGGTGCCATGCGCAGGGCGCGGTCGATCGACTACGGGCCGGTCGAGACGGAGATCGCGAGCGCGACCTGCCTGGAACGGCCGGTGTGCGCCCTGGTCATCGCGGTCTACGCGTGCGAGCCGTGGTAGCCGGGCCAGGGCCAGGACGATGCTTCCCCTGCTCGGCGTCGCCGCTGCCATCGTCTCGATGCTGGACCTGGTGCCGTACGTGCGCGACACGCTGCGTCACCTCACCCGTCCGCATCGGGGCACCTGGCTGATCTGGAGCGTGCTGGGCACGACCGGATTCGCGTCGCAGCTCGCGGACGGCGGGACCTGGAGCCTCCTGATGGTCGGCGTGGAGACGGCCTCGACGGTGCTCGTGTTCGCGCTCTCCCTCCGGTTCGGGATGGGCGGGGTCGGTGCGTACGACCTCTGCCTGACCAGCACGGCCGCGCTCGGCGTCGCCGGCTGGGCGATCTCCTCCCACCCGGTGGTCGCCACGACTTTCGTGGTCGTGGCCGACGCCGTCGGCGTGGCGCTGATGATTCCGAAGACCTGGCGCGATCCGTGGTCGGAGACCCTCTCCACGTATTCGCTCGCCGGCACGGCCGGCGTCCTGAGCGCGGCCGCGGTGGGGGCGATGGACGTGAGCCTTCTGCTCTATCCCGTCTACTTCGCCCTCGCGAACGGGGGCACCGCCGCCGTCATCGCGTATCGCCGGCACGCCGAAAAGCGGCCAAGCCGGACCTGAGCCAATCGGCTCGGTACCCTGCGGCCCGAGTCGGGGCATGATGGGGCGCCGCTTCCGGCGTTGCCCGGTGCCTACTGTCCATTCGCCGATGCGTGGGAACGAACCGGATGGCGGGTCGTAGTGTTGGCCGAGGCAACCAACCAGGAGCGCACTCATGGTGAGAGTCGACGGCGGCGGCGACGGCCGGGCCCTGATCCGGGTGCGCGGCGTCGGCAAGACCTACATGCGCGGCGGCGAGCAGGTCCACGTCCTCGAGGGGCTGAACCTCGACGTCGATGAGGGCGAGTTCATCGCCTTCATGGGCCCCAGCGGATCGGGCAAGACGACCCTGCTCAACCTGCTGGGCGGCCTGGACGTCCCCAGCTCGGGCACCGTGAGCGTGGCCGGCGACGAGATCACGGCCATGTCGCGCCGCAAGCTCACGGCCTGGCGCGCGCGCCACGTGGGCTTCGTGTTCCAGGCCTACAACCTGATCCCGGTGCTCACCGCCTACCGCAACGTGGAGCTGCCGCTGCTGCTGACCCCGCTGTCGCGCACCCAGCGCCAAGCCCACGTGGAGGCCGCACTGCGCATCGTCGGGCTGGCGGAGCGCATGCACCACTTCCCGCGCCAGCTCTCGGGCGGGCAGGAGCAGCGGGTGGCGGTCGCGCGCGCGATCGTGGCCGACCCCACGTTCCTGCTCTGCGACGAGCCCACCGGCGACCTCGACCGCAGGAGCGCGGACGAGATCCTCGACCTGCTGGGCCTGCTGGTCTCGGAGCACAGGAAGACGATCCTGATGGTGACCCACGACCCGCGCGCGGCGGAGCGCGCGAGCGCGCTGCTCCACCTCGACAAGGGCGTGCTGGTGGAGGCCGTGGACAAGGAGGCCGCCCAGCGCATCGCGGCGGTCGCGCCATGAAGTTCCTGCCGCTGCTCCTCGCCAACCTGAAGCGCAAGAAGATCCGCACCACGCTCACCATCGGCTCGTTCGCGGTCGCCATGTTCCTGTTCGGGCTGCTGGTCGCGGTGCGCGCGGGCTTCCGTTCCGGCATCGACATCGCCGGCGCGGACCGGCTGGTCGTGGTCGGGCGCACGGGCTTGATCCAGCCGCTGCCCCTGCCCTACCAGGAGCGCATCCGGCGCCTGCCGGGGATCGCGGACGTGACGCACTCCACCTGGTTCGGGGGGATCTACCAGGACCCGAAGAACTTCTTCGCGCAGTTCGTCATCGACCCCGAGGCGTGGCGGCGGATGTACCCCGAGTTCAAGGTGGACGAGGCCCAGTGGCGCGAGTACCTGGCGGACCGGCAGGGCATCGTGGTCGGGGCCAAGCTCGCCCAGCGCTTCGGCTGGAAGGTGGGGGACCGCGTCCCGCTGAAGGCGCCCGGCTACCTGGGCGGCGACGGCTGGGAGTTCAACGTGCGCGGGATCTACCGCGGCAGCCGCCCCCAGGACGACGAGGGCCAGATGTGGATCCAGCACAAGTACTTCTTCGAGCGCGCGCCGCGCTACTGGCAGGGCATCGTGGGCTGGTACGTGGTGCGCGTGGCGGACCCGGCGCAGGCGGTGGCCGCCATCCGCACCATCGACGAGGCGTTCGCCAACTCGTCCTCCGAGACCCGCACCCAGACCGAGCAGCAGTTCGCGTCGTCGTTCATGAAGCAGATGGGCAACATCGAGTTCCTGATCGTCACCATCGGCGCGATCGTGTTCTTCACGCTGCTGCTCGTCACCGGCAACACCATGGCCATCGCGGTGCGGGAGCGCACGAGCGAGCTGGCCGTGCTGAAGGCGATCGGCTACTCCGACCTGTTCGCGCTCTCGCTGGTGCTGGCCGAGTCGCTGGTGATCGCGGGCGTGGGCGGCGCGCTGGGGCTGGGCCTGGCGAGCGTGGTGGCGCAGCGGGACATCACCGGCGGGATCATCCCCACCTACCTGAACGGAAGCGCACTCGCCATCGGCGCGCTGGTCGCCATCGCCACCGGCGTGATCGCGGGAGCGCTGCCCGCGCTGGGGGCCATGCGGCTGCAGGTGGCGGCGGCGCTGCGGAGGGTCTGACGATGGCGATCCCGGTCAGCTACAACCTGCTCTCGGCCAGGGGGCGGTGGACGTCTTCGGTGGTCGCGGTGCTGGGCATCGCCGGGACAGTGGGCGTGTTCGTCGCCATGCTGGCGCTGGCCCGCGGCTTCAAGGCCACGCTGGTCTCCTCGGGCCAGCCGGCCAACGTGATCGTGCAACGCGTGGGCGCCGACACGGAGATGACCAGCGCGATCACGGCCGACGAGGTGCGCGTGGCCGAGGAGGCCCCCCAGATCGCGCGCGACGCGTCGGGGCCCCTGGTGAGCCCGGAGGTGGTGGTCATCGCCGCCGTGCCCATGCGGGGCAGCCCCGACGGCGAGGCCAACGTCCAGATCCGCGGCGTGGGGCCGCGCGTGCTCGCGGTGCGCGAGCAGGTGAAGATCGTCGAGGGCCGCTTCCTCACGCCCGGCCTGGCCGAGGTCGTGGTCGGGCGCGGCGCGCGCGACGCCTACCAGGGACTCGACCTGGGTGCGCAGGTGCGCCTGGGCGCCGGCAACTGGACCATCGTGGGCGTGTTCGACGCGGGGGGCAGCGCGTTCGACTCCGAGGTGTGGGCGGACTCCACGATACTGAACGGCCTCTACCAGCGCCCGCCGAACCTGTACCAGGCGGCGACGGTGAAGCTGCGCTCGCCCGACGACCTGGCGGTGTTCGAGACGGCGCTCAAGGGCGATCCCCGGGCGCGCCTGCAGGCGGTGCGCGAGACCGCGTACTACGAGAAGCAGTCCGTGGTGGTGACCACGCTGATCACGGTGCTCGGCTCGCTGGTGGCGGCCGTGATGGCGCTGGGCGCGGTGTTCGGCGCGCTCAACACCATGTACTCGGCCGTGTCCGAGCGGGCGCGGGAGATCGCCGTGCTGCGCGCGATCGGGTTCAGCGGCGGCGCGGTCGTGCTCTCGTTCTTCTTCGAGGCGCT
>JAICEW010000282.1 GCA_025923995.1 Vicinamibacteria bacterium | reverse complement strand
GAGCCGGGCATCTACATCCCGGGCGAGCTGGGCGTCCGGCACGAGGACGTCGTCTTCATCACGGAGAACGGCGCCGAGAACATGACGAGGTGGCCGGGCACTCCGGAAGAGCCGGCGGTGGTCTAGAGGTAGTCCTTCTCCGCTTCGCGGATCGCGCGGTAGCGCGCGAACACCGCGCGCGCGCCTTCCAGGCCCAGCCAGGACCGCCAGGAGCTGCCGCGGAAGGTGTGCGCGATCATCGCCAGCCCGTGGCGCAGGCAGAACCGCGGGCTGTGCAGGAACGCCGCGGGGAAGTGGCGCATCTTGATCCAGCGCTCGGCGCGCCAGCGCTGGAACTCGATCTCCTCCGCCGTCAGGTGCTCGCTCTTCACGACCGCGGTGGTGCCGTCGTAGTCCTGCGGCCGCTGGTTGATGACGAGCCCGCGCCTCAAGAGGTCGATCGTCATGGGCGTGCGCGGGTACGGCGTCGGGTGCTGGATGTAGGGCCAGTCCACGTACCGCTTCGCGAAGTCCAGGTTGGCCGCGATCTTCTCGCGCGTGTCGTCGGGGTTGCCCACGATGAGGCCGCCCACCACGAACATGCCGTGGCGATGCAGGTGCTCGACCGCGGTCAGCGTCGCGCTCGCGCGCCGCCGCCCGCCGTCGCGCATCGCGTTCTTCTCGCGCGCGTTCAGGAACGCGAGGTCCTCGTCCAGCACGTTCTCGATGCCGAGGAACACGTAGCGGAAGCCCGCCCGGCGCATGAGCGGGGCCAGCGTCTCCCCGTGGTCCGCGATGGCCGAGGTCATGGCCTGCACCACGTAGTCCAGGCCGTCGAGGCCCGCGTCGACGATGGCGCGGCACAGCGCCTCGAAGCGGGGCACGTTGAGCGTGACGTTGTCGTCCACCAGGAAGAGGACGCGCGCGCCGTGGTCGCGCGCGTCGCGGATGTCGGCCAGCACGCGGTCGAAGTCGTACACGTGGAAGTTGCGGCCGCGCATCTCGATGATCGAGCAGAAGCTGCAGTCGAACGTGCAGCCGCGCGAGGTCTCGATCACGTCCACCGGCCGGCCCAGCAGCGTGTAGCCGGAGAGGACGCGCGCGTCGCGGTTGGGGAGCCGGATCGCGTCCTCGAGCGACGATACGCGACGGTCCGGGTTGTGGCGGAGCGCGTCGCCGTCGCGGTAGGAGAGGCCGGCGATGCCTTCGAATCCGCCGCCAGACTCCAGGGCGCGCAGCAGCTCGGAGAAGGTCGCCTCACCCTCGCCGCGGACGACGAAGTCCACGCCCAGCGCGCGGTCGGCGTAGGCGTCGACGGCGAGGCTGGGGTCGTACCCGCCGACCACGATGCGCGCGTCCGGCCGCTGCGCCTTGATCCGGGCGATCACGCGGAACGCGGTCGGGCGCTGGAAGGTCATGACCGAGAGCCCGACCACGTCCGGCCGGTGCTCCCGCACCAGCCGGTCGACCGTGCCGCCGACGTCCCTCTGGGCCAGGATGAGGTCCGCGACCGCCACCCGGTGGTGCGGATCGACGTTGCCGGCCAGCGAAGCCAGCGCGCCGTTGGGCATGCGGATGGCCACGGGCGCCATGTGCTCGAAGGAGTCCGGCATCGAGAGGAGCAGGACGTTCATGGGGTACTATGCGCGTTTCGCGCATGGTACGCCCCGGCGTCCAGTGCGTGTCAACGAGGAAGCGAATGAAGGAGCAGGCGGACATCGGGATCATCGGGGGCAGCGGCCTGTACGAGATGGACGGCTTCGCGGGCCACGAGGTGGTGCTCGAGACGCCGTTCGGGAAGCCCTCGGACGCGGTCGTCGTGGGCGAGCTGGAGGGCCAGCGGGTCGCCTTCCTGCCCCGGCACGCGCGGGGCCACCGCCTCCTGCCGCACGAGCTCAACTACCGCGCGAACGTGTTCGCCATGAAGATGCTGGGCGTCCACACCATCTTCTCGGTCTCCGCCGTGGGCTCGCTCAAGGAGCCCTACGCGCCCATGCACGTCGTGATCCCGGACCAGTTCCTCGACCGCACGTACAGGCGCGAGTCCACCTTCTTCGGCCGCGGCCTCGTCGCGCACGTCGCGTTCGCGCATCCGATCTCGCGCTGGGCCTCGGACCTGCTGGTCCAGGCCTGCCAGGACGCGTCGGCCGTCCACCACGTCGGCGGGACCTACGTCTGCATCGAGGGCCCGCACTTCTCGACCCGCGCGGAGTCGGAGCTGTACCGCTCGTGGGGGATGGACATCATCGGGATGACGAACCTGACGGAGGCCAGGCTCGCGCGCGAGGCGGAGATCTGCTACGCGACGCTGGCGCTCGTCACCGACTACGACTGCTGGCACCCCTCGCACGACTCCGTGACCGTCGACCAGGTGATGGCCAACCTGGCCCAGAACGTGGCCACGGCCAAGGCGGTGCTGCGCTTCGCGGTCCGCAGCGCGGGCACGCCGGACGACCCGGAGTGCACGGACGCGCTGCGCCACTCGCTGGTGACGGCGCCGGACCTGGTGCCGGCCGACGTGAAGCGCGACCTGGCGCCGATCGTCTCCCGGTACATGAGGTAGGAATGTCGATACTCGTGGTCGGCAGCGTCGCCTTCGACACCGTCGAGACGCCGTTCGGCAAGGCCGAGAAGGTGCTGGGCGGAAGCGCCTCGTTCTTCTCGGTGGCCGCGTCCTTCTTCGTACCGGTCAACCTGGTCGGCGTCGTGGGCACGGACTTCGGCGACAAGGAGCGTGGTGCGTTCGTGGGCCGGGACATCGACCTGACCGGGCTGGAGACGGTCGAGGGCAAGACGTTCCACTGGGGCGGCAAGTACTCGTTCGACCTCAACTCGCGCGACACGCTGTTCACCGACCTCAACGTGTTCGCCACCTTCAAGCCCAAGATCCCCGCCGCCTACCGGCAGAGCCAGCAGGTCTTCCTCGGCAACATCGACCCCGTCCTGCAGCGCGGCGTGCTGGACCAGGTGGAGAAGCCCGAGCTGGTCGCCTGCGACACGATGAACTTCTGGATCTCGGGCCAGCCGGAGGAGCTCAAGCGCACGTTGGCCCGCGTCGACGTCCTGCTCATCAACGACGCGGAGGCGCGCCAGCTCTCGGGCGAGTGGAACCTGGTGAAGGCCGCGCGCGCCATCCGCGGGATGGGCCCGAAGACGCTGGTGGTCAAGAAGGGGGAGCACGGCGTGGTGATGTTCACGGAGGCGGGGGCGTTCGCGGCGCCCGCCTACCCGCTGGAGGACGTGTTCGACCCCACCGGCGCGGGCGACACGTTTGCGGGCGGCTTCCTGGGCTATCTCGCCGCCGCGCAGCACCGGGACGAGGAGACCTTGCGTCGCGCCGTCGTGATGGGCAGCACGCTCGCGTCGTTCAACGTCGAGGCCTTCAGCCTGGACCGGCTGCTGACCCTCACGCGCAAGGAGATCGACGAGCGCTTCCGGCTGTTCAAGCGCCTCACGCACTTCGAGACGCTGGGGTGAGCCTGGCGGGCCGGCTGGGCCTGCTGGTCCTGGCGACGCTCGTCTCCTATCCACTCGGCCTGGCCGTCGGCCATCCCTGGCTGCTGCCCGCGCTCAACACCCTGCCCGCGTACCTGACGATGGTGGCGCTGCTCCGGCGCGGTGAGCGCCGGCACGCGGTCGTGGCCATGCTCGTCTGGGCGGTCGCCCTCGCCGTCGGGGGCACGGCGAGCTTCGCGCTCTGGCCACGCCCGGTCGACGCGGTCGTGCTGAACGGGCCCGCCTACCGCGAGGAGATGTTCGCGTGGATCCTGACGGGCGTCGGCCGCGAGAGCCAACCGTCGCGGTTCCTGCCGCAGCACGTCCTACACCTCGCCGGGTTCGTCGTGCTGAGCCTGGCCACGGCCAGCGCGCTGTCGATCACGATGGGCGCCGTGCTCATGAACTTCATGTCCTTCTACGTCGCCTCGCTCGCTCGCGCCGGCGTGCCCGCGTGGGCCGTGGTGCTGCTGGGGTGGCAGCCCTGGGCCATCTGCCGCGTGGCGGCGTTCTGCACGCTCGGGGTCGTGCTGGCCGAGCCGCTCCTCGCGCGCGTGCTCAAGTACCGCTACGACGGGCTGCGCGGGGCGCGGCCGTACGTGCTGGCGGCCGCCGCCGGCATCCTGGCCGACTGGATCCTCAAGGCCCTGCTGGCCCCGAGCTGGGGCGCCTGGCTGCGCCCGCTCCTCGCGCGCTGACGCCCTGGCGGGATACGCTCGGGCGATGGGCAAGCGGCGCGGACGGAAGGAGGAGCGGGCGCCGGTCGAGTCGCCGAAGTGGGCCGCGGTGCGCTCGTCCCGGCGCTGGTTCCTGGTGACCCTGCTCGTCCCGATCCTCGCGCTGGCGATCGTCTGGGCCCGCGGGAGCGGACGTGCGCTACGCCGCGATCCGGGCCTCAGCGTCCTGCTGATCACGATCGACACGCTGCGCGCGGACGCGCTGGGCGCGTACGGCCAGACGGGCGCGGCCACGCCCTGGATCGACCGCCTCGCGCGCGAGGGCGTGCGCTTCGAGCGGGCCCACGCCCACAACGTGGTCACGCTGCCCTCGCACGCGAACATCCTCTCGGGCCGGTACCCGTTCGGCCACGGCATCCGCGACAACAGCGGCTTCCGGTTCCCCGCCGGCACGCCGACGCTGGCGTCGATCCTCAAGGCGCGCGGCTGGCGCACGGGCGCGTTCGTGAGCGCGTTCCCTCTCGACTCGCGCTTCGGGCTCGACGACGGGTTCGAGGCCTACGACGACCGCCTCGGCGGACGCGAGATCCGCACGGCCTTCCTGGTGCCCCAGCGCGCCGGGACGGCGACGGTCGAGGCCGCGCTCGGCTGGCAGGGCGCGCACCGCGGCGAGCGGACGTTCACGTTCGTCCACCTCTACGAGCCCCACTTCCCGTACGACCCGCCCGAGCCCATCGCCACCCGCTTCCGCGGACGGCCGTACCACGGCGAGGTGGCGGCGGCCGACGCCGCGCTCGAGAAGCTGCTGCGCCCCATCCTGGAGCAGGGCGAGAAGGCGCGCACGCTGGTGGTGTTCACCGCGGACCACGGCGAGGGGCTGGGCGACCACGGCGAGCTGACGCACGGCATCTTCGCGTACGAGGCGACGCTGCGCGTGCCGCTCGTCCTCTGGGCCCCCGGCCTGCTGGCGCCGGGCGTGGTGAAGGCGCCGGTGCGCCACGTGGACTTGCTGCCCACCATCCTGGACGCGCTCGGCATCGAGGCGCCCGCGGACCTGCCCGGCCGCAGCCTGCTGGCGCTCGCGTCCGGCGACGCGGGCGACGAGGCGCCGCGCGCCTACTTCGAGGCGCTGTCGCCCTCGCTCAACCAGGGCTGGGCGCCGCTGCACGGCCTGGTGGACGGCGCGCTCAAGTACGTGGACCTGCCCCTTCCCGAGCTCTACGACCTCGACACGGATCCCGGCGAGTCGCGCAACCTGGCCGCCACCCGCGCCGCCGACCTGGAGCGGATGCGCGGCCTGCTGGCCACACAGAGGAAGGGCGACCGCGGACCCGAGCGGATCCAGGAGGACCAGGCGACGCTGGAGAAGCTGCACGCCCTGGGCTACGTCGCGGGCGGCAACGCGCCGAAGAAGGAGCGCTACACCGACGAGGACGATCCCAAGCGGCTCATCGACATCGACGTGCGCAACCGCGACGTCATCCGCCTCTACCGCGAAGGCGACATCGCGGGCGCCACGGCGCTTTGCGAGGAGAACATCAGGCGCCGTCCCAATATGCCGATGTCGTACCTGCACCTCGCGTACCTGAAGCGCGCGCAGGGCGACCTGCCCGCGGCCATCGCGTCGGCGCGCAAGGCGTTCGAGATGCAGCCGCTGGCGGCCGAGAGCGTCTCCCTCTACACGGTCTACCTGACCGAGGCGGGCCACGCGAAGGAGGCCGCGGACGTGCTCGAGCCGTACATGACCGCGGTCAAGCCGGACCTGGACGTCATCACCTCGCGCGGCATGGCGCTGGCCGCGCTCAAGCGGCCCACGGAGGCGCTGGCCACGTTCGAGCGCGGCCGCCAGGTGGACCCCTCGAACCCGCTCGTGCTCGTGAACATCGGCACGGTGCACCTGATGACGGGCGACCGCGCGCGGGCCCGGGACGCGTTCGAGGCGGCGCTCGAGATCGACGCGGGCGTCGCGCGCGCACACAACAGCCTGGGCGTGATCGCGGCGCAGGAGGGGCGGATGGCGGAGGCGGTCGAGCGCTGGCGGCGCGCCGTCGAGCTGGACCCGCGCGACTACCAGACGCTCTTCAACCTCGGCGTCACGCTGCGCGGCCAGGGACGGGCCGCGGAGGCGCGGCCGTACCTCGAGGCGTACCTCCGCTCGGCCCCGCCGGCGCTCGAGGCGCGGGACATCGCCCGCGTGCGCGGATGGCTCGCGTCCGGCGCGGGTCACGCCGTCGGGTCTTGACCGCGCGGCGTCCGACGATCGCCCTCGCCGTTCTCTCGGCCGTCGCGTGCGGCCGCGAAGCCGATCGCTTCCCCGACGCGTCGATCGTGCTCGTCTCCATCGACACGCTGCGCGCCGACCACCTGCCGGCCTACGGCTACGCGCAGGGCTCGACGCCGCACCTGGACGCGCTGGCCCGCGAGGGCGTCGTGTTCGAGGACGTCGTGAGCGCCTGCCCGCTGACGCTGCCCGCGCACGCGTCGCTGCTCACGGGCCTGCTGCCGCCGCGGCACGGCGTGCGCGACAACGCGGGGTTCACGCTGGACACCTCCCACCGGCCGCTGGCCGACCGGCTGCATCGGGCCGGCTTCGCGACCGGCGGGGCCGTCTCCGCGTACGTCATGCGCGGCGCGACCGGCCTCGGGCACGGGTTCGACTTCTACGACGACCAGGTCCCGCTCGACGCCTCGCGCGAGGCGCTGGGCCAGCAGCAGCGCGACGGCGCGGCCGCGGTCGACGCGCTGGCGGCGTGGATCGACGGGCACCGCGGACGGCGCGTGTTCGCGTTCCTGCACCTCTACGAGCCGCACACGCCGTACGCACCGCCGCCGGCGCATCGCCGTCACGCACAGCAGTACGACGGGGAGATCGCGTACGCGGACGAGCTGGTCGGCCGGCTGGTCGCGCGCCTGCGCTCGGCCGGGGTCCTCGACCGCGCGGTGGTTGCGGTCACGTCCGACCACGGCGAGGGGCTGGGCGATCACGGCGAGCTGGAGCACGGCTTCTTCGTGTACCGCGAGTCCGTGCGCGTGCCGTGGATCCTGCGCCTGCCGTCGGGCCGGCGCGGAGGCACGCGCGTGTCCGGAGTGGTGCCGCAGGTGGACGTGCCCGCCACGCTGCTGGACCTGGCCGGCCAGGCCTCGGACGGCATGGACGGTGTGTCGCAGCGCCTCGCCATTGCCTCGGGGCGCGCCGCGGCGCGTCCCGCGTACTCGGAGACGCTGTACCCGCGCTACCACTTCGGCTGGAGCGAGCTGCGCGCGGTGACCGAGGACCGCCTGCGCTTCATCGACGCCCCGCGGCCGGAACTGTACGACGTGCGCGACGATCCGGCGGAGGAGCGGAACGTCGTCTCCGAGCGTGCGCCGGCGGCCGCCGCGATGAAGCAGTGGCTCGACACGCAGTCGACCGGACCTCCGCCCGCGCCGGCCGCGGTGCCGCCGGACGTGCGCGAGCGGCTGGAGGCGCTCGGGTACGCGGGTGGCGCCGCGCCCGTGCCGGCGTCGGGCCCGCTGGCCGATCCGAAGGACAAGGTCGCCGTCTACGAGTCCTACCGTGCGGCGACCGTCCTGCGCCAGCAGGGCCGAGACGCGGAAGCGCTGGCCGAGCTCGAGCGCGTGCTCGCCGACAGCCCCGGCATGCTGGACGCGCGGGAGGTGCTCGGGATGACGTTGTTCCGGCTGGGCCGGACGCGCGAGGCGGTGGTGGCCCTCGACGCCGTCGTGGCGGGCGACCCGAAGCGCGCGACCGCGCATCTCGCGCTGGCGCGCATCCACGCGCTCGGCGGCCGTCGCGACCTGGCGGAGCGCCACGCGGCGCAGGCGGCGACCGGCGACCCCGGGCGCGCGTTCGAGGCGCTCGGCGAAGCGCTGCTGGCGGGCGGGAAGCTGGAGGACGCCGCGCGCTTCTCGCGCCGCGCGGTCGAGGCCGACCCGGACCGCGCCGGCGCCTGGTTCGTGCTCGGCATCGCGGCGGCCCGTGCCGGCCGCTGCGGCGACGCGCTGGCGCAGTACGCGCGGGCGGACGAGGTCCGCCGGCGCCAGCCCGGCCTGCTGATGCCCGGCCTGCGCGCGCGCATGGGCGACTGCCTGGCCCGCGAGGGCCGCGAGGCCGAGGCGGAGCGCGCGTTCCGGGACGAGATCGAGGCGCTCCCGCAATCGCCGGAGGGACGCGTCGGCCTCGCGATCCTCTATCGCTCGCAGGGCCGCAACGCGGAGGCGCGCGAGGCGGTCGCGGG
>JAICEW010000281.1 GCA_025923995.1 Vicinamibacteria bacterium | reverse complement strand
GACGCGCTCGCGCGCGTTGGGACGCGTGCGCTGCTTGTGGTACACGACGAAGGCGAAGGTCTCCTGCCGCGCCCAGGCCAGCATCGACCCGGGATCGGGAAGCGCGTGGCGGATGGAGACGTTCAGCACGTTCGCGCGGTGCCGGCGGAAGATCTCCGCCATCCGGGGCACGAACGCGTCGAACCGGTCGACGGGGACGAAGTACTCCTGCAGCACGTACGTCCGATGCCGCCGCGAAGGCGGCTCCAGCTCGGCCACGTCGTAGCCGGCCTCGAAGTTCCGCCAGTGGACGCGCTTCTTCAGGTAGAGGACGGGGTCGATCAGGAACTCGCGCCGCCACTTGCCGAGCGGCGTCTCCGTGACCGCCCACAGGAAGTAGCTCTCCAGCGGATAGGCCCTGCGATGGGGCTGCAGGCGGTACGGCGTCGTCACCGGCTTGTCCGTCTTGACCCACGTGCAGGCGCGCACGGTCTTGTAGTGCGGCGCGTAGAGGTCGCCGTTGTGGAACAGCGCGTCGGCCCGGTTGCGCACCTGGCCGCGGAAGTGCGCCACGTAGTCGTGGGTCTTGAGCTTGCGCGAGACCAGCTCCACCCGCGTGTTCTCCGCCAGGTCCAGCTCCGCCTCCACGATCACGCCCAGGCCGCCGTAGCCGCCGATCGCGCCGTAGAAGACCTCGGCGTTCTCCGTCGGCGAGGCGTCCACCACCTCGCCGCTGGCGAGGACCAGGCGGATCGCGCGCACGGAAAGGATCACGGGGCCCAGGCCCATGTACCGCCCGTGCACGTTGACGCTCAGCGAGCCGCCCACCGTGAAGTTCGCGTACGTCTGCATGATCTTCACGGACAGGTCGTGGGGATCGACGAAGCGCTGGATGTCGCACCAGCGGATGCCGGACTGCACGCGGATCGTGCGCCGCTGGGGGGAGAACTCCACCACCTGGTTCATGCGCCGCAGGTCGAGGTGCAGGCTGCCGGGGCTGGCCGTCTGTCCGCCCATGCTGAAGTGCCCGCCGCCGATCGAGATGGGCCCGGTGCTGCGGCGGACCGCGTCCTGCACCTCCTCCACCGTCGTCGGGGTGGCGACGGCCCACACCGGCACGGGGTTGAGGCCGGTCACGTCGTTGACGATGCGGTCGTCCTCCTGCCCGGCCAGGCCGGCCTCGGTGCGCACGGCGAAGTAGTCGCCGCGGCGCAACGGGTCCTCGCCGTACGGGTTCTCGCCGGGCGTGCCCTTGCGCAGGCCCAGCTCGACGAGGAGCCAGAGCGGCCCCAGGACCGGGACGATGCCCGCCAGCAGCCACGCGGCCGAGCGCCCGCGGTCGTGCATCCGACGCACGGCGAGCGCCAGCGCCGCGGGAAGGAAGACGGGATACAGCGGCCACGACCCGGCGCGGCCGAGCCAGGTCTCCAGGAACGCCATCAGCACGACGAAGCCCAGCGCCAGCAGCAGCGCGTCGCGCCAGAAGGCCGCCCGCGGGGTCCGCCCGCGGAAGGAGTAGAGCCGCCGCGCCAGCCGCAGGATCACGAGGCCACGGCCGCCGATTTCCAGCGCACGTCCCAGATGACGGTGCCGACCTGCACGCCGCGGTCGCGGCCGCTGGGCGCCACGCGCCACTCGACGGTGACGTCCGACGCGCCCTGGGCCATGAGGGGGACCTCGGCGAACGCGCGCGTGACCAGGCTCCACCACTCCGCCAGGCACAGCGGCACACCCTCGCGCACGACGCGCGCGCCGCCCTCCACCTCCGTCGCCGTCAGCGGCCCGAAGTTGTAGAAGTGCTTGATCGCCTGCTCGAAGCGGCCGCAGAAGTTCTGCGGTCCGATCGGGCGCAGGAGGTTCGCGTACACGCCGTTCATCTGTCCCTCGACCGCGGCCCGGCCCATCTTCACGGTCAGGTCGCGCACGTCGCGCTCGCGCGCCTCGGCGATCGCCATCACCATCCGCGGCAGCGGCAGCGCGTCGTAGAAGGCCGACGACAGGAAGGGCTGGGCCCAGAAGCCGCTCAGCCCTTCGCGCTCGAAGACGCGCAGGACCGCGCCGTCGCTCTGGGAGTCGTGGTGCTGGACCGCGGGCGCCATCTGCCGGTAGAACTCACCCTTGATCTGGAAGGGGCTGGTGCCCGCAGCTTGAGGGAGCGGTCCCTCGCAATACAGGAATCGTGTCGAGACAGCGGCCATCGAGTCGAGCGCCCCCGCTCTGGAGGGGCGCTCATTGCGCCACCGGGGCCGCCGGTTGTCAAGCCGGGCGCCGGTCCGGCGGGCGTGGGGAGCGGAGCCTACGGGATCTCGCGCAGCGCCCGCCGCAGGATCTTGCCGGTGGCGGTGCGGGGCAGCTTCTCCAGGAAGCGCACCCGGCGCGGCGCCTTGTAGACGGCCATCTGCTCGCGCGACCACTCGACGATCTGCTGCTCGGTGGCGCCCTCGCGCGCCTCGGGACGCAGCACCACGTACGCCACGACGTCCTCGCCGCGATAGGGATCGGGCACGCCGACCACTCCGGCCTCGAGGATCGAGGGATGGCGGTAGAGCGTCGCCTCCACCTCGGCCGGGTACACGCTGAAACCGGACGCCTTGATCAGGTCCTTCTTGCGCTCCACGATGCGCAGGTAGCCCTCGTCGTCGAAGCAGCCGATGTCGCCGGTCGAGAGCCAGCCGTCGCGCAGCGCCTCCTGGGTGGCCTCGGGGTTCTTCCAGTACCCCTTCATCACCATCGGCCCGCGCACGACCACCTCGCCCGGCTCGCCCGGCGGGACCTCGGTGAGGCCGTCCTCGACCGCGACCAGCTTCACGTCCGTGAACGGGAGCGCGAGCCCCACCGTCCCGTACTTGGGCCGGTGCGGCGGGTTGATGTGCGTGGGGGCGGTCGTCTCGGACAGCCCGTAGCCCTCGATGAGCTTGAAGCCGGTGACCGCCTCCCAGCGCTCCGCCACCGCCTGCGGGACCGGCGCGCCTCCCGAGCAGCACGTCTTCATCGAGCTGAGGTCGTAGTTCTTCGTCCCCGGGTAGCTGGCGATGGCGACGTTCACGGTGGCGATCAGCGTGGTGGCCGTGCAGCGGTAGCGCTGGATGGCCGCCAGCACCGTCTCCAGGTCGAAGCGCCCGATCGCCACCAGCGGCGTCCCCAGGTAGGCCGACAGGTTGAGCTGGCACTCCATGCCGGTGATGTGGAACCAGGGCAGCACCCCCAGCACCACGTCGTCCTCGGGGTGCGCGTCGATGTACACGCGCTGCAGCTCGCAGTTGGCGACGATGTTGCCGTGCGTGATCTCGGCGCCCTTGGGGAAGCCGGTGGTGCCCGACGTGTACTGGAGCAGCGCCGTGTCCGTCAGCCGGCGGGGCTCCGGCGTCGTCAGCGGCTTCGAGTCGGTCACCACGGTGAGGAAGGACTCGGTGCGGTCGAAGCGCTCCGGCCGCGTCGCGAAGCTCGGGGGCACCGGCAGCGTGGGGCTCGAAGGAAGATAGTCCGCGTAGGACGTCACCGCGACCGCGGCCAGCCCGGTCTCGTCCCGGATGCCTTCCACCGCCGGATACCCGTGGTCGGAGGAGACGAGCGCGCGGGCGCCCGAGTCGCACAGGTCCCGCTTCAGCTCGGCGGCCTTGTTCATGGGGTTGAGGCAGACGTTCACGCAGCCGGCCTTCAGCGTGCCCATGTACGCGATGGCGAACTGCGGCGAGTTCTCGAGATAGATCGCGACCCGGTCCCCGGGGGCCAGGCCGCGCGCGCGCAGCCAGCCGGCGAACCGGTCGGACGCGTCGTCCAGCTCCGCGAAGCTGAGCTCGCGCCCATAGAAGATGATGGCGGTGCGCCGGGGCTGGGCCTGGGCGTTGCGCTTGAGGATCACCGAGAGCGGCGTTTCGGGCAGCGCGATGCGCGCCTCGTGCACGCCGGGGGGCCAGAAGCGGCGCCAGGGCCTCGTCATGCGACCTCCAGCGCGTCCAGGTACTCGGACGCGGCGGCGAAGAGCGGGTCGGGCCATTCGTGCCCGCCCTCGAAGACCACGCTGCGCACGCTCACGGAGCACTCGCGCAGGCGCTCGACGTCGCGCTGGAGCTTGGCATCGGTGAACCAGTCGTCGCGCGCGCCGCGCGCGGCCAGCACGGGCGGCAGCGACAGCGCGGGGTCGTCGGCCACGTCGGGCGGCATGTCGCCGCCCAGCACCAGCAGGCCCGCGCACGGATGGCCCGCGTGGGCGGCGGCCCGGTACGCCATGGCCGCGCCCTGCGAGAACCCGGCGTAGACGGGACGGCCGAGCGCGGGGTGCGCGCGCTTGACGTCCGCGACCACCGCGGCCACGTAGGCCACGTTGTCGGCGATCGCGTGCTCGCGGTCGAGCTTGGTCATCCAGGACCCGACCACCTCGCCCGCCTTCGTGTAGAACAGGTGCAGCGACTGCACCGACACGAGCGTCGAGCTCCCCGCGACCGGCAGCCGCTTGAGCCGCTCGAGGTGCGTCTCGGCCCGCTCGCCGTAGCCGTGGAAGCCGACGACCAGCCGCCCGGTGCCCTCCGGGCCGGGCTCGATCAGGTAGCGCCCCCGCACGGCGGTCTGGACGTGGCGCACGCTCACGCGGACTCCGCGCGCATCCACTCCTGCAGGCGGTCGACGTCGCGCGTGATCGTGCGCGACGCCGCCCAGACCACGAGCGCCAGCACGACGCCCAGCAGCGGAAGCAGCTCGAGCGCCGACTGCAGGCCGGTGGCCCGGAACGGCTCGAGGGCCTGCGAGGTGGTGGCGGCGACGCCCGCCGCCGCGGCGGCCCGCCGCGTGTAGAAGTCGCTGGCGAGGCCGGTGGCCCAGGTCCCGAACGACGCGCCCATCACGTACATGGCGAAGAAGTAGAGGGCCATGGCGGTGCCGCGCAGCGAGGGCTCGATGACGTCCTGGATCGAGGAGTAGATGACCGTGTAGTAGACGTACATGAGCGCGACCGACGCCCCCAGCAGCAGGGTGAAGGGCACCAGGTTCCCCCGCCCGATCTGCATCGTCGCCCACAGCAGCGGGGCCGAGGCCGCGAGGCACACGGCGCCCAGCACCAGACGCCCGTCGCGCCGCCGCTTGAGCATGGCGTCCGCGGCCACGCCGCCCAGCCACAGGCCCGGCGCGCCGGCCAGGCCGTAGGATCCGGTCAGGATCAGCCCCGCCAGCGCGATGTCGGTCCCGTGGTAGCGCATCAGGTAAGGCGCCAGCCACGCGCCCAGCGCGTACATGTTGAAGTTGTGGAGCGCGCCCGAGACGATGATCCACCACATGGTCGGCGTGCCCAGCACCAGCATGTAGGGCGAGCCCGGCCGCTGGCGCGCTCCCACCGCGTGCGTCTCCTGCTGGCCGCGCGGCGGCTCCGGCAGCATCAGCATGGCCACGGCGCAGAGGAGCCCGGGCAGGCCGGCGACGTAGAACGCCGCGCGCCAGCCCCACGCGCGCGCGACGTACCCGCTCACCAGGTAGCTGAGCGCGATGCCGACCGGCAGCCCCATCATGAAGACGCCCAGCGCGCGCGCGCGGCGCGCGGGAGGGAACAGGTCGCCGATCAGCGACGTGGCGGCGGGCGCGCAGGTGGCCTCGCCCACGCCGACGCCCAGCCGCACGACGAAGAGCTGCCAGAAGCTGCGGGCCATCCCGGAGACGAAGGTGAGCGCGCTCCAGACGAACACGCCCGCGGCCAGGATGCGGGTGCGGGCGACGGTGTCGGCCAGCCGGCCCAGCGGCACGCCCACGAACGCGTAGAGCAGGGTGAACGCGGTGCCCAGCAGGCCCAAGGCACCGTCCGAGAGCTGCCACTCGCGGCGCACCGGCTCCCCGACCGCGCCCAGGATCTGGCGGTCGAAGAAGTTCATCGCGTTGATGGCGAACAGGACCGCGAGCGTCTTGGCGGCGCCCCGGCCGCCCGCGGGCCCCATCGGCTACTTGAGCTCCCGGCTGGAGTAGCCGAGGATGCGGCGGGCGATGACCAGGCGGTTGATCTGGCCGGTGCCCTCGAACAGGTCGTTGATCTTCGCGTCCCGCATCCACTTCTCCAGCAGGAGCCGCCGCGAGTAGCCCAGCGGGCCCATCAGCTCGACGCCCTTCTGCGTCACCCGCGTCACCACGTCGCCCGCCTTCACCTTGCACATCGACGACTCGACGGTGTTGGGGAGCTTGCTGTCCATCAGCCAGCCCGCCTTGAGCGTGAGCAGCCAGGCGGCGCGCAGCTGCGCCTCCATGTCGATCACGTCGCGCACGATCGCGGGCTGCAGATGGCGCGGCCGATCGTAGCGCACCTCCATGCCCGAGAGCGCCAGCAGCTCCTTCACCAGCTCCAGCGACGCGCGGGCGATGCCCAGCGCGCTGGCCGCGACGGACGGGCGCGTGTTGTCGAACGTCGCCATCGCGCCCTTGAAGCCCTTGGTGGGATCGGCCACCTCGGCCTGGCCCAGCAGGTTCTCCAGCGGGAGGCGGCAGTCCTCCAGCACCACCGACGCGGTGTCGCTGGCGCGGATGCCCATCTTGCTCTCCAGCTTGGTCACGCGTACGCCGGGCGTGCCGGCTTCCACCACGAACGGCTTCATGCCGGCGCGGCCGGCCTTGGGGTCCACCGTGGCCCAGACCACCATCAGCCCCTGCGAGTCGACCAGCGCCTTGTGCCCGCTGGTCACGAAGATCTTCTCGCCGTTCAGGACCCAGCCGTCACCCTGGCGGACGGCGGTGGTGCGGATGGCCGCCGTGTCGGACCCGCAGTGCGGCTCGGTCATGGCCATGCAGGCCCACTTGGGCTCGCCCTCGCGGTAGCGCTCCAGGAAGCGCTTCTTCTGCTCGGGCGTGCCGGTGGCCTCGATGGCGGCGCCGCCCAGGCCGGCCCCGGGACCGCAGAGGTAGATGCCGGCGTCGCCCCACGACAGCATCTCGATCACGTGCAGGAGCGTCTGCGAGGCGACCTGGGATCCGTTCGCCTGGGCGCCCGCACCCGACCGGAAGCTGTAGCCCGTGCGCAGCGACTCGTTCCACATCACGCGCACGAAGTCCCAGGGCACCTGGTGCTCGGTATCGTCGTAGGGCCGCGCGGCCGGACGCATGTGCTCCTGCGCGACCCTGCGCACGAACTGCAGCCGCTCCTCGATCGACTCGGGTACCGCGAACTCGATCACCGTGCTCTCCTAGACGAGGGCCAGGCCTTCCAGCACCCCGAACCCGCGGCCGTTGCGCAGCCACATCTCGACGGGATGGTCGGCGATGTAGCCGTGGCCGCCCAGCACCTGCACCGCGCGGTCGGTGACGGCCAGCGCCGTGTCGTCCGCGAAGCTCTTGGCCAGGCAGGCCTCGCGCGTGGCGTCCGCGTCCTCGTCCAGGCGCCACGCGGCCTCCCACACCAGCAGGCGCGCCGCCTCGACCTCGGTCGCCATCTCGGCCAGCATGAACGCGATCGCCTGCCGCTGCGCGATGGCCTCGCCGAAGGCATGGCGCGTCTTGGCGTAGTCCAGCGCGTACTCGTACGCCGCGCGCGCCACGCCGACCGCCAGCGCCGAGAGCGCCACCCGCGACGCGTTCAGGATCGGCTCCACGTCGCAGCCCCGGTCGCCCCCGATGCGGCGGCCGGCCGGCACGCGGCACTCCTTGAGCTCGACCGTGTAGAGGGGCAGCGCGCGCAGGCCCATGTTGCGCTCGCGCTCCTTCACCTGCAGCCCCGCGGTGCCCTTCTTCAGGAGGAAGGGCTGGGTCACGCCGTCGAGCGCGGCGTAGACGACCATCCACTCGGCCTCGGCGGCGTACGGCACGTTGCACTTCACGCCGTCGAGCAGGTACGAGCCGTTCTCCCGGCGCGCCTGCGTGTGCACCACGCGCGGGTCGAAGTCGAAGCGCGGCTCCTGCCAGGCCGCGGAACCCGGCACGTAGTCGTCGCCCGCGAAGCCCGGCAGGACCTCCGCCTTCTGCTCCGCGGTCCCGCCCAGCAGCACGGGCACCGCGACGAGCGACGGGGCGAGCAACGCGATCGCGCCCGCGGCGTCGCCCCAGCCCAGCTCCTCGCAGAACAGCGCGCCGCTCACGACCGAGCGCTGGCCGAAGCCGCCGTGCTCCTCGGGGAGGCTGGCCGCCAGCAGCGCCAGCTCCCAGCCGGCCTGCGTCCAGCGGGCGGGCGGCTCGCCGCTCTCGTCGGCCGCGCGGGACGCGGGCCGCAGCTCACGCGCGGCGAAGCGCCGCACCGACTCGACCAGCGTCTTCTGGTCGTCGGTCGGCTCGAACCCGAACACGATGGTCTCCTCTCCAGTCTCTCGATGCCGTTGTCGATCGCGGCTGTCTTCTTTCATTCAGGCACTGCCGCCACACCCGTGTGTCGGCAGTGCCTGGGGGGGGGGGGGGGGGGGGGGGGGGGGGTGGGGGGGAGCGGGACCGGCCCACCGGCGCCGACCCGCCGAGGAAAAGAAAGGACGGGCAACACCCCAGAAGAGGAAACGAAGAGAGAG
>JAICEW010000280.1 GCA_025923995.1 Vicinamibacteria bacterium | reverse complement strand
GGCGTTGTCCGCGCGGGAGTTCCCGGCCGGACCATGCCGCGCAGCGTATTCGGATAGTCGCGCGAGCGCGAATGGGATCGCAAGTCCGTCGCGGTTGCTGGCCCCAGCGTCAAGGCAGTTGGATTCGGGAGACGGACGCCGCGGGGCGGAATCGCTCCGGGCCCCGCGCGTGCGTCGCGAACTCCAGGCACAGCACGTTCTCGCCGCGATGGAAGAGGCGGCTGGGCGCGGTGAGCGCAACGTCCGTCCACTCGGACGGCAGCGGCATGCGCTCGGCGGGCGCGCCGTTCACGGCCAGCCCGATCGACTGGTCGGCCACCGCCGCCGGGGCCTTGGCCGTGACCGTGATCCGCAGGTCGGGCGTGTCCCGGAGCGGGATGCGCACGCACGCGCGCGGGTGGTAGGCCACGCGGAAGGCGCGCCCATCCGCGTCGGTGCGCGTGGTGGACCAGCCGTCCGCGAGGTAGCGCGTGTCCGGGTCGCCGAGGTCGATCGCGGCTCCGGGGTTCAGGTTCCAGTAGAAGTACTCGCCGACGAACGTTCGGTACGCGAGGTCACGCCCGGTCCAGCCGCCCACCCGCTCGCCGAGCGCCTCCGCCGTGGTGCGCGCCTGGTGCGCCTGCGCGGCGGCCACGCGCTCGAGAGGGGCCGCTTCCTTGAAGACGCGCATGCGGTAGAGGCGCGCGAGCCCCGCGTTCCAGGCCACGAACAGCGCGAGGCCCACCGCCGCCGGCAGCCAGGGCCGGCGCTCCACGGCGGCGCCGGAGACGCGCACGGTCTCGGCCAGGCCGAACGCCAGCAGCGGGAATACGAGGTCGAATCGCCTCGCGCCGAACGCGTCGCCTCCGGTCCAGTCGAGCGCGCTGGCGTTCACCCAGGCCGTCAGCACCGCGACGGCGAGGGCGGCCCAGGCGAAGGCCGGCCGCCGTCGCGTCAGGAGCAGGAGCCCCGCGAAACCGACGGCGGCCACGGGCGTCCACGTCAGCAGTCCGCGGTCCGCCGAGAGGAGCACGTCCCAGAAGAAGGGCGCGCGCCAGTCGATCGCGGTCTGGGCCTCGCGCACGTACGCGCCCGAGCCCAGCGCCCACTGCACGACGACCAGGGGATGGCCATAGAGGACCCACCACGCGACGAGCTGCGGCAGCGCGCCCAGAAGTGCGCCACCGGCCGCGCACGCGAGCCACGCCGGACTCGACCGAACGGCGCGGAGCGCGAGGGGAACGAGCAGCACGCCCGCGATCACGGCCTGCCAGCGCGTCGCGGCCAGGAGCCCGACGAGGATCCCGGCGGCGGTCCAGCGCCGCGCGGTCGGCTCGCGCTCGATCCCGAACCACAGCCACGCGAGCGCGCAGACGAGCGCGAGCACGTTGCCGTGCGCCATCAGCGGCTGGACGAGCACGTAGTACGGCATGGGCGACGCCAGGAAGGCGCCCAGCGCTCCCAGCAGCGCCACGGTGCGTCCGTACAGCGGCTGCAGCGTGCGCACCAGCAGCGCGAGCCCCAGGACCACCCACGTGGCGGTGCCCCAGGCCGCGGCGCGCAGGTAGGGCAGGCTGTAGCCGTCCGCGTCGTAGCCGTGGAGCCCGAGCCACGCGCCCACGCGAACGTACGCGTGCGCGAGCACGTAGTACGGCGCCCACAGGAGTGCGGCGCCCGCGGCGTGCTGGTTGAGCCGATGGCCGGTCGGCGTCGGCGGCCTCTCGGGGAACCCCCAGTGGGCCCACTCGTTCGCGAAGTCGAGGTCGTGGTCGAAGAAGGCCGAGCGCAGGTACACGTAGTAGCTGGGCGAGTCCGCGCCGAAGTCGGGCGCGGACAACGCGACCGCCGCGTACGTGGCCGCGAGCGCCGCGGCCGCCAGAGGGACGCGCGGGCGCGCGCGTCCGAGCCAGAGGCCCAGCCCGCACAGCGCGGCCGCCGGCCCCAGCCACGCGGTCCGCACCGGATCGATCAGCGCCAGGGCCGCGAGCGCGACCCCGCCCATCGAGGCGATGCCCGCCCCGTGCGCCCGCAGCCAGCCCATGCGCGGACAGCCTATACTGTGCGCTCCCTCGAGGGGAGGAGACGAAAAGGAGCGCCAGGCGATGAAGGGCTACAAGGTCCGTCTGGGCGACGGGAGCGAGATCGGACCCATGGACCTGGATGCCGTCCGCAACTGGTACAACCAGGGGCTCCTCGAGTCCACGAGCCCCGTCCTGAAGCCCGGCACCAAGAACTGGACGACGCTGGCGGAAGTCATCGAGCTCGTCGACCTGCGCACGCCCCGTCGCGGCGGCTCGGTCGCGACCGACGACGAGGAGGAGGACGAGGACTACGGGCCCGTCTCCTACCTCTGGCCCATGCGCGTGGCCAGCGTGCTCCTCTTCGTGGCCGCCGCGGGCGCCGCGTTCTTCTGGTGGTCGCCCCGCCGGTTCACTCCCGCGATCGATCCGGTGCCCTGGCGCGAGATGGGCCTCGGCCTCTTCGCCACCGGACTGCTCCTGGCGGCGGGATGGGGCTTCGGCCGGCGCCTCGGCCAGTTCGTCCTGCTCCTGGCCACGGCCGCGCTGCCCGTGCTGGCCGGCATCCTCGTCGTCGAGGGTGTGCGCGGCCGTCCGCTGCTGGCCGTGCTCGGGGCGCTCGTGTTCACGGGCGGGAGCTTCGCGCTGCTCACCGTCTGGCCGTCGCGCTGGTTCAAGCCGGCGGCGGCGGCGCTGGTGGCGGCCGCGGGCCTGGCGGGCGTCTGGCACTACGGCGTCGTGCAGGAGAGCGCGCTCCAGCGGCAGGTCTGGCAGTGGGCGGGCCCGGAGACCTCCTTTAGTAATGATGGAGTCACGCTGGCGCTCCCCGAGTCCTGGCGCCTGCTCAAGTCGGGCCAGACGGCCACCACCGCTCCCGCGGGCGCCAAGGCGGTGCTGGGGGAGACGCGGCTGGGCGGGCTCGCGTACGTGATGTCGGAGGACGCGCCGCGCGGTGTCGTCTCGCTCGACGCCTACTTCGAGCGCACGCTGGCGCGCCGACGCCAGGAGGCGGCCGGGCTCACGGAGCAGGGCCGGCGCGAGATCCGGATCGGCAGCCTGCGCGGGCACGCGGTGGACGGCGCCTGGTCCGCCGGCAACGCGCGCTTCCGCGACCTGACCGCCGCCTGGCGCAACGGCGCCACCTACGTGGCGCTCGCGGCCTGGGTGGAGGACGACGGCTCGACGCGTCCCGCGGCCGAGATCGACGCCCTGGTGCGCGCCCTCTCGCTCGACGCCAGCCGCCAGGCGCGCCACGTGGCCGGCGTCGAGTCCGCGGTGCGCGACGTGCCGCTGCTCTCGCCCGCGGCCGCGGACGTGGTGGTCACCGGCGCCACGCTTCCGCTGGCGCCGGACGCGGCGTTCGCGCGCGCGTTCGCGCTCTCCAACGCCGGCGACGCCAGCCTCACGCCGGACGAGGTGAGGGAGAAGGTCGTCCTGCTGGCCACCGCGGTGGCGACGGTGGCGCCGCGCGAGCGGCCGCAGGTCGTCGCCTACGTCGACCGCCTGCGCGTGGGCGAAGCCGCCGACGCGGAGGACGCTCCCGCGGCCGCGCTGCTGCGCGGTGCGCTGCTGCAGCTGAGCTCGCCCGAGCTGGCCCGGCTGCAGGAGCTGCACGAGCGGTCGATTCGCGCGGCCGCCTCCCGGACCTGACGTCGCGGGCGTGTTAGTCTCGGCGGCTCATGTGTTCGCGCCGCTGGGTCCTCGCCTGTCTGCTGTTCCTGCTCCCGGCCGTGCCCGCCCGCGCCGCCTCGTTCCCGCCGAACCTGAAGTTCCGTAGCCTCTCGACGTCGCGCGTCACCGTCCACTACCACCAGGGGCTGGAGGAGGCGGCCCGCCAGGCCGCGAGCGTGGCGGAAGAGATCCTCCTGCGCCACGAGGCGCGCTACGGCGTGCGCGTGGGCCGGGTGAACCTGGTGGTGGCGGACGTCGAGGACGACCCGAACGGGTTCGCGACGCCGCTGCCGTATCCGCTGGTGAACATCCGGACGTCCGCGCCCCGCGGGTCCGACGACTTCGGGAACTACGACGACTGGCTGCGCCTGGTGCTGACGCACGAGCTGGCCCACGTCGTCCACCTGGACCAGGCGCACGGCATCATCCGCTTCGGCCGCAAGATCCTGGGCCGCGCGCCGTACCTGTTCCTGAACTTCACGACGCCCGGCTGGATGATCGAAGGGCTCGCGACCTACGAGGAGACGGAAGGGACCGCGTTCGGCCGCGGCCGCAACCCGGACTCCATCATGGTCCGCCGCATGGCCTCCCTCGACGGCGACTTCCTGCGCGAGGACGAGGCGGCGCTGGGACTCGACCGCTGGCCGTCGGGCAGCGGGGTCTACCTGTTCGGCGAGGGGTTCCTGCGCGACCTGTCGGACCGGTACGGGCCCGACACCCTGCCGCGGCTGGCGCGCGTCCACGCCGGCCGGCCGCTCCCGTACCTGGACGAGCGGACGTCGAAGATGGTCACGGGCCGTTCGTTCCACGCGCAGTGGAAGACCTGGCAGGAGGAGTCGCGCGCGAGGTTCGCCGCGGTGGCGGAGACGATCCGCGCGCGCGGCCTCACGGAGTCGACCGCGCTGACGACGCTGGGCGTCCGCCAGGCGGGCCCGCGCGTGAGCCCGGACGGCGAGTGGATCGCCTACACGCGCCGCACGCTCACCCGCTTCCGCGCCATCCACCTCATGCGGAGGGACGGCACCGGCGACCGGCGGCTCGTGCTGCGCAACGGCGGCGGCGGCCTGAGCTGGACGCCGGACGGCACGCGCCTGGTCTACGACGAGCCCGAGGTCTACCGCACGTTCAGCACGCGCTACGACCTGCGCGTCGTGGACCGCGCGAGCGGCCGGGCCCGCTGGCTGACGCGCGGTCTGCGGGCCCGCGATCCCGACGTGAGCCCCGACGGCGACACGGTCGCGTTCGTGCGGCAGGAGGGCACGCGGAGCGAGCTGGCCGTCGTGTCGCTCGGCGGCGGCGCGCCCCGCGACCTGACGCGCTCCGTGAGCGGCGTGCAGTGGAGCGGTCCCCGCTTCAGCCCGGACGGGCTGTTCGTCGCGGCGTCGCGGTTCGAGCCGGGCGGACGGCTCGACCTCGTGCTGCTGGACGCGGCCACGGGCGAGGTCCTCGAGTCCCTGACCGACGATCGCGCGAAGGACGTCGAGCCGGCCTGGACGCCGGATGGCACGCACATCGTCTTCCGCTCCGACCGCGACGGCGTCTCCAACCTCTACGCCCTCCGCCTGGAGGACCGTGCCCTCCTCCGCGTCTCGAACGTCCTGGGAGGCGCGTTCACACCGGAGGTGGACCCGCGCGGCGACTCGGTCGTCTTCGCGAACTACACCTCGCGGGGCTACGACCTGCACCGGGCGCCTCTCGACGTCGCGGGGCTAGGTCCCGCGGACCCGTTCGCGGATCCGTATCCCGCCGTGGCTCCCATGCCGCCGCCGGCGGACGGCCCCGACCGGACCTACCGTCCGTTCCCGACGGCGCTCCCGCGCTTCTGGGCCCCGTACGGCGTTCTCTTCGGCGGCGACGAGCTGCGCATCGGCATCGCGACCGCGGGCGCGGACCCGCTGCTGCGCCACGCCTACGGCGCCGACGTGAGCTGGGGCTTCGACACCGACCGGCCGTCGGCTCGCGTGTACTACCAGTACGACCGCTTCCGGCCGACGTTCGCGGTGAGCGGGCAGATCGACGAGGACCCGGAGCCCGAGGGGCGCCTGCGCACGCGCGAGGTCACGACGCGCGTTTCGGTCCCCATCCGCCGGACCCTGCGCTCGTCGCACTCCGCGTCGCTGGGCTGGCGGCGCAGCCGCGAGGAGCTGTTCGGGCGCCAGCCGGCCACCCTGGACCTGGGCGGCCTGGAGGCGGCCTGGACCTGGACCAACGCGCGGCGCTATCCGTACTCGATCTCGCCGGTCGACGGCGCGCGGGTGCGCGTCGGGTACGTCAAGGAGGACCCGGCGCTGGGCAGCGACGTGGCCCTGGACAAGCTGGCGGTCGACGTCCGCGCGTACCCGCGGGGCCTGGGCGAGAACCACGTGCTGGCCGTGCTGCTCGCCGCCGGCACCACCTTCGGCCGGCCCGGCTTCCAGCGCTCGTACGAGGTGGGCGGCTTCCCCGACGGCAGCCTGCTCGACGTCGTCCGGACGAACATGGCCGTCCTGCGCGGCTACGAGGACGGCGCCTTCTTCGGGCGCAAGTTCGTGTCGGGCAGCCTGGAGTACCGCCTGCCGCTGGGCCATCCCCAGCGGGGCCTGTGGTCGTTGCCCGGCTTCGTGCGCCACCTGCACGCGGCCGCGTTCGTGGACGCCGCCAGCGCGTGGAGCGGCGGCTTCGACATCGACGACGTGAAGACCTCGGCCGGCGCCACGCTGGGCGCGGACCTGGTGGTCTTCCACGCGGTGCCGCTCACCATCACCGGCGGCGTCGCCCAGGGCTTCGCGAGCGAAGGCGAGACGCGCTTCTACTTCCGCACCGGCCTCAGCTTCTGATTGGAGCGGGGAGGCCCACACGGCCTCCCCGCCCCCTCGCTCGCTTCGCCGACGTGAAGTCGGCTGCGCTCGCCGGGCCCATTGCGCCCGGTCAGCGACGCCGGGGCCGGCGCGAGCGGCTCAGTGCTTGCGGAGCGTGATGCTGCCGTTGACGGTCTCGAGGTCCAGCGACCGTCCGCCGCCGCCGATGGTGCCGCGCAGCTCGCGCTTGGTCTTGCGGACGTTGCCCGTGAGCGGGAAGTCCACGTCGATGCGGCCGTTCACCGTCTCGGCGTCCACGTCCGCGCTCAGGTCCGCCGGCAGGTCGAGCGTGATGCTGCCGTTCACGGTCTCGAAGTCGAGCTGGCCGGTCCAGTCGGCCCGGCCCATGCTGGCCTCGATCGACCCGTTCACGGTCTCCGCCTTCACCAGCCCCGTCGCCGCCACGTTGATGCTGCCGTTCACCGACGCCGCGTCCACGTCCGACTCCACCTCGCCCACGCGCACGCCGCCGTTGACGGTATGGACCTTCAGCTTCACGCCCGCCGGCACCTTGACCGTGAACTCCACCTGCACGTCGTTGTTGCGGATGTTCCCGCCGCTCTCGCAGTCGTTCGCGCGTCCGCCCCCGCGGGTGGGGTAGACCGCGCAGATGGTGACGCCGCCGGAGTGCTCGATCGTCTTGATCTCGACGCTCGCGGGGTCGCTGGTGCGCGCCTTCTTGATCGCGGTGACCTCGGCCTCGCCGCCGGTGGCGTCGGCGGTGATGCCGCCGTTGATGCCCCTCACCTCGAGGGTCTGGCCGGCCGTGAGCCGTCCGCGCCACGCGAAGTCCTCGGCCAGGGAGGGCGTGGCCAGAGCGAGTGCCCCCGCCACCCAAACGAAGTTCATGCTCTTCATCGGTCTGCTCCTGTCAGTGTTTGGCGACGATCACGTCGCCAGTAACCACCTGCACGTCCACGGCGGCGCCCCCCGACCCGGCCGTGAACGTCATCTCCCGACCGCCCGTCTCCGGCTTGCGCACTTCGGCGTCCCACGCGTTTCGAATCGTCCCGCTGAACGTGTGGGCCGTGACGCTGGAGTCCGTGTCGGCGGGCAGGCACAACTCGACGGAGCCGCGGACGGACTGCACGTCCAGGCTCGCATGCCGCTGGAGCGCGCCGTCGAACGTGATGCGCCCGTTCACCGTCTTCAATCGGACCCGCTGGAGGTCACCGGGCGGTGCTGACGGCGCGCCGTTCCGCCTCTTGGCCTCCAGCTCTGCGCCGATGCCGTGCGGCACGGCGAGCGCGATCGTGCCGTTGAGCGTCTCGAGATCGAGGTGGCCCGTCCAGTCGGCGTGGCTCATCCGGGCCTCGATCGAGCCGTTGGACGTGTCGGCCTTCACCTGGCCGCTGGCGGCGATCTCTATGCTGCCGTTGACCGACGACACGTACACGTCCGAATCCACGTCGCGCACGCGCACGGGGCCGTCAATCGTGTGTGCCCTGAGCTTGACGCCGGGTGGCAGCTTGACGGTGAAGTCCACCTCCACGTCGTGGTTGGGCGAGCGCGCGGAGCCGACGCCACGCGAACAGGCGTTCCCGCGCCCCCACGGCGTCGGGTAGAGGGCGCAGATCGTGATGCCACCGGCCTGCGGGAGCGTCGTCCTGACCTCCACCGCATCGGGATCGCTGTGAATGCTTCGCTTCACGGCGGTGACCTCCACGTCGCCCTCGCTCGGCTCCACGGTGATCGCGCCGTTGACCCCCCTCACCTGGAGGGTCTGACCCGCCGTCAGGTGCCCACGCCAGGCGAAGTCCTCGGCCAGGGCGGGCGCGGCCAGGGCCAGGGCACCCGCCACACGAGCGAAGTCCATGCGGTTCATGGTCAGCGCTTGGCGATGCTGACGTCGCCGGACAGCGTCTGGATGGTCACGGTGGCGCCCCCCTTGCCGGCCGTGAAGCTGAGCTCCTTCTCGTCCGTCCAGCGGCCCTGCCTGCGCGGCTCGACGCCCCAGGCGTTGCGGATGGTGCCGCTGAAGGTGCTGATGTTGAAGTCG
>JAICEW010000279.1 GCA_025923995.1 Vicinamibacteria bacterium | reverse complement strand
GCGACGGGCGGGGCGGTGGCGTACGTGCTGGCGCCGACACAGCCGGCGACCGGTATCGTGGTGACCACCCGCTTCGACCCGTCGGACTCGCTCTGCCTGGAGCGCGGCGTCCGCGCGTTCATGCGAGGCACCTACCAGGGCCGCGAGCTACGGGGGGGCGAAGTCGTCTACTGCTCGATGAACGCCGCGCGCACGGGCACGGTCACGCACGAGCTGGGCCACACGTTCGGCCTGCGCCACGCGCCCGAAGCGCGGGATGTCATGTCCTCCCAGTTCAGCCAGGCGCGCGCCACCACGTTCGGCCCGCGCGAGTCACTCGTGATGCGCCTCATGCTGGACCGGCCAGCGGGGAACCGCTATCCCGACAACGACCGCGGCGCGTCCGGGTCCACGTCCACGACCGAGATCGTCACGGTGTGCGACTGACCGGCGGGACACGATAGGCCTGGAGGGCTCCGCTGCGCGCCGCCAGCGGCCAGCCCGTGACGAAGGGCAGCGCGGACGGGTCCCCCCATACCAGGAAGTACTCGACGCCGTGGCGGCGCAGGTCGGCCTCGGTCGCCCCCGGGGCCGCGCCGGGCCGGGGCTCTCCGTAGTAGCGCCAGCCGCCGTGGAACGCGACGTAGAGCGTCTGGCGCCAGCGGCCGTTCGACGCGACGCGGGCTCCCGCGGGGACCGCGGCGAGCCCCTGCGCGGTCTCGATCCACTGCCCGCCGTCGCGCCAGGACGCGCGCAGCCCGGCGACAGGCGCGGGCAGGAACGACAGGCACACCACGGCCAGCACGAGGCCGCGGCCGCGCCGGCCGATCTCGAGCGCCCGGCACAAAGCACACGCGGCGAAGGCCCCGAGCACCAGCAGGAGGACGCAGACCACGGCCAGGAAGCGGTCGCGCAGGTGGAAGGCGAGGTAGCCGGTCGGATAGAGCAGCGCCGCGCTGGTCAGGGCCCACAGGGGCCGGCCCGGGCGCGCTTCGAAGCGTGAGGCGGCGAGCAGGAGGCTGAGCAGGACGATCGGAAGCGCCAATGGCGAGAAGCCGTGCGCGACGGACACGACCTGTGACGCGTTCGCCCGGACGAGCCCTTCGAAGTGGCGCCGCTCCTCCGGCGAGCGCAGCGGGCTCCAGTCGGGCAGGCTCAGCAGGCCGGGGTCGTCCCACGCGCTGACCGCGAGCGCGTCGGGCGGAGGGAGGAACCCGTCGCGCTGCATCGGGTAGCCGGGCCGGCCCGGTCCGTCGTACGTCCAGCTCAGCCGTCCGGCGTCGCTCAGCAGGAAGCGGCCGTACTTTGCGCCCAGCGCCAGCCCCCACGGCAGCACGACGATCGCGAGCGCGCCCAGTGCCACCAGGGCGCCGCGGACGACGCGTCGCCGCGGATCCGTTCCCCGCAGGAGGCGGAACGCGGTGAGCGCGGCCAGGTGGACCAGTACGAAGCCGAGCGCGTACGCCTTGCACAGGTACGCGCCGCCGCCGAGCAGCCCCGCGACGAGGGGCCCGCGGCCCTCGGTCCAATCGGGCCTGGCGACAACGCTCAGGTAGAGCAGCACGAACGCGGCGCTCAGCAGGTCCGGCGTCGAGACGGTCAGGCCGAAGTGCAGGACGATGACGACCAGGGCGACCCCGACCGCGAGGCGCGCGCGGAGCTCCAGCCCCAGCAGGTCCATGAGGCGCCAGGCGGCGGCGAGCACGAGCGCGCCTGCCGCCAGGTCGAGCAGCTTCGTGGCGAGGAGGGGCGGCACGCGCAGCGCCAGCAGCGGCGCCAGCAGCCACGAGTACATCGGGCTCCAGAAGCCGGTCGCGGCGTCCGCGAAGTGCCCGGCCAGGTACTTGCGCGCGCTCGAGAGGTACGCGATGCCGTCGGGGTTGACCTGGTGCCGGTAGCCGGCGGCCACCAGCAGGCCGCCGGCGACGAAATGGAGCGCGAGCAGGCCGAGGAGCGGCCTGCGGCCGGGCGCGCTCACTCCTCCGACAGGAACGGGTAGCGGTAGTCGGTCGGCGGGACGAACGTCTCCTTGATGGTCCGCGCGCTGACCCAGCGCACCAGGTTCAGCTTGGATCCCGCCTTGTCGTTGGTGCCCGACCCGCGCGCACCGCCGAAGGGCTGCTGGCCGACCACGGCGCCGGTCGGCTTGTCGTTGATGTAGAAGTTCCCGGCGGAGTTGCGCAGCGCGCTGGCCGCCTCGCGCACCGCGCCGCGGTCGCGCGCGAAGACGGAGCCGGTGAGCGCGTAGGGCGACGTGCGGTCGACGATCGCGAGCGTCTCCTCCCAGCGCTCGTCGTCGTAGGCGTGGGCGGTCACCACCGGGCCGAAGATCTCCTCGCACAGCAGCCGGTAGTCGGGGTCGTGCGTCTCCACCAGGGTGGGCTCGATGAAGTAGCCCTGGTCGCCCTTCGCGTTGCCGCCCGCCAGCACCTTCGCCGTCTTCTTCGCTTCCGCGAGGTACTCCGAGATCTTGTCGAACGCCTTCTTGTCGATCACCGCGCCCATGAAGTTCCGGAAGTCCTGGACGTGGCCCATCTTGATGTCGCGGATCATCGCGACCACGCGGTCGCGCACGTCGCCCCAGATCGAGCGCGGCACGTAGACGCGGCTGGCCGCCGAGCACTTCTGGCCCTGGTACTCGAACGCCCCGCGCACGATCGCGACCGCGAGGGCGGCGGGATCGGCCGAGGCGTGCGCGACGATGAAGTCCTTGCCGCCCGTCTCGCCCACGATGCGCGGGTAGGAGCGGTAGCGGGACATGTTGGCCCCGATCGTCTTCCACATGCTGTTGAAGACGTAGGTGGAGCCCGTGAAGTGCACGCCGGCCAGGTCCTGGTGCGAGAGCACCGCGTCCGAGATCGGTCCCGCGTCGCCCGGCACGAAGTTGATGACCCCGGGCGGCAGGCCCGCTTCCTCCAGGATCTTCATGATGTAGTAGCCGGACAGCACGGCGCTCGACGCCGGCTTCCACACGACGGTGTTGCCCATGAGCGCGGGCGCGGTCGGCAGGTTGGCGCCGATGGCCGTGAAGTTGAACGGCGTGATCGCGTAGACGAAGCCCTCGAGCGGGCGGTACTCGAGCTGGTTCCACACGCCGGCGGGGGAGAGCGGCTGCTCGGAGTACAGCTCCTGCGCGTAGTGCGGGTTGAAGCGCCAGAAGTCGATCACCTCGCAGGCCGAGTCGATCTCGGCCTGGAAGACCGTCTTGGACTGGCCCAGCATGGTCGCGGCGTTGAGCGTGGCCCGCCAGGGGCCGGCCAGCAGCTCGGCCGCCTTCAGGAGGACGGCCGCGCGGTCCTCCCAGCGCCAGCTCGACCACTCGCGGCGGGCTTCCGCCGCGGCCTCGATGGCGCGCTGGACCTCGGCCGGGCCGGCCTTGTGCCAGTCGGCCAGGACGTGCGCGTGGTCGTGCGGCTGCACGGCCTGCGCGGTGCTTCCCGTGCGGATCTCGCGCCCGCCCACGATCAGGGGGATCTCGATCCGCTCGGCGGCCATCGTCTTGAGCCGCGCCTTCAGCTCGGCCTTCTCGGGCGAGCCCGGCGCGTAGGAGCGGACCGGCTCGTTGTGCGGGCTCGGCACCCGGCGCACGCCGGCGAAGTCGGCGGCGACGGCGGGCCCGGGAGCGGCGCCGGCGGCGGAGGGGGCGGAAGCGGGGACGGTCATCGTGTCAGCCACGTTCATCCTCTTTGAGATGGGTCCTATGCTCGTGCGAGATGGGGCCGTGCTCCCGACGATAGCCCACGCGCGGGCCCGAAGCCAAGGGGCGGACCGGGTGATCAATTTCCGGGAAGTCCCTTGACCTGCCTCCGACAAAGGCGGTACCTTCTCCCCACTGGGCGCGCACCGGCAGCCGTTCCCCTCCGGCGGCGTGGGCCCGTTTTGGGGACTCGAATGGAAGAGCGGGAACGTCGTGCTTCCCTTCCCGGACGCGCCGTCGCCACCGGCGCGGCCGTACGAACGGAGCCCTCCCTCAACGACCTGCAGGTCGGCGTGCTCGTGCAGGGCCCGCGGTCCGAGGTCCTCTACGCCAACCCCGCCGCGCTGGAGCTGCTCGACGTCACCGCCGACGAGGTCATCGGCCGCACGTCGATCGACGGCGGCGGGCTGACGATCCACGAGGACGGCTCGTCGTTCCCTGGCACGGACCATCCGGGCCCGCGTGCGCTGGCGACCGGCCGTCCCGTGCGCAACGTGGTGATGGGGTTCCTGCGGCCGCGCTCGCGCGACCGTGTCTGGCTGCTGGTGAACGCCGACCCGCGGCCGATGGGCGGCGGCCTCGTGCACGTCGTGGTGACGCTCACCGACATCAGCGTGCAGAGGCGGCTGGAGGAGAGGCTGCGCGAGAGCGAGTCGCGCTACCGCCAGCTGGTCGAGCGCGCCCAGGACGTCATCTACCGCACCGACACCGAGGGGTTCTTCACCTACGTGAACCCGATGGGCGCGCGGGTGATGAACTACCTGCCCGAGGAGCTGGTCGGCAAGCACTTCCTCGAGCTCATCCGCGAGGACCACCGCACGCGCGTGGAGTCGCGTCTCATCGCGCAGTACCGCGGGCGCACGGCGTCGAGCCACGACCTGTTCGCGGCCATCACCAAGGACGGGCGCGAGGTCTGGATCGAGCAGAACGTGCAGCTGCTCTGCGAAGGCGACCGCGTGCTGGGCTTCCAGGCGGTCGCGCGCGACGTGACCGAGCGCCGCCGCGCGGAGGAGGCGCTGGAGCAGGAGCGGCAGCAGCTCCGCCAGATCGTGACCAACGCGCCGGTGGCCATGGCCATCGTGGACCGCGACGGCCGCTTCATGGCCCACAGCCAGAAGTGGCTCTCCTATTTCCATCTGGGCGAGGGCCACATCCTCGGCCGCCGGCACGAGGACGTCATCCCGCAGCTGCCGCGGCGCTACGAGGACGGGCTGCGCCGTGCGCTGGCCGGCGAGGTGGTGTCGCAGCCGGAGGACCTGTTCACGCGCGCCGACGGCGGCGAGTTCCACGTGCGCTGGACGCTGCAGCCCTGGCGCCAGCCGGGCGGCGACGTCGCGGGCGTGGTCGCCGTGGTGCAGACGATCGACGTGCTGGTGCGCGCGCGCCAGGCCGCGCTCGACGCGTCGCGGCTGAAGTCGGAGTTCCTGGGCGCGGTCAGCCAGGAGCTGCGCGGCCCGGTGGGCGCGATGGTGGCTGCGGCCGAGTCGCTGCTGAAGCAGCCGCTGGCCACGGGCCAGCGCGAGCAGGCGCAGTCGGTGGACCGCGCCGGCCGCGACCTGCTGGGGCGGCTGGACGACATCGAGGACTTCTCGCGCGCGGAGGGCGGACGGCTGGAGCTGGAGACGACCGAGTTCGACCTGGTCGCGCTGCTGGGCCAGGTCGCGCCCTCGTTCAGCGAGCAGGCCCGGTCGCGCGGGCTGGGCTTCGTCTGCGAGATCACCTCGGAGATGGCGGGGCTGTGGCGCGGCGACCCGGTGCGCCTGCTGCAGATCCTCGGGCACCTGGTCGGCAACGCGTTCAAGTTCACGGCCGAGGGCGAGGTGCGGCTGCGCCTGGGGCTGGCGGGCGCGGGGTCGGGTGCCGCGGTTCGCCTCGAGGTGATCGACACCGGCATCGGCATCGCGCACGAGGCGCAGGAGCGCATCTTCCAGGCGTTCGCGGAGGTGGAGGGGCACACCGGGCGCCGCAGCGGCACCGGGCTGGGCCTGGCGCTGTGTCGGCGCCTGGCGGAGGCGATGGGCGGCGAGATCGGCCTCACGAGCGAGCTGGGCGAGGGCAGCACCTTCTGGGTGACGCTGCCCCTGCTGCGGCCCGAGGGCGACGACGAGGTGGAGGCGTCCGGCGGCCGCCGCCTGCGCGTCCTGGTGGTCGAGGACAACGCGATCAACCAGCGCGTGGCGGTCGCGCTGCTGAAGAGCCTCGACTACGACTACAAGGTCGTCGAGAACGGCGTGGACGCGGTCCAGGAGTGCGAGAACGGGACCTGGGACGCCGTGCTCATGGACTGCCAGATGCCGGAGATGGATGGCTACAAGGCGACCGCCTGGATCCGCTCGCGCGAGGGGGGCGGCCGCCGCACGCCGATCATCGCGCTCACGGCCAGCGGGTCCACCGGCGACCGCGAGCGCTGCCTGGCCGCGGGCATGGACGACTACCTGGCCAAGCCGGTGCGTCGCGAGCAGCTCGCGGCCGCCCTGCACAAGTGGGTGCGGCCGGACGGGGACGCTCCCGCGGCCGGTGCCCCGCGGCCGGGGCCGCGCCTGTACGCGCTGCCGCTGGACCACCCGCTGCGCGCGCTGGAGGCGCAGGGGCTCGCGAGCGTGGCCGGCGAGATCATCGACCTGTTCCTCGAGTCCGCGCCGCTGCGCCTCGCGGAGATGCGCGGCATGGACCGCGCGGTCGACAGCGACGCGCTGCGCGCGGTCGCCCACAGCCTGCGCGGGGCGTCCGTCCAGATGGGCCTGCGCGGCATGGCCGACCTGCTGGCCCGCCTCGACGCCGCGGTCGCGCAGCGCCAGCCGACCGACGGGATGTTCGACGCGCTCGACCGCGAGTTCGAGATGGGGCGCCTGTCCCTGCACGACGCCCGCCGCCGCCTGGGCACGCCGGGCCCGGAAGCCTAGTCAGACCGATCGCTTCAGGTGCGGCCGGAAGCCACTCGCCCCGGGGCGAGTGCCCAGCGCTTGCTCGCGAACCTGGAGTCGCTCGTTTCCCGCGGCTGCAGGCGATCCGCGCGTGTCGGGTCCTCTGCCTCGCGGTCGAGATGCAGGATCGAGGTGTCGTTGCGCTGCGGCCGTGATCGTGCGCGCCGGATGAGCAGGAATCCGAGCAGGGCGCCGGCTCCAGCGGCCCCCAGCACGATGGGCCGATATCCCGGGGCGCCGAACCAGAACATCACGACATAGGCGATGGCGAAGAGGAGGCCCATCCCGCCCGCGATCGGGATGGCGTGCATGCTGATGCCGGGGTGCGGGGCAGAGGGCAGCCGGGCCGCCGCACGCTGGCGGCGTCGGCAGAAAAGGCCTGTGGTGGCGACCGCGCCGGCCACGACGACCACAATCGCGATTCCGCCGTGCTCACCAAGGAGCCACACGCCGATGTTGAACAGCAGGACGGAGGTCAGGCCGACCGAGAGCACGGCCAGGAACGAGAAGGCCACGCCCATCATCTTCTGCAACATGCGAGTGCCTCCAGTCGCTGCTCGCCCGAGCGACGAGGAACCTGAGTCCCATCATCGCGCCCGCCCGCGGCCCTCGCAAGCGGCGTTTTCCGGCCCAGAGAGGCCTCGAACCAGCGCTTCTGATAGACTCCCGCGTTTCGGGAGGTCGTGGATGATCCGTCCGTTCAAGGGCATCATGCCGAAGCTCGGCTCGCGCGTGTACGTGGACGAGTCGGCCCAGGTGATCGGGGACGTGGAGCTGGGCGACCACGCGAGCGTGTGGATGAACGCGGTCGTCCGCGGCGACGTGCACTCGATCCGCATCGGACCCTACTCGAACATCCAGGACCTCTGCGTCGTGCACGTCTTCAAGGACCAGCACCCGACCGTCATCGCCGACCACGTGACCGTGGGCCACTCGGTGACGCTGCACGGCTGCCGCATCGACTCGTACTGCCTGATCGGCATGGGCGCGACCATCCTCAACGACGCGCACGTGGGCGAGGAGTGCGTCATCGCTGCGGGCACGCTGATCCCCGAGGGCATGGTGGTGCCGCCGCGCAGCCTGGTCATGGGCGTGCCGGGCAAGTTCCGCCGCCAGATCACGGAAGAGGAGCGCGAGGGCCTGCGCCGCTACGCCGCGAACTACTACGACTACAAGGAGACGTACCTGGCCGAGGCCGCGGCGACGAAGAAGCCTTGAGCGAGCCGATCCGCGCCGTCAAGGGAACGCACGACATCCTCCCGGACCAGGTCGCGGCCTGGCACCGCATCGAGGCGGCCGCTCACCGGCTGTTCCGGCGCTACGGCTACCGCGAGATCCGCACGCCCGTGTTCGAGGAGACGGACCTCTTCGCCCGCGGCATCGGGGGCGAGACCGACATCGTGTCGAAGGAGATGTACACCTTCGACGACCGTGACGGCTCGTCGCTGACGCTGCGGCCGGAGGCGACCGCGGGCATCGTCCGGTCGGTCATCGAGCACAACCTCATGAATACGGACCCGGCGCTCAAGGTGTACGCGCTGGGGCCCATGTTCCGCCGCGAGCGGCCGCAGAAGGGACGCTACCGGCAGTTCCACCAGGTCGACGTCGAGGCATTCGGGCTGGCGCGTCCCTCGATCGACGTGGAGGTGATCGAGCTCGGCCTCGCCTACCTGGGCGAGTGCGGCCTGGCCGGCCACGAGCTGATCCTCAACTCCGTCGGCGACGCGAACTGCCGGCCCGCATACGTGGAGACGCTGCGCCAGGCGCTGACCCCGGTCGCGTCGCAGATGTGCGGGGACTGCCAGCGGCGCGCGGTCACGAACCCGCTCCGTGTTCTCGACTGCAAGGTGCCGCAGGATCAGCCGATCATCGAGGCGCTCCCGCGCATCGCGGACCACCTGTGCCCGGAGTGCCGGGACCACTTCGCGGAGGTCCG
>JAICEW010000278.1 GCA_025923995.1 Vicinamibacteria bacterium | reverse complement strand
GACAAGATCCGCGACATCATCGGGCCGGGCGGCAAGATGATCCGCTCGATCGTGGAGCGAACGGGCTGCAAGATCGACGTGGAGGACGACGGGCGCGTGTCGATCGCCTCGACCGACGAGGCGGCCGCGCGCAAGGCCGTCGCCATCATCGAGGAGCTGACCGCGACCGCCGAGCTCAACAAGACGTACCTGGGCAAGGTGGTGCGCGTGGTGGACTTCGGCGCGTTCGTCGAGATCATCCCCGGCACGGACGGCCTCCTGCACGTCTCGGAGATGGCCAACCACCGCGTGCAGGACGTGCGCAGCGAGGTGAAGGAAGGCGACCAGATCCTCGTGAAGGTCGTGAACATCGACCCGTCGGGGAAGATCCGGCTGTCCCGCAAGGCCCTGCTCACGGACGCGGAGGGCGGCGGGCAGCCGGCGCCGGCCGAGGCGGGAGCCGGCTCCGGGGCGGGCTCGCACGAGCGCAGGCCCCGCGAGCACCGGGGCGACCGCGGCGGCCGCGATCGCGGAGGCCGCGACCGCAGATGAGCCCCGCCGGGCGGCTGGCGGCGGTCCTCGCAGGCCTCGTCCTGGGACCCGCCGTCAGCGCCTGGCCGGCGACGGTCGAGCTGGTCGCCTCGTCGGAGGGCTTCCGGCCCAAGGTCTTCAGCGTGCGCAAGGGGGACGCCGTCCGCCTGTCGATCTCGTCGGCGGACGGCGACCACTGCTTCGCGCTCGACGCCTGGCGCATCGAGAAGCGCGTGCGCGCCGGCCGGCCGACCGTCGTGGACATCGCTCCCGAGAAGGCGGGGACGTTCCCGTTCCACTGCTGCCTGGAAACGGGAGCCGCGGCCGAGAAGGAGCACGGCCGGCTCGTCGTGACCGAATAGGAGAATCGCGCTCCGATCCCCGCGGCCTGCGGACGGCGTGGGAAGATGGGTTGCTTCCGAAGGGAGTAGCCCATGCGGGTCGCTAGGCTGGCGCTGCTCGTCGCCGTGTTCTGGGCCGGGGTGCAGTCGGCGGCCCGGGCCCAGTTCTGTCCAGGCCCCCAGCCGGAGATCGAGCCCAACGGCACTCCGGCCACCGCGACGCTCCTGTTCCAGGCCTTCGGCACGACCAGCGGGCTGTTCTTCGGCGCACCGGCCGCCATCTCCCCCGCGGGCGACGTCGACGTCTTCCGAATCCTGCTGACCGGAGGCACGCGACTCTGGTTGTCCGTGGACACGGGAGGCACACAGGCGCCGGGCGCGACCACGCGGGACTCCGTCCTCGAGGTGCTGGCGCCGGACGGGACGACGGTCCTCGAGCAGGACGACGACGACGGCACGGGGAACGGGCAGACCAACGTCATCACGTCCGGCGATGCCTCGGTCATCGCGGGTCTGCACATCCCGGTCGGGGGAATGCACTACATACGCGTGACCGCCGGGACGCCCAGGGGCGTGCTGGCGCCGTACGTGCTGATGGTCGGCGTCACCGAAGGCGTGAACCCCGAGACGGAGCCGAACGACACCGAGGACATGGCCAACGTGCCGGCGTTCATCCCGCTCACTGGAGGGCTCGCGGGCCCGGGAGACGTCGACTGGTACCTGGCCAGCGTCCCCTTCCACGGCGATCAGCCGTTCGTGATCGTGGACGGCGACCCCGAGCGGGATGGGACCGGGACGGACGTCGTGCTCGACTTCTCGACCCTCTTCCCGCCGCTGCCGCGCGTCGACTCCTCGACGGCGCGAGGGGCGCCGCCTCCTCCCGCCGAAGCCGCCGTGCTGCCCTTCCTGAGCAACGTGCGGGTCTCGGGGCCGGCCGCCGGCACCTACGCCATCGCCGTCTTCTACTCGGCCCCCGGCTGCACGGTGCCGGTGACGCTGCAGTCGTTCGAGGTGCGCTGACCGTTGGAGAACACCGCGGGGTAGAATCCGCCCCGCGTGCGCTATGGCTTCCTGATCGACAACCGGCGGTGCATCGGCTGCCACGCGTGCTCCGTGGCGTGCAAGGCGGAGCACGAGGTCCCCCTGGGCGTGGCCCGCACCTGGGTCAAGTACATCGAGAAGGGCGCGTTCCCGGAGACGCGACGCCTCTTCCAGGTCACGCGCTGCAACCACTGCGACGACGCGCCCTGTGTCGAGATCTGCCCGACCACCGCGCTCTACCGGCGGCCCGACGGCATCGTGGACTTCGACGGCAGCCGCTGCATCGGGTGCAAGGGCTGCATGCAGGCCTGCCCGTACGACGCGCTCTACATCGACCCGCAGACCGAGACCGCGGCCAAGTGCAACTTCTGCGCGCACAAGGTCGAGGTGGGGCTGGAGCCGCCCTGCGTCACCGTCTGCCCGACGCAGGCGATCGTCGCCGGCGACCTGGACGACCCGACGTCGAACCTGGTGCGCCTGGTCGGTCGCGAGCCGGTGCAGGTCCGCAAGCCCGAGAAGGGCACGCGGCCCAAGCTGTTCTACATCGACGGCGACGCGGCCGCGCTCGTGCCGTCCGCCGCCCCGCCTCCGTCCGACTACATGTGGGCGCAGGCCCCGCAGCGCCGCACGCTCGAGGCCGACCAGGATCCGGACGCCGCCGCGCCGCGCCGCACCTACGGCGTGCGCGAGCAGCACCGCAACTCGTGGGGCTGGAAGGTCTCGGTCTACCTCTGGACCAAGTCGATCGCGGCCGGCGCGCTCCTGGTTCCCGCGCTGCGCGCGCTGGCGGGGGGAGAGCCCCTCCGCGGCGGGCACGTGATGATCGCTCTCGTCGCGCTGGGCCTGACGGGGGCGCTGCTGGTGGCCGACCTGCGCCAGCCGACGCGCTTCCTGTGGACGCTCACGCGCCCGCAGTGGCGCTCCTGGCTCGTGCGGGGCGCGTACGTCATCACCGCCTACGGCGCGCTGCTCACGCTGCACCTCCTGGACGCGCTGGGATGGCTGCCCTTCGCCTGGCCCCGGGCGGTGCTGCCCGTGACGGTCGTGCTGGCGGCGGGAACCGCTGTCTACACGGCATTCCTGTTCGGCCAGAGCAAGGGCCGCGACCTGTGGCAGTCGCCGCTGCTGGCGCCGCACCTCGCCTTGCAGGCGCTGTGCGCAGGCGCGGCGCTGTTCGAGCCCGCCTGGCTGCGCGTCCTGCTGCCGCTGAACGGGCTGCTGGTCGCGGGCGAGGTCTGGGGCCGCCACGCGACCGAGGACGCCCGCCGCGCGGCCCACCTCATCCAGGACGACCCGCGCTTCGCGACGGGCGTGCTGGCGATCGGCCACCTGCTGCCGCTGGCCCTGCTGTGGTCCGGGGTGGACGCGACGGGGGTGGCGGGAGTGCTGACGCTCTTCGGCCTGCTGGCCTGGGAGCACCTCTACGTCCAGGCCCCCCAGAGGATCCCACTGGCATGAGCATCGACCGGCTGACGCCCGGCTCCGGCCTCCAGGCCTTCCCGCCCGCCGAGCGCTGGGACGACTGGCGCGAGTACGACCCCAAGGCCTGGCCGCGCAAGGTCGAGAAGCGCTACCTGCTCGTGCCCACCATCTGCTTCAACTGCGAGGCGGCCTGCGGGCTGCTCGCGTACGTCGACAAGGACGCGCTGCGGGTGCGCAAGTTCGAGGGCAACCCGCTGCACCCGGCCTCGCGCGGCCACAACTGCGCCAAGGGGCCCGCCACCATCAACCAGGTCCACGACCCCGAGCGCATCCTCTACCCGCTGCGCCGCGCGGGGGCCCGCGGCGGCGGCGAGTGGGCGCGTGTCACCTGGGACGAGGTCCTGGACGACATCGGAGGACGGATCCGCCGGGCGTTCCTGGAGAACCGGCGCAACGAGGTCATGTACCACGTCGGCCGGCCCGGGCACGAGCGCACGATGGACCGCGTGCTCAAGGCCTGGGGCATCGACGGGCACAACTCGCACACGAACGTCTGCTCGGCCTCGGCCCGCCTGGGCTACGCGCTGTGGAGCGGGTACGACCGTCCCAGCCCGGACCACGCGAACGCGCGCTTCATCCTCCTGCTCTCGTCCCACCTGGAGGCCGGCCACTACTTCAACCCGCACGCGCAGCGCATCATCGAGGGCAAGCTGGCCGGCGCGAAGCTCGCGGTCATGGACCCGCGGCTGTCCAACACGGCCTCGCGCGCGGACTACTGGCTGCCCACCTATCCCGGCAGCGAGGCCGCAGTGCTGCTGGCCATGGCGCGCGTGATCCTGGACGAGGGGCTGGCCGACCTCGCGTACGTCGAGCGCTGGACCAACTGGCGCGAGTACATGGCCGACCGGCGCCCCCAGGACGAGCCCACGTTCGCGCGCTTCCTCCAGGCCCTGCGCGAGGAGTACCGGGAGTTCACGCCGGAGCTGGCGGAGGCGGAGAGCGGCGTCCCGCGCGCGAAGATCGTCGAGGTGGCGCGCGGGATCGGGAACGCGCGCGGCGCGTTCGCTTCGCACGTGTGGCGGGGGACGGCGGCCGGCAACGAGGGCGGCTGGCAGGTCGCCCGCGCGCTCCAGCTGCTGACGGTGCTCACGGCCAGCGTCGGCACGGCCGGGGGCACGTCGCCGCACGCCTGGAACAAGTACAAGCCGACGTTCTGGGAGGAGCCGCCCGCCCAGCGCGAGTGGAACGAGCTGCTGTTCCCGCAGGAGTGGCCGCTCAGCCACTACGAGATGTCCTTCCTGCTCCCCCACTTCCTGAAGGAGCGGCGCGGGAAGCTGGACGTCTACTTCACGCGCGTCTACAACCCGGTCTGGACCAATCCCGACGGCATGACGTGGATGGAGGTGCTGCGCGACGAGTCGCTGGTCGGCCTGCATGCCGCGCTGACGCCGACGTGGAGCGAGACCGCGATCTTCGCGGACTACGTCCTGCCCATGGGACAGGCCAGCGAGCGGCACGACATCCAGAGCCAGGAGACGCACTCCGGCCGCTGGGTCAGCTTCCGCCAGCCGGTGCTGCGCGCGGCCCGCGAGCGCATGGGGGAGACGTTCCGCTACACCTACGAGTCCAACCCCGGCCAGGTCTGGGAGGAGGACGAGTTCTGGATCGAGCTGAGCTGGCGGATCGACCCCGACGGCGCGCTGGGGATCCGGAAGCACTTCGAGTCTCCCTACCGGCCGGGCGAGAAGCTGACCGTCCACGAGTACTACCGCTGGATCTTCGAGAACGCGGTGCCCGGGCTGCCCGCGGCGGCCGAACGCGAGGGGCTGGCGCCGCTCGAGTACATGAGGAGGTACGGCGCCTTCCTCATCGAGCCCGAGGTGCGCGGGCTGCAGGAGAAGCCGGTCCAGGTGGAGGGCGCGTCGACCGACGCCACGACGGGGGTCGTGAGCGCGGGAGGCAAGGCGGTGGGCGTCGACCTGGGCGGCGGGGAAGTCGTGGCCGGCTGGCCGACGCCGTCCCGCCGGCTCGAGATCTACTCGCGCACGCTCGACCAGTGGGGCTGGGGCGACCAGGCGCTGCCCGGCTACATCCGCAGCCACGTCCATCGCAGCCGCCTGGACCACGCCCGCGGCGAGATGATGCTGCTGCCGACCTTCCGCCTGCCCACGCTCATCCACACCCGGTCGGGGAACGCGAAGTACCTGAACGAGATCTCCCACCGCAACCCGCTCTGGGTGCACACGAGCGACGCGGAGCGACTGGGCCTGGCGACCGGCGACCTGGCCCGCGTCACGACGGAGATCGGCCACTTCGTGAACCGCGTGTGGGTGACGGAGGCCATCGCGCCCCACGTGGTCGCCTGCTCGCACCACCTGGGACGCTGGCGGCTGCGCGAGGGCGAGGGCAGCCGCTGGGCCGCCACGCGCGTCTCGGTGCGCGAGCACGGCGCGGGTGTCCTCCTGCGGCACGTCGAGCGGCTGGGCCCCTTCGCCAGCGCGGATCCTGACAGCAAGCGGATCTGGTGGAGCGACGGCGGCGTGCACCAGAACCTCGCGTTCCCCGTGCAGCCGGACCCCGCGTCCGGCATGCACTGCTGGCACCAGCGCGTCGTGGTGGAGCCGGCCAGGGCCGAGGACCGCTACGGCGACGTGTTCGTGGACACGACGCGCTCGATGGAGGTGTACCGGGAGTGGCTGCGCAAGTGCCGGCCGGGCCCGGGACCGGGTGGCCTGCGGCGTCCGACCTGGCTGGACCGGCCGCTGCGTCCGGCCGACGAGATGTTCCGCGTCTAGCGGGCCGGCGCGCTACTCGATGACGCTGGCCCAGGCGCGGCGCGCGTGGGAGATCGCCTGCTGGGGGATCTCGGGCGCCACCAGCCAGAGGATCCCGACGAGCACGGTCTTGATCGCGTAGCTCCAGGCCAGGAGCTTCAGCGTCCGGCGCCTCATCGGCCGCCTCCGGACCCGCCCCGCGCGAGGGCCAGCGCGGCCATCACGCCCAGGGCCAGCAGCACCGGGCTGGCCACCTGCGGCACCAGCCCCGACACCGCGACCAGCGGTGCGGCCACCCCGACGACGCTCGCGAGCAACGGAAGACCCTTGGCGGGCACGTGCACCTCCGCCGCCTCGCAAAGCACGCAGCGTGCCACGTTCGGAACCGCGGAGATCGTGTGCATCTCGATGTTGGAGACGCCGTTCGTGTGGCTGGGGTTCCACGCTCCTGCGGCGGCGTGACTACGATCACAGACTTCCACCGCGGCCTCGCCGCGGCGAGCTCCGTCAGTGCGCGGCGGGCAGGGTGATGCGGAAGGTGGTCCCGTTGGGGCTGGTCGTGAAGTCGATGCGGCCCTTGTGCCGCTCGACCACCATGAGCACGGTCGAGAGGCCGAGGCCGGTGCCCTTGCCTTCGGGCTTGGTCGTCACGAACGGCTCGAAGAGCGTCGCCTGGATCGAGTCCGGGATGCCCGGGCCGTTGTCGGAGACCGCGATCTCGACGTCGTCCCCGCGCTGGGCCGAGCCGACCGTCAGCACGCCGCCGCGGCCGTCGACCGCGTGGATGGCGTTGACCACGAGGTTGATGAACGCCATCTCCAACTGGTTGGACACGCCCATGATCCGCGGCAGGTCGCTCGCCAGCTCCTTCCGGAGCTGCACGCCGCCCTTCAGGATCTGGTAGTGGCACAGCTCGAGGCTGCGCGCGATGACCTCGTTGGCCGAGAGGGGAACGAGGGCCTCCTGCGACGGGCGGCTGAAGGCCAGCAGGCTCTGGGCCAGCCCCTTGATGCGCTCGGAGCCCTTGGCCACCGAGTTGAGCATCTCCTTCTGCGCGTCGAGCAGCGGGTGCGCCTGGAGCAGCTCCAGGTTGCCCATGATGTACGTGAGCGGCGTGTTGAGCTCGTGGGCGATGCCGGCGGCCATCTGGCCGATGGTCGCGAGCTTCTCGGACTGGAGAAGCTGCGTCTGCGCCTGCCGGAGCTCCTCGATCGTGCGCTGCTCCCGCTCGAAGAGCTGGGCGTTCTCGATGGCCAGCGCGGCGTGGCGCGCCAGCGCCTCCGCGGTCTTCAGGCTCTCGGCGCTGAAGGGGGCCGACGTCTCCTGGTTGTCGACGTAGAGCGCGCCCAGGACCGCGGGGGGCCCCGAGCCGCCGTCGGCCTCGCCGCGCGGCGAGCGCAGCGGGATGCAGACGATGGTGCGCAGGTCCATGAGGATGACGCTGTGGGCCGTGCCCAGGGCCGGATCGGCCACCGCGTTGCCGGTCGCGACCGTCTCGCCCGTCTCCAGCGCCTTGCGCACGACCGAGCTGGAGAGCCCCTGCATGTCCGTGAGGGGCAGCGGTCCGCCCTTGTGGCGGCCCACGCGGAGCTTGAGCCCGGCCACGGTGGGGTAGCTGTCCGGCTCCGGCGTGTCGGCCAGCAGCAGGAAGCCGCGCTCGGCCCGCGTGATGCGCATGACGGCGTCCAGGACCTGCTCCAACACCTGGCTGAGCACGAGGGTGGAGTTGAGGGTCTGGACCAGCGACAGCAGGAGCTGCTGCTGCTCGATCCAGGGGAACTCCGCGATCTGCTCGGTCGAGCCGTCCGAGCCCAGCAGCGAGAACTTCAGCGTCACGTTCCCCAGCTGGATCTGCGCGCCGTGCGCGAGCGTCGCCTTCTGCACCTTGGCCGCGTTCACGTACACGCCGTGCAGGCTGCCCTGGTCCTCGATCAGGAAGGCGCCGTTCTCGTAGAGGACGCGCGCGTGCGACTTGGAGATGGACGGCTCGGTCAGGGCCAGGTCGTTGTGGCGCGCCCGGCCCAGCGAGTAGGAGCGCGGCTTCAGGAAGTAGATCTTCTCCGGCAGGTTCCCGCGCACGACCTCCAGCAGACCCACCGACAGGCTCGCCCCGCAATGGGCGCAGCGATGCGCATCATTCCCGTTCTCGCCGTTGCACTTGGGGCAGAGCATGTGGGGTTGATGATGACCGATGCCGCGCGGACGAGTCAATCGGGCGCGGGCGTCTGCCGCCGGCCCCTGGGCTGCTAGGATGCGGGGCCGTGCCCGAAGAGCCGCGCGCCCCAGGCGCGCCCCTGCGCCTGGTCCTGGCCCCCTTCGGCTGGGCGTGCGGGCTGTTCCTGGCGCGCACCGTGCCGGTGCTGCGCGACCTCCTGCCGTGCCTGAAGGTGCTGGATGGCTGGCTCGGCGTGGGGGGACTCCTGCTGGCCGCGACGTGGGTCGCGGGCACGCGCGCCGGACTCCTGCGCTGGCCGGCCACGCTGGACCGCGCGGCGTGGCGCTTCGCCGTCGCCGCCGTGCTCCTGGCCGCGTCCGGCCTCTGGTACACGACCCG
>JAICEW010000277.1 GCA_025923995.1 Vicinamibacteria bacterium | reverse complement strand
TACATCTGGGAGCAGATGGACGCCGGCGCCGCCGCCCCGCCCAACACCGACGACGGCACGCGCGCGATCTTCCGGTCCTTCAACGTCTCGTCCTCGCCGTCTCGGACGTTCCCGCGCCTGCAGGACATCCTCGCCAACACGCTGACGCTCGGCGAGGCCTGGCCCACGACCAACCGCAACCTGAACTTCCGCGTCACCGCCCGCGACAGCCACGCGGGGGCGGGCGGGACGACCATCGATGCGGTAGTGGTGACGGTCGTGGCGGCGGCCGGGCCGTTCCGGGTGACGGCGCCCGACACGGCCGTGACGTGGACGGGGAACACGGCCGAAAACGTGACGTGGAACGCCGCGAACACCCAGAGCCCGCCGATCAGCACCGCCAGCGTGCGCCTCTCGCTCTCGACCGACGGCGGCAACACGTTCCCGATCGTGCTCGCCAGCAACACGCCCAACGACGGGAGCGAGTTCGTCTCCGTGCCGAACGTGCCGACCACGCAGGCCCGGGTCAAGGTGGAGGCGATCGGCAACGTGTTCTTCGACATCGGCAACGCGAACTTCACGATCGTGCTGGGCGGCCCCCCTCCCACGGTGTCGGTCGGAGACCTCAGCCAGCCGGAAGGCAACGCCGGGACGGCGATCGCACTCTTCACGCTCTCGCTGTCCGCCACGTCCGGGAGCCCCGTGACCGTCGACTACGCGACCGCCGACGGCACGGCCACGGTGGCCGACAACGACTACCTGCCGCGCAGCGGCGCCGTCACCTTCATGCCGGGCCAGCTGGCCGCGGCCGTCACCATCGACGTGGTCGGCGACCTGTCGGTCGAGCCGGACGAGGCCTTCTTCCTGAACCTGGCCAACCCCAGCGGCGCGACCATCCTGGACGGGCAGGGCGTCGGCACCATCGTGAACGACGACCAGGCTCCGGAGGCGCTCGAGCTCGTCCACGGATCCGCCGTGCGGCGGGCCATCGCGCAGACCCCCGGTCTCGATGAGCGCGACTCCTACCGGCTGGCCCAGGCGCCGCACTCGTCCTACGAGGTCGTGGTGGACGAGGCGTCGGGCGACATCTCGCCGGTCGCGCTGGAGCGGGTGGGCCTGGGCGGGAGCGTCGTGATCCAGGACTCGCTGCCGGTGGGTACGGGCACGGCCCGCAGCCTGCGCTGGCAGAACCTGCTCTCGACCGTGGTCACGGACGAGACGATCCGCGTGCGCAGCGGAGGCTGCCTCACGGACTGCGGAAGCGACGACACGTACCGCATCCGGGCGTACGAGACGACCTACTCGATCCCGCGCTTCAACAACGCGGGCAGCCAGATCACGGTGCTGCTCCTGCAGAACACGACCGACGCGGACGTCTTCGCCCAGGCGTATCTGTGGGACGCCTCGGGCAACCTGATCGTCGGGCAGCACATCGCCATCGGAGCCCGCAGGACCGAGGTGCTCAACACGTCCACGCTCGCGGGCGCGGCCGGCGTGGGCGGGACGATCACCGTCTCGAGCACCGGGCGATACGGTGAGCTGGCCGGCAAGGCGGTCGCGCTGGAGCCGTCGACCGGCTTCAGCTTCGACTCGCCGATGCTGCCCCGGTCGCGCTGAGGACAGCCGGGGGTGCGGGCCGTCCGCACCCCCGCGTACCCGGGGCCCGTCAGCCGGGCCCCGGCGTCGTCACTTCTTGTCGAAGTCGAGGGCGGCCGAGTTGATGCAGTAGCGGAGCCCCTCGGGCCCCGGACCGTCCGGGAAGACATGGCCGAGGTGTCCGCCGCAGCGCGCGCAGTGGACCTCGGTCCGGCGCATGCCGTGGCTGGTGTCGACCGCTTCCGCCACGCTCCCTGCCTGCGCGGGGGCGGTGAAGCTGGGCCACCCGCTGCCCGAGTCGAACTTCTCGTCCGAGCGGAACAGCTCCTCCCCGCAGCCGGCGCAGAGGTACCGTCCGGCCTCGTGGTTGTCCCAGTGCTTGCCGGTGAACGCGCGCTCCGTACCCTTCCGGCGCAGCACCTCGTACTGTTCCGGGCTGAGGCTCGCACGCCACTCCGCGTCCGTCCGTTCCTTGGGCTCCGACACGTCGCCACCTCCCTTGTTCCTCCATTCTAACGACCGCGGTCCACGAGGGATTCCGCGCACCGGCGGTATAGTGGTCGCGCCCATGGACTCGGCCGGTCGGTGAGCGACGACACGTACCGCGGTCCGTCGTGGTGGTCCTTGTCGGCGCTGCGCGCGGCGGGGAGGCTGGTCCCCGTCGGCTGGCTGGCCGGCACCGCCCTCGCGGTGGCGCTCGCGCTGCTGGAGGCGCGCTTCGACTGGAGCGCGATCCCGATCCCGATCGGCCCGGTCACCGTCGGATTCACCATCTATCCGCCCCTGACGGTGGTGCTGCTCCTGGCCATCTGGCTGGGGCCGCCCTGGGGGATGATCCCCGCCTTCGTGGCGACCTTCGCGAGCGCTCTGTCGGTCGGCATCCCGCCGGGGGTGGCGGCCGTGTTCGCGCTGGCCACGCCGCTCGAGGTGCTGATCCTCTGGGGCTCGATGGTCACGCTGAACATCTCGCCGGACCTGCGCCGCTGGTCCGACGTGCGGAGGTTCCTGGCCGCGGGCCTCATCGCCGCCACCGCCTCGTCCGTCGCCGCGCTCATCTGGTCCGACTCACGGCGGGTGGGGCTGACCGAGAGCCAGCGCCTGTGGCAGGGCTGGCTGCTGGGCGACCTGGCGCAGATCGCGCTGGTGGTGGCGCCGGTGCTGCGCCTTCTGGGGCCGCGCGTGCGGGCCGCCCTCGACCGCCACTTCCGGACGCCGCCCCGCCGCGAGTTCAGCTACCGGGCCAGCGTGCTGCTCACCATCCTGGTCTCGCTCACGCTGGTGACGCTCACCGCGCTGGGCGCGCGCATGCTGATGGGCTCGCTGCAGATCCCCGAGGCCGCGCGCACCGCCAGCGGCGAGCCGCTGCTGCCGCGGCTGCGCGAGATCGCGCTGTTCGTCGGGCTCATGGTCACGGTCCTGCTGGTGACGACCGGCGCCTTCAGCGCGTCGATGGCCCGGCTGGGGGACCGCGAGCGCGGCCTGGCGCTGCGCGACGCGCTGACCGGCTGCTTCAACCGGCGCGCGTTCTACCGGCTGTTCCGGCGCGAGGCGGACAGGGCCCGGCGTCTGGGCGCGGGTCTCTCGCTGCTGAGCCTGGACATCGACCACTTCAAGGGCGTGAACGACGCGCACGGCCACGGGTTCGGCGACGAGGTGCTGCGCATGCTCTCGCGCCGCGTGCGCGCGCAGCTGCGCGAGCCGGACCTGCTGTTCCGCTGGGGCGGCGAGGAGTTCCTGATCCTGTTGCCGCACAGCGTGCCCGGCGCGGCGGGGCACCTGGCGGAGCGCGTGCGCGCGAGCGTCGCGGCCGAGCCGTTCCGCGTGGGCGAGGAGGGCCGCGAGGTGCCGGTGACGGTGAGCCTCGGCGTCGCGGGCGGGGACGCGCAGGAGGCGCTGGACGCCGACGAGCTGTTGCAGCGCGCGGACGCCGCGCTGCTCTCGGCCAAGCGCGAGGGACGCAACCGCGTCGTCAGCGAGCAGCCGGCCGGCGAAACGCTCGCGAGCTGACCGGGGTTTGGCCCAGCCCGTCATCGAGGTCACGGGGCTGACCAAGCGCTTCGGCGCGACCACGGCGGTGGACGATCTCTCCTTCGCGGTGCCGCGCGGAGAGATCCTGGGCCTGCTGGGCCCCAACGGGGCGGGCAAGACCACGACACTCCAGCTCCTGCTGGGCCTGACCACGCCCACCGCGGGGCAGGCGCGCGTGTTCGGGCTCGACGTGCAGCGCCGGCGCTACGACGTGCTGCAGCGGGTGAACTTCTCGTCCGCGTACATCTCGCTGCCGACCAACCTGACGGGCTGGGAGAACCTGCACGTCTTCGCGCGGCTCTACGGCCTGCGCCGCCCGCGGCCGCGCGTCCTCGCGCTGGCCGAGACGTTCGGCATCGCGGACCTGCTCGACCGCGTCACCGGGGCGCTCTCCTCGGGCCAGCTCACGCGGCTCAACCTGTGCAAGGCGTTCCTGAACGACCCGGAGGTGCTGTTCCTCGACGAGCCCACCGCCAGCCTGGACCCGGACATCGCGGACGTCGTCCGGGAGACCCTGCGCGCGCAGCAGCGGCAGCGCGGCGTCACGATCGTCTACACCTCGCACAACATGCGCGAGGTGGAGCGGCTGTGCGACCGCGTGCTCTTCCTCTCGCGCGGGCGGGAGGTGGCTTCGGGGACGCCGCGCGACGTGATGGAGCGCGCGCGGCAGCAGACGCTCGAGGACGTCTTCATCCGCATCGCGCGCGACGGACGGCTCACCGACTCACGGGAGGCGGAGGGCTGATGGCCTCCCGCGTGCTGGGGCTGCTGCTGCGCTACGCGTACCTCTACCGGCGCAGCCTCGCGCGGTCGATGGAGCTGTTCTTCTGGCCGGTGATGGACCTGCTGGTGTGGGGCTTCCTGAGCGTCTACCTGGAGAGGGTGGCGGCGCCGCGCGCGGTATCGTACCTGGTGGGCGCGCTCATCCTGTGGGACGTCCTGTACCGCTGCCAGCAGGCCATCACGCTGGCGGTGACCGAGGACATCTGGGTCAAGAACATCATCAACCTCTTCGTCGCGCCCGTCCGTCCCGCGGAGCTGATGGTGGCCACGTCCATCGTCGGCGTCTTCAAGGCCGCCATACCCGGCGTCCTGCTCACGGTGCTGGCCCTGGTGCTCTACGACTACCACCTGCTCGCGCTGGGCGGGGCGCTCGCACCGTTCCTCGCCAGCCTGCTCCTGTTCGGCTGGGCCGTCGGCATCTTCACGGCGGGGCTGATCCTGCGCTTCGGGCAGTCCGCGGAGGCGCTGGTGTGGGGGATCCCGTTCGTGCTGCAGCCGTTCTCGGCGGTGTTCTATCCGGTCGCGGTGCTGCCGGGCTGGGCGCGCACGGTGGCGCTCGTGCTGCCCTCCACGCACGTCTTCGAGGGGATGCGCGCCGTGGTCGCGGGCGAGGGGTTGCGCGGCGCGACCCTGATCGCTGCCTTCGGCCTCAACGCCTTCTACCTGCTCGCGGGCTCGCTGTTCTTCGCCTGGATGCTGCGGCGCGTCCGCGAGAAGGGCTACCTCGGCAAGCTGGGGATGGAGTAGCGCGCCTACCAGTCGTGGGCCGTGCCGTCCTCGCGTCGGTTGACGGGCAGGTAGGCGCGCGCGTAGGGGTACTGGGCCGCGAGCGCCTCGTCGATGTCGACCCCCAGGCCCGGCGCGTCGCCCGGATGCATGTAGCCGTCCTCGAAAGAGTACGCGTGCGGGAAGACCTGGTCGGTCTCGTCCGTGTGACGCATGTACTCCTGGATTCCGAAGTTGTGCACGCTCAGGTCGAAGTGGAGCGCGGCCGCCATGCAGACGGGCGAGAGGTCGGTCGCTCCGTGGCAGCCCGTGCGCACGCGATACATCTCCGCCAGGTGCGCGATCTTCCTCAGGTGCGTGAGGCCCCCCGCGTGCACGACCGTCGAGCGGATGTAGTCGATGAGCTGCTCCTGGATGAGGTGGCGGCAGTCGAAGATGCTGCTGAACACCTCGCCCACGGCGATCGGCGTCGTGGTGTGGTGGCGGATCAGGCGGAACCCGTCCTGGACCTCCGCCGGGACGGGGTCCTCCATCCAGAAGAGGTGGCAGGGCTCGAGCGCCTTCCCCAGCCGCGCGGCCTCGATCGGGGTCAGGCGGTGGTGGACGTCGTGCAGCAGGTGCGGCTCGGGGCCGAACTCCTCGCGCAGCCGCGCGAAGAGCGACGGGACGAACGACAGGTACTTCTCGGTGCTCCAGACGTTCTCGGGCGGAAGCCCGGGCTCGGCCGGCTCGTAGAACATCCCGCCGCGTCCCACGCCGTACGTGGAAGCGAGGCCCGGGATCCCGCACTGCGCGCGCACCGCCTTGTAGCCCAGCTCGAGGTAGTGGGCGGTGGCGGCCACGGTCTCCTCGACGTCCTTGCCGTTGGCGTGGCCGTACACCATCACGGCCTCGCGCGAGGCGCCACCGAGCAGGCGGTACACGGGCACGTTCGCGGCCTTGCCCAGGATGTCCCACAGCGCCATGTCGACCGAGGCGATCGCGGTCATCCCCACGGGCCCGCCGCGCCAGTACGCGCCCTTGTAGAGGTACTGCCACGTGTCCTCGATCCGGCGCGCGTCCCGCCCGATGAGCAGCGGCACCACGTGGTCCTGGAGGTAGCTGACGACGGCGAGCTCGCGTCCATTGAGCGTGGCGTCGCCCAGACCGTAGAGCCCGTCCTCGGTCACGAGCTTCAGCGTGACGAAGTTGCGCCCGGGGGAGCAGACGATCACGCGCGCGTCCACGATCCTCATGCGACCTCCTGGTGAAGACCTTTCATATCATGAACTTGGCGTGATGGCCATGAAGGCTTCTCATGGCTCCATGAAATCAATCGTCTGGACTTCATGACTCGCCGCCCCTACCTTGGATGCGGGGCCATCCGTGCGGCCCCGAGAGGAAGGGAGGCGGCCACTGCGAAGGCTGTATCTGCTGGCCAGCGACTTCGACCAGACGCTGAGCTTCAACGACTCGGGCGTCGTGCTGTCCGAGCTGCTGGGGACGTCCGGCTTCCACGAGAAGGTCGCGGGCCTGGCCCGCATCAACCTCGTGCAGCAGGGCGGCGAGCTCGCGTACCTGCTGCTGCACGACCCGGAGTACCGGCGCGTCCGGCGCGAGCACCTGGTCGAGGTGGGGCGGCGGATCCGGCTCAAGCACAACATCGACCGCCTGGCCAGGATCCTGGCCGACGGGATCGAGGGACACCACTTCGCCTTCTACGTGGTCTCGGCGGCGCCGGAGGAGGTCGTGCAGTCCGCGCTCGCGGGCATCGTGCCGCCCGACCACATCCACGCGACGCAGTTCCGCTACTCCGAGTCGACGGGTGAGATCGAGTCGATCGTCCGCGTGGCCGCGGGCTACGGCAAGGTGGCGGCCATCGACGACCTCCAGCGGCGGCTGGGCGTCGGCGGCGACCACGTCGTGTACATCGGCGACGGCAGCTCGGACGTGCACGTGATGCTGCACGTGAACCGCCTGGAGGGCTACACGATCGCGGTGTCGGAGGCGGAGTACCTGGCTCCCATCGCGCGCCGGAGCATCCTGAGCGACGACGCGCTCAGCGTCCTGGTCCCGCTGCTGGAGGACATCGCGGGCTGGAACCCCGTGCGCATCCGGGCGCTCTTCGAGCGCCAGGGGCTGCAGATCCAGGAGTGGGACAAGATCCGGACGGACATCCTCACCATCCGCGGCCGCGGCGCGATGCCGGTCGCGGCCGAAGAGGCGGTGCGCCGTGCTTGAGGCGCTGGGCTGGGTGGCGACGGGCCTCTTCGCGAGCTCGTACTTCTGCAAGGACCAGTCGCTGCTGCGGCGCGTGCAGGCCTCCGCGGCCGTGCTGTGGATCGCGTACGGGCTCGCCATCGGTTCGGCGCCCGTGATCGCTTCGAACGTGCTGGTGGCGGCGATCGCCGCGTACTCGTCGCTGGAACGGCGCGAGGCCTGACGGGCCCTGTGCCCGCGGGGGCACAGGAGTGGGGATCAGGGCCCACCGCAGCGGTCGCGGGCCTTGAGCGAGCGCGACGCGCCGCGTACGATGCGCGTGAATGTCGAGCGCTCGGCGCCCGCGCGTTCCTCTTCTCCGACACCTGATCGTGCTCTCGCTGGCCGCCCTGGTCGGCGCCTGCGCGCCCGCGCCTGCGCCCGAGCCGGACCCGCGTGGCGCCCTGTGCGGCAACGGCGTCGTCGATCCGGGGGAGGAGTGCGACGACGGCAACCTGTCGAACGCCGACTCCTGCCTCGTGTCGTGCTACGCGCCCGCGCGGTTCGTCTCCAGCGACCCGCACCTGCACGGGCGCGGGTGTCTCGTGGGCCCGACGTCCTCGGCCGAGCTGGCGCAGCGCCTCGCGGCCGAAGGCGTCGAGGTGGGCGCGGCGCTGGTCTGGGGCGACGGGTTCCAGGAGGAGCGCGGGCTCTTCACGGGCACGGACAGCCCGGTCTCCGGCGGCGGGCGCATCCTGCACTACGACCTCGAGGTGTCGGCGTTCGCCGCCGGCGCGTCCGGCCACCTCCTCATGTTCGGGCTGCGCGACATCGACTACGCGTCCGATCCGTTCCGGGCGCCGCGGTCGGGCCTCGGCCTGCCGGAGTGGGCCAGGGCGCAGGGTGAGCGGGTCGCGGTGGGCATGGCGCACGGGCAGTTCTGGACCGCCAACGGATTCCCGACGCCGCCCGTCGCCTGCTGCGTGCCGTGGGAGTTCCCCATCCAGGCGGTGCGCGGGGGCGTCAGCTTCCTGGTCACGGAGCGGCGCGTCGACGGGCCGCCCATCGACCCGGGCACGTACCAGCTCTGGCGCACGCTGCTCAGCGCGGGCTACCGCATCGCGATCATGGGCGGCTCCGACTACCCGTGCATCCATCGCGAGCTGTCGGGCGCGCCGCGGACGGACGTGATCGTGAGCGGCCCGCTGACCTACGACGCCTGGCTGGAGGGGGTCCGCCGTGGGCGCACCGTGGTGACGCTCGACGGCGCGCATCGCCTGAACCTGCGCGTCAACGGCGTGGGCCTGGGCGGGGAAGTGGCCGCCCGCAACGGCGAGGTCCAGCTGGTCTCCGTCGAGAGCGAGGCGCCCGAGCCGACCATG
>JAICEW010000276.1 GCA_025923995.1 Vicinamibacteria bacterium | reverse complement strand
TACCCCGGCACGGGATGGGGGCAGCGCACGGACGACCACGTCGTCGTGGTGGACTTCGAGCCCGAGCGCAGCCCCGCCGAGCGCATGACGCTGCGGTACGAGTACGCGAGCGGCCTCAAGGCGCTCGGCATCGACGTGCACCCGCACTGGACCCGCGACCGCCTCCGCGAGCGCGACCGCGGCCAGGCCGGCTTCGCCAGGCCGCCGGCCTGGTAGGCCCGGCTACTCCCCCGCCAGCAGCAGCCGCTCGGCCAGCTCGTAGAGGTCGACCGGCCAGAACGCCCGGGGCCGCGGATGGCGCGCCCGCAGCGGGTGCGAGCGGCAGCTCAGGACGAGCGAGCGCCACTCGCGGGGCACGGCCTCGCGGCCGTGGACCGCGCCCAGCAGCGCGCCCGCGATGGCGGCGTTGGTGTCGGTGTCCCCGCCGCGCGCGACGGACGCGACGACGCCCGCCTCCAGGGTCGGGGCCGTCAGCAGGTCGTGGAACGCATTCTGGAGCGCGATCAGCACCCAGCCCTGGTTCGCGCCGTCGGCCGGCCGGGGCGACGTCTCGGCCGCCTCCAGCGCCTCGACGACGGGCGCGGCGGCCGACGCGGAGCGCGCCCACTGGCGCGCCGCGCTCCAGGCGTGGCGCGGGTCCCCATGGCGGACGGCATCGGCCACGGCCACCACGAACGCCGCGACCGCGTCGCCGCACAGGGGATGCGGATGGGTCAGCTCGCTGTCCTCGCGCGCCAGCGACGCCGCGCGCGCCGGCCCGGCCGCGTGGGCCAGGATGCCGAGCGGGCTCGAGCGCATGAGCGACCCGTTCGCCTGGCTCTCGCCCATGCGATAGCCGTTGAGGGCCGCGCGCGTGGTGTTGCCGACGTCGAACGGGCCGCTGCGGTACCACTCGCGATAGGCCGCGAAGGCGGCGGCGGGGGCGTAGTGCCCCTCGGACACGATCGACCGCGCGAGCGCCAGCGCCATCTCCGAGTCGTCGGTGGGCTGGCCGGCGAGCGTGTGCCAGCGGCCACCGTCGGCCAGGGCGCGCAGCCCGTCCGGGTGCGCCGCGCGGATCGCGTCGGCCGGCTCGAACTCGACCAGGCTGCCCAGGCTGTCGCCCGCGACCTGTCCCAGCAGCGCGCCCTGCGCGCGCGCGAGCCGCGCGCTGTCCGCGACCGCCCGGCCGCGCTCGAGACGCACGGGCCGATCGCCCGACGCGACGTGCCGGAGCGCGCCCTCCCAGGGCCGCGTCGACAGCTCGCGCGCGAGGTCGGGGTGCGCGCCGAACGCGCGCGCCGCGTGGCTCATGCCCGACGCGTCGTACGTCACCTCCGCGCCCGTCTCGTCGACCAGCACGCCCCCCGCCGCGCGCAGCAGGGCCTGGCCCGCCCCGTAGTCCCACGCGCAGGGCGCGAAGAGCGACGTGGCCGCCGCGGCCTCGCCCGCGGCCACCAGCGCGAGCCGGTGCGCGATGCTCGGCACGCAGCGGAAGCGCGCGGGCGCCGCGCAGCGCAGGTTCGTCTCCGGGTCGCGCTCCCCACCGCTCGAGACGAGCACGACGTCGAGCGCGCCGAGCGTCGGGGGCAGCCGCGCCGTCACCGGCCGTCCGTTGCGGAGCAGCGGGCCGCAGCCCTCCGCCCACGCGAACAGGTCGCCCTCGCCGTCGGGATAGCCGAACGCGAACACCACGCCCAGCGCCGGCCGGCCGTCGACCAGCAGCCCGATCGACACCGCGCTCCCCCGCCGGCCCGCGAGGTAGTCGCGCGTCCCGTCGTTGGGATCGACGAGCCAGACCGGCAGGGCCGCGTCGTCCCCCGCGCGGCCGGTCTCCTCGCCCACGTACCGCCAGGCCGGGTACGCGGCCAGCAGCCGGGCGCGGATGAGCTTCTCCGCCTCGGTGTCTGCCTCCGCCTTGTCGACCGCCCCGCGGGCGCCGCCGGTGCGATGGAAGTCCTCGCGCAGGAGGGCGCCGGCCTCGACGGCCGCGGCCGTCGCCGTCTCGAGCGCACGCGAGAGGTCCATCCCGCGATTCTATGCTCCGTGGCGCCCGCGCTCCCGGGTCATGACGCGCGAGGCGTTGCGCCCTCCGTCCGGCGGGCGGAATAATCGGTGCAGAAACGGAGGAACACCGATGCCCGGTCGTCCCTATCGACTCCTGCTTCTCCTGACCCTGCTGGCCGGCATCGGCATCGGCCTGCTGGTGCCCCGCGTGCGCGGACAGCGGCTGCTGGCGCCGGAGCGCGCCGTGCGCCCCATCGCCGCGCGAGCCGAGCTGGACGCGGACGAGAAGAAGACGGTCGAGCTGTTCCGCGCCGCCTCGCCCTCGGTCGTGTACATCACGAACCTGGGCGTGCGCCGCGACATCTTCGGGATGAACGTGATGGAGATCCCGCAGGGCACGGGCTCCGGCTTCATCTGGGACAGCGCGGGATACGTGGTCACCAACTTCCACGTGATCGAGACCGCGGCGGCCGCGCAGGTGACGCTGGAGGACCACAGCTCGTGGGACGCCCACCTCGTCGGGGTGGAGAGGGAGAAGGACCTGGCGGTGCTGAAGATCGACGCGCCCGCCGACCGGCTGCGGCCGCTCAAGATCGGCACCTCGAACGACCTGCTCGTGGGCCAGAAGGTGTTCGCGATCGGGAACCCGTTCGGGCTGGACCAGACGCTGACCTCGGGCGTCATCAGCGCGCTGGACCGGCAGATCGCGTCCGTCACCGGCCGCGCCATCCGCGGCGTGATCCAGACCGACGCCGCCATCAACCCCGGCAACTCCGGCGGGCCGCTGCTGGACAGCTCGGGGCGGCTGATCGGCGTCAACACCGCGATCTACGGCGGCACCGGCGGCACCTACACCGGCGTCGGGTTCGCCGTCCCCGTCGACACCGTGAACCAGGTCGTGCCCCAGCTCATCGCGCACGGCAAGGTGGTCCGCCCCGGCCTGGGCGTCTCGGTGGCGCGCGACTCGCTCGCGCAGCGCCTGGGCGTCCAGGGCGTGCTGATCATCGAGGTGACGCCCGAGGGCGGGGCCGCGGAGGCCGGCCTGCGTCCGACGCGCCGCGACTCCGCGGGACGCATCGTGCTGGGCGACGTCATCACGGCGATCGACGGCGACGAGGTGCGAAACAACGACGAGCTGGCCGAGCGCATGGACTCGCACAAGGTCGGCGACCGGGTGAACGTCACGGTGGACAGGGACGGGCGCCGCGTCGAGGTCAAGGTGGTCCTCAAGCCCGTCTCCTGACGGACGCGGACGACTACGCGCCCCGCTCGGGACGCGGCGCGTACGCGGTGCAGGCGTGGACCGGCTGCGGCGGGTAGCGCTTGAAGATCGGGCAGTAGATGAAGATCGAGCCGCGATCGCTGGTGACGTAGCGCGGCGGCGCCGCACACGAGTGGCAGAGGCTGTCGGGGAAGGCGGCCCGCTGTCCCGCCGCGCTCACGAACGCGGCTTGGACGGCGCCTTCAGCTCCGGCCGTCGCCGGTCACGCCGGCTGAGGATCTCGCCCGCCGTCTGCAGCGCGCCGCTGTCCTCCTCCGCCAGCCCGTACACGCGCCCGATCTCGTCGATGTTGCTCTGGTCGGGCGTGGGTGTGCTGCCTCCCGGCGTGTCCTCGCCCGAGTACTCGTTCTGCAGGCTGTCGTCGTCGGGATCGCCGACGCGGATGAGCTCGTCCTCGTGCGGGATCGCGGGACGCGCGCGGGTCGCGGGCACGACGCCCTTGCGCAGGGCCTCGGCCGCCACGGCCGTCGGGGACTTCTCCTTCGGAGGCTCCGCCGCCGGCCGGGACGCCACCCGGCCGCGTGTCGCGGATCTCTTCCTCCTGGACTCCGAAGCCGCCTTGCGTCGCGGCGTCGAAGCGGGTCGGTTGCTCGATCTGCGCGGTGCCTTCTTCATTTGAAGCTCCCCTTCCCGTCCTAAGGCTCTCTCCCGACCGGCACACGGTCAAGCGCTTTCTGGCTTTTGGCGGGGGCCCTTGGTAGACTCCGGAACGAATGTACCGTCCGGTACGTACAGAGGGGTGATGTCGTCAGCCGAAGTCCGCAGCTCAGACCGTATCCTACAGAGTGCATTGGCTTTGTTCTCGTCGAGGGGCTATGACGCCACCTCGGTCAGGGAGATCTGCGAGGCCGCGGGGATCACCAAGCCGACCCTCTATCATTTCTATGGGAGCAAGGAGGGCGTCTACCGGTCCCTGGTGGACGGCGTCCTCGAGGACTTCCGCGCGCACCTGACCGCGCAGCTCGCGGACGGCGGTCCCGTGGTCGCGCGGCTCCAGCGCGTGGCCCGCAGCTACTTCGACGCGGCCCGCGGGCGGCGCGAGCTGATGCGCTTCATCTTCAGCATCATCCACAACCCGCCGGCGTCGGCGCCGGTCACCGACTTCATCCGCTACTACGACGAGATCGTCCAGCTCATCGCGAAGGGGGTGGACGAAGGCGTCGCCGCCGGGGAGCTGGCGCCGGGGCCCACCGACGTGCGGATGCTCCTGCTCATGGGCGCGCTCGGCGAGGCGCTGTGCGGATGGCTGATCGCGGGGCGTCCGGAGCTCACGCCGGACCTGGCCGATGCGATCGTCGACACCCTGGTACGAGGCTGGAAGGCTTGATGAACCGATCCGTCCTGGTCCTGCTCGCCGCCGTCCTGATGCCGTGGCCCGCCGCCGCCGAGCCCCTCTCGCGGGCCGAGGCCGTCGCGCGCGCCCTCGCGGCCAACCCGGAGGTGCGCCGAAGCCTCGAGGACGTGGCGGCCCTGGGCGGCGTGGTGCAGGAGGCGAAGGCCGACGCGCTGCCCGAGCTCACGGTGATCGGCGCCGGCACCCGCTACCGGGATCCCAGCCTGCTCAACAGCAGCAGCTTCGACGCCTTTCCGCCGGAGCTGCGCGAGAGCCTGTCCCCCATCCCCGCGAACGTCTTCGACGGCTACGCGCAGATGAGGCAGACGGTGTTCAGCTTCAAGCTGCAGAAGGCCATCCGCGCGGCACGGCTGGCCCGCACCGTGGGCGAGGAGGAGGTCCAGCGGACGCGCCAGGCGGTCGCCCTGCTGGCGGTGCGCGTGTACAACGAGTACCTGCTGAGCCTGGAGAAGGTCGCGGTCGGCGAAAAGGCGGTGCGCCAGAAGGAGAAGCACCTCGAGATGGCGAAGCACCGGCGCGAGGCCGGCGTCGCCACCCAGCTCGACGTGCTGCGCTCGGCCGTGGACCTCGAGAACACGCGCGCGATCCTCATCCGCCTCAAGGGCGAGGTGGACCAGGCCCGCGGACGGCTCAACGCCGCGATGGTGCGGCCGATCGGCACGCCCATCGAGCCGACCGACTCGCTCACCTACACGGACCTGCAGATCTCGCCCGAGGAGGCCGAGCGCCGCGCCTGGAGCGACCGTCCGGAGGCGAAGGCCATCGCGCTCAACGAGCGCATCTACTCCGAGCTGATCGGCATCGCGCAGTCGGACGCGCGCCCGCGCCTCGACTTCTACGGCGTGTACGGCTGGTCGGTGCGGGAGCCGAAGAACTTCTTCGAGAGCGACTTCGCCCGCTGGACCGCCGGCGTCACCCTCACCATCCCGGTGTTCGACGGCTTCCGCACCCGGGGCAAGGTGGCGCAGGCGCGGGCCGAGCGGAACAAGATCGCGCAGGACCGCGTGGCGCTCGAGAACCGCATCCGGCTGGAGGCCAAGGAGGGCGTCGACCGGCTCAGCGTCGCGGGCAGCGTGCTGGAGGCGGCGGACCTCAACGTCTCGCAGGCCCAGCAGGCGCTCGAGATGACCCAGGCCAACTACCAGCACGGCGCGGCCACGACGCTCGACGTGATCGACGCGCAGGCCGCGCTCACGCTGGCCGACAGCAACCGCATCCAGGCGCTCTTCGACCACGCGATGGCGCGTGCGCTGCTGCGGTACGTGATGGCCCAGGACCCGCTGGAGCCGTCCGCGGCACCGTCAGGAGGACGTTAGATGAGAGCCCATTCCCTAGCACTCGTCGCGCTGGCGGCGACCGCCGCCGCCTGCGGCCGCGCCGCCCAGTCCGACACGTCCGAGAAGCCGCGCGGGGTGCCGGTGCGCACCGCCCGCGTGGAGCGCCGGGAGCTGGCCGACACGCTGCTGCTCACGGGCACGCTGCGTCCGCAGGCGCAGGTGCAGGTGGTGGCGGAGCTGAGCGCGCGGCTGGTGCGCGTCCTGCGTGACGAGGGCAGCCGCGTGGCCGCGGGCGAGACGCTGGCCGTGCTGGACGAGACCGACTACCGCCTCAGCCACGAGCGCGCGCGGGCGGCGCTGGCGGTGGCCGAGGCGAACAAGGCGCACGCGGTCGCGGAGAAGGAGCGCGCCGACGGGCTGGTCAAGACCGGCGGCATCACGGACAAGGACCACCTGGCGGCCCAGGTCGGGCTGCAGGTGGCCGAGGCGTCGCTGGCCCAGGCGCGGGCGGAGGCCGCCATCGCCGGCACGCAGCACGCGCGCGCGCAGGTGAAGGCGCCGTTCTCCGGACGGGTGGCGCGGCGCCACGTCGACCCGGGGGCCATGTTGTCCGCCGGCACGCCGCTCTTCACGCTGGTGAACGACTCGCGGCTGGAGTTCCGTGCCAACGTGCCCTCGGCCGACTACGGCAAGGTGAAGCTGGGCGATCCCGTCGAGGTGTCGGTCGACGCGCTCGGCGATCGCCCCCTGAAGGGCACCGTGGCCCGGGTCACGCCGCTGGTCGACGAGCGCACGCGCGCGTTCGAGGTGGTGGTCGAGGTGCCGGGCGGGAACGACCTGGTCGGGGGCCTGTTCGCGCGCGCGGTGGTGCGCGTGGGCCGCGTGGCCGACGCGCTGGTGGTCCCGCCCTCGGCGCTGGTCCGCGACGGCAGCGACCCACGCTCGGCGCAGGCGTTCGTGGTCGCGGGCGGCAAGGCGGAGCGCAAGACCGTCACGGTGGGCGTCGAGACCGCGGACGCCGTCCAGGTGCGCGAGGGCATGCGCGAGGGCGACGTGGTGGTGCTCGACCCCCCGGTCGCGCTCGCGTCGGGCGCGCCGGTCGAGGTCCAGAAGTGATCCTGACCCGCGTCTCCATCAAGCAGCCGGTCTTCGCCACCATGATGATGGCGGCGCTGGCCGTCCTGGGGTTGACCTCCTACCGCCAGCTCAACGTCGACCAGTTCCCCGACGTCGAGTTCCCCCTGGTGACCGTCACCACCGTGTACCCGGGGGCGTCGCCCGAGGCGGTTGAGCGCGACGTCACGCGCCGCATCGAGGAGGCCGTCAACACCGTCGAGGGCATCCGGACCGTGGAGTCGACCTCCCAGGAGGGCCTCTCCAACATCGTCATCATCTTCCACGTGGAGACCTCCACCCAGGTCGCCTCGCAGGACATCCGCGGCAAGGTGGCGTCGATCCGCGGCGAGCTGCCGCGCGAGATCGAGGAGCCCATCGTCCAGCGCATCGACCCCAACGCGCTGCCGATCGTCTCGGTGGCCGTCGACGCGCCGGGGCTGAGCCCGCAGGCGGCCTCCCAGCTGGCGGACAAGACCATCAAGAAGCGCCTGGAGACGGTGGCGGGCGTGGGGGCCGTCAACCTCGTGGGCGAGAGCACCCGCGAGATCCAGGTGGTGGTGGACCGGGCGCGGCTGGAGGCGTACCACGTCTCGCTCTCGCAGGTGGCGGACGCGCTGCGGACCGAAAACGTGGACCTGCCCGCCGGGTCCACCGACCGGGGCGCGACGGAGGCGCTGGTGCGCGTGGCGGCGCGCGGGCGCTCGGCCACGGACATCGCCCGCATCCCCGTGAAGCACGCGAACGGGACGACCATCTTCGTCGCGGACCTGGCCCAGGTGGTGGACGGCATCGAGCAGCCCCGGAACCTGGCCCTGCTCGACACGACGCCCGCGCTGGCCCTCGACGTGCTGAAGCAGTCGGGCGCCAACACGGTCGAGGTGGCGGACGGCATCGCGTCCATGGTGAAGCGGCTGGGCGCGGAGCTGCCCCCGGGCGTGGCCCTGCGGGTGGTGCGCGACGACTCCACCTTCATCCGCGACTCCATCCACGACGTGAACCTGACCATGATCATCGGCGGCATCCTGACCGTCCTGATCGTGTTCGCGTTCCTCAACTCCTGGCGCTCGACCGTCATCACCGGCCTCACGCTCCCCATCTCCGTCATCGCCGCCTTCACGGTCATGAAGGTGTTCGGCTTCACGCTGAACGTGATGACGCTCATGGGCCTCTCGCTCGCCATCGGCATGCTGATCGACGACGCGATCGTGGTGCGCGAGAACATCGTCCGCCACCTGCAGCGCGGCAAGGACCACGTCGAGGCCAGCATGGACGGCACGTCCGAGATCGGGCTCGCCGTCATGGCCACCACCTTCACCATCGTGGCCGTCTTCATCCCGGTCGCCTTCATGGGCGGGATGGTGGGCAAGTTCTTCTACGAGTTCGGCATCACCGTGGCGGCCGCGGTGCTCGTCTCGCTGTTCGTCTCCTTCACGCTCGACCCCATGCTCTCGTCGCGCTGGGTGGACCCCGACATCGAGGAGGACCGGCACGTGGGTGCCATCGGCATGGCGCTGGCCCGCTTCAACCACTGGTTCGTCGACCTGCACGTGAAGTACGAGCGGGTGCTGGCCTGGTCGCTGAGCTCGGTGCCGCATCGCCTGGCCGTCCTGGGCGTCGCGTTCGTCGCCTTCGTCGGCAGCTTCCCCATCCTGGGCCTGCTGGGCGGCGACTTCATGCC
>JAICEW010000275.1 GCA_025923995.1 Vicinamibacteria bacterium | reverse complement strand
GAGATCATCGCCGAGGCCATGAGCAAGGTCGGCAAAGAGGGCGTGATCACGGTGGAAGAGGGCTCGGGGCTCGAGAACACCATGGAAGTGGTCGAGGGCATGCAGTTCGACCGCGGCTACCTCTCCCCCTACTTCGTGACCGACCCCGAGCGCATGGAGGTCGCGCTGGAGAACGCGCTCGTGCTCATCCACGAGAAGAAGATCTCCAGCATGAAGGACCTGCTGCCCGTGCTGGAGCAGGTGGCCAAGCTGGGCCGGCCGCTGCTCATCATCGCCGAGGACATCGAGGGCGAGGCGCTGGCCACGCTGGTCGTCAACAAGCTGCGCGGCACCCTGCAGGTCGCGGCCGTGAAGGCCCCGGGCTACGGCGACCGCCGCAAGGCCATGCTGGAGGACATCGCGATCCTCACCGGCGGCAAGGCCATCACCGAGGACCTCGGCATCAAGCTCGAGAACATCAAGCTGGACGACCTGGGCAAGGCCAAGAAGATCACCATCGACAAGGACAACACCACGATCGTCGAGGGCTCGGGCAAGGCCAAGGACATCGAGGGCCGGGTCAAGCAGATCCGCACCCAGGTGGACGAGACGACGTCCGACTACGACCGCGAGAAGCTCCAGGAGCGCCTGGCCAAGCTGGTCGGCGGCGTGGCGGTCATCAAGGTCGGTGCGGCCACCGAGACCGAGATGAAGGAGAAGAAGGCCCGCGTCGAGGACGCGATGCACGCGACCAAGGCGGCCGTCGAGGAGGGCATCGTGCCCGGCGGCGGCGTGGCCCTGCTCCGCTCCGTGAAGGCGGTCGAGGCCCTCAAGTCCGAGGGCGACGAGCAGGTGGGCATCAACCTGATCCGGCGCGCGCTGGAGGAGCCGCTCCGCCAGATCGCGGTGAACGCCGGCTACGAGGGCGCCGTGGTGGTGGCCAAGGTCCGCGACGCCAAGAACGCCGAGGAAGGCTTCAACGCGCAGAACGAGAAGTACGAGAACCTGGTCGAGGCGGGCGTCATCGACCCGACCAAGGTCGTGCGCTCGGCCCTGCAGAACGCGGCCTCGATCAGCGGCCTGCTGCTGACGACGGAAGCGCTCGTCTCGGAGATCCCCGAGGAGAAGCCGGAAGGTCCCGCGGGCGGCGGCATGCCGCACGGTGGTGGTGGGATGTACTAGCCGCTTCGGCGGCTGACGCAGAAAGGGGGGCCGATCGGCCCCCCTTTTCTCTTGCCCACCGCACCAGCTCGGCCCGGACCGAGTTGCCCCAAGGAGCACTCGAGGCTCCATCCTCAATGCTCGAACGGATGATTGACGCGCCGTGTCGCGTGTGTGACGCTTCCCCCGAAATCGCATGAAGGGTGCTGAGTTCGCTGGCGTCCTCACCCTGTACGTGGCCGCTGCGATCGCGGCTCCGGGCCAGGAGGTGTGGACGGCTTCGCCCGACGACGTCCTGCTGGGCGCGGTGCTGGTCCGCGACCGTGCCAACGTCGAGCGCCTGCTCGCGCAAGGGGCTTCGGTGAATGCGAAGAACAAGGAGAACGACCGCACGGCGCTGTACTTCGCGGCCGAGATGGGCGACCGGCCGATGGTCGAGCTGCTGCTCCAGTACGGTGCCGACGTCGGAGCGAAGGACAAGCTGCACGGCGAGAGGCCGATCGGAGCCGCGTCGCGGAGCGGGCACGTGGACGTCGTGAAGCTGCTGCTGGCGAAGGACCCGGACTCCGACGCCGCCGACCGCGTGGCCTGGAACGGTGTGTTCCAACGCAACGTGCCGATGCTGGACGCCGCGCTCGAGACGCGCCGCCTCTCGCCGGAGACGCTGTCGTTCCTTCTCGACGAGGCCGAGCGCGGCGGCGCCACCGACGTCGCCGATCGGCTGAAGAAGGCGGGCGCCGTCCCGCCGAAGCCGATCAAGCTCCCGGAACCCGACCTCGCTCGCCTCGTCGGCTCCTACCGGACGGATGACCAGGCGCGTTCGCTGGTGGTCACGCTCGTGGATGGTGGCTTGGTGGGGGCGCTCGACGGCACATCCCACGCGTTCGTGCCGCTCGACCCGACCTTCTTCGTGCGGGAAGGACATCGCTTCCCGACACTCCGGTTCGAGGTGAGGGACGACGCCGCGGCCGCAGTGACCGTGCGCGGTGAGGGTGAATGGACGCGGTTCGCGAGGGTCGCGAAGTCGCCAGCCCCCTGAACGGTGGGCCCGGCTACTTGGGCAGCTTGAACTGGACCTTGACGGGCACCCACACCTTGACGGGGACGCCCTCCTTGGTGGCGGGTCGGTACTTGCGGCGGCGCACGTTGTCCGCGGCGGCCTCATTGAGGCCCGCCTTGCCGCCCGCGCCGGTCACCACCTGGACGTCCTGCACGGTGCCGCGCTCGTCGACCAGCACGTTCAGCTCGACCGTGCCCTCCAACCCCTGTCGGCGCGCGATCTCGGGGTAGAGGGGTGGCGACACGCGCTCGGCGACGGGCGCGATCACGCCGGGGTCGCTCAGGTTCACGAGCGTTCCTGGCCGGATGGCCGGCTGGGCCGCCTGCGTGGTGGTGGTCGTCGCAGGCATCGTGGTGGAGGTCGCGGCGACCGCCGCGACGCGAGCGGCCTCCTCGTCCGCGCGACGGCGCTCCTCCGCCAGGCGCGCCTCTTCGGCCTTCTTCTCTTCCTCGAGCCGCTTGCGCTCCTCGGCCGCCTTCTTCTCCTGCTCGGCCCGCGCCTTCTTGGCCGCCTCTTCCTGCGCCTTCTGCACGGCCGCGGGGTCGACCTGCTGTCCCTTCGCGGCCGCCTGCGCCTCGACCTTCTTCTTCGCGTCCTCGGCGGCCTTGGCCTCCGCGGCGGCCTTCTCGGCCTCGATGGCCTTGAGCTTGTCCTCCAGCTCCTTCACCCGCGCGACGGCCGCGGCGGCCTCGGCGCTGAGAGTCGTGGTCGGCGGCGGCGGCGGGCCCGCGTTCATCTTCTTGTAGGCCAGATAGCCGCCCACGCCGGCCAGCACCAGCGCGGCCGCGGCGCCGCCCAGGATGAGCGGCATCTTGCTGGCCGACTTGGGCTCCGGCTTGTGGAAGCTGAAGGAGTCCGCGTGCGCGGGCGTCGGCGTGTGCGCGGGCTCGCGATGGTGCACCGGCTCCCGGTGCGGCGGAGGCGGTGGCGGGACCAGTGGCAGCGGCGCGGGCGTGTGTGTCGCCTCCCGGTGGGCCGCGGCGGGCGGATGGTGCGGCGCGGGCGCCGGCGGCGGCACGACGACGGTCGCGTCGGCGGCGCTGGGCGCGCGCATCTCGACCGTCTCGCTGGGCACGCCCGGCAGCGTGGCCGACGCCGCGCGCGACAGCGGCCCCGTCTCCGTCAGGAACTCGATGTAGCTGGTGTCCTTCTCCTCCTTCAGCGACTTGCTCTCGCGCTCGATGTCCTCGCGGAAGAGCGAGTGCATGAAGAAGGCCAGGTTGAAGGTGGTGGGCGTGAAGTCCCCCGAGAACAGCAGGGTGTCCACCGCCTTGCGCATCTCCTGGATCTCGGTGTAGCGCGTGGCGGGGTCCTTGGCCAGCGCGCGCTGCAGGATGTCGGCGATCGGCTTGGGCAGCGCGTCGTCGTCGGTGGTCGGGCTCTGCAGCTTGGCCTTGGCCACGCGCGTCGCGGGATCGCCGGCCCGCCCCGCCTGCAGCAGGGGCTCGCCGGTCAGCGTCTCGAACAGGATGGCACCCACCGCGAACACGTCCGCGCGCGTGTCCCCCTGCCCTCCGTCGGCCTGCTCCGGGGCCAGGTACAGCGACGCTTCCTCGGGCAGCGCGCCGGCCTCGCGCAGCCGGCTGTGCCAGTAGCCGAACCCGCGCAGGCGGACCTCGCCTTCGTACGACACGAGGACGCTGCCCGGCGTGACCAGCCCGTGGAAGTAGCGGCCGCCCGTCTCGTTCTTGCGGCTGTGCGCGTACTCGAGCGCCGAGCAGATCTTGCTCGCGATGAGCAGCGCGTGGTCCACGGAGAACGGGAAGCCCTCCTGGCGGCAGCGCGTGAAGATGGCGCGGAGGCTCTTGCCCTCGAGGAACTCGTAGGAGATGTAGTAGGCGGTGTCGACCTTGCCGATGCCGTAGATCTTGAGGACGTTCGGGTTCTGGAGCTGGGCCGCGAACTTGACCTGGTCCATCAGGCTCTTCACCGCCTCGGCGTTGGACGCGAGGGGGGGCTTGAGGCGCAGGACGCTGACGATCTTCTCGAGGCCGGTGGTGCCGAGCTTGGCCGCGCGGTACTCGTGGCCGATGCCGACGTTCTCGACTTCCTCCAGGAGGACGAACTTCCCGAATTTCTCTTTCTTGGCCATCAAGGCCCTTCTCGTGAAGGCACGGTCGGCGAGAAGGTACCATCGCTGCCCGGGCGGCGCAAACACCCGCGCGTCCGCTCTAGAATCCCTCCGATGCCCCGGATCCCGCTGCTCCTGCTGATCATCCTGGCCCCGCCAGCGGCCCTCGCCCAGCCTCCGGCCTGCGGCACCGCGACCGACGGCGCCGACGACCTGCTGGCCCAGCACCGGTACTGGACCCAGACGGGAGCGGCCGCCCAGGCCGCAGGCCACGTCCGGGACGTCGACGTGGACCACGTCGCGATCCTGGAGGACCGGGGCGACCTGATCGCCCCCCGCAACGCCTTCGACCTGGACCGCTCGTCCATCCGCTTCGTGCCCAACGCCGCGGGGGGGTACGACGCGGTGCCGATGGCCGGGGGGATGGAGCCGGCCGGGAGCGCGCTCGCGCTGGCCGACGACGAGGCGGTGGCGCTCGACCTGCCCTTCCCGTTCCGGTTCTTCGGGCGGACCTACGACCGCGCGTACGTGCATACGGACGGCAGCGTCACCTTCGGGGCGCCCGACCCGGGCGCGGGAGAGCGCAGCATGGCGCGCTTCCTGGCCGGACCGCCGCGCGTGGCCGGGTTCTTCCGCGCTCTCGACCTCTCGCGGGGCGGCGCGCTGACGGCGCGGCTGGGCGCCGACCGGGTCGTCCTGCAGTGGAACGGCGTGCCGGGGGGCGGGCAGATCAACCGCAACACGTTCCAGCTCGCGCTGCTGCCGAGCGGCGAGATCGAGGTCGTCTACGGGGAGATGCAGTCCCGCGAAGCGCTGGTGGGTGTCGCGCCGGGCGGCTCCTACGAGCTGTCGGCCGCGGACCTGTCGCGCGGCGTGCCCCCCGGAGCCCCGCGCGCGCTGGTGGAGCGCTTCAGCGAGACCGACCGGCTCGACCTCGTGTCCACGGTGCATCGTTTCCTCGTGTCGCATCCCGACCTGTTCGAGCAGGTGATCGTCTACACGACGCGGCCGCTCAACCCGGTGCCGGGCAGCCTGGCCTTCGAGATCAACGTGCGCAACGACGTGCGCGGCATCGGCCAGGACCAGGTGGATCGCGGCCGCGAGTGGGGCAGCCCCGCCCGGCTCGCGAGCGTGGTGTTCATGGACTCGATCGACTCGTACCTGGAGCACGACGGCTTCGAGATCCTGGGCCACGAGGTCGGCCACCGCTGGCTGACGCGGCTGCGCTTCCGCGACCCCGGAGGCGACGGCAACGGGCTGCTCGGGCGCGGGCTCGTGCACTGGAGCTTCTTCCTCGACTCGGACGCGTCGGTGATGGAGGGAAACGAGATCGAGGACCGCGGGGGCGGCCGCTTCGAGACCGTCGACTTCGCCCGCGGCTACAGCGCGCTCGACCAGTACGTGATGGGGTTCCGCGCGCCCGAGGAGGTCCCGCCGTTCTTCTTCGTCGACGACGCCGACGACTTCCGCCCCAGCCGCGGCTACCGCTCGTCCACCGCGCCCGAGGCCGGCGTGAGCTTCACCGGCGTCCGCCGCGACGTCCGGATCGAGGACGTGATCGCGGAGCTGGGCCCGCGGGTGCCGGACCACACGCGCACCCCGCGCCTCATGCGCCAGGCGTTCTTGATCGTGGGCGACGGCGTGGGGCCGGTCACCGAGACCCGCCGCCGCGCCGTCGCGCGGATACGCGCCCGCTTCGAGGAGGAGTACCGGCGCGCCACCGGAGGGCGCGCCGCCGTCGACTCGACCCTGCCCTGAGCCGGCGCGTGCCGATTCGCGCGCAGCGAGGAACACTTGACACGGCCCGGCCGGGGGCCCATCGGTTCAAGCCATTGCATCGACTCGACTTAGGCGATGACGTCGGACGGCACGCGGCTTGCTCTACCTCTTCCCAGCGAGGAGAGGGCCGATGGAAGTCCTGGTTGAGGTCGCGGTCGGTGTGATGGGCCTGGCAATCGGATGGGCGGCCGCGCGGCTCGCGCTCACGGGCGTCCTGAACGCCACGTTCGGGCGCCGCTCCTGATCGTGGTCACGCGCGCTCCCGGCATCGAGCTCGTTCGGCGCCCGTACGGTCAGGACGAAGGCGGCGGGAGCACGACCTCGTCGCCGTCCGGCCTGCGCACGCTGACGCCGGTGTCCTCGTCGATCGAGAGCACAGAGTAGCCGTCCGCCTCCTCCCCCACGCCCAGCACGGACACGGTCCCGTGCACCGAGAGCGCCGCGCGCAGAGCTCCCCCACGCCTGACGAACCCGACGAGCCGTACCGCTTCCGCGGGCGGCGCAGGCGCCGACGACAGGTCGAGCGGCGGCGGCATCATGAGCGGAGCGAGCGAGGCGGGCGGCGGAGCAGGCAGCCGCGGATCGTCGAACTCGAAGACGTTGCGGGCCGGCAGCGGAAGCGGGTCCGCCCCGGGGTCGACACCCGACGGGGCCGGCACGCTCGCGGGCCGCGGAGGGGCAGGGGGCGGCGCCTCCGCGCGCGGGCGCGGCGTCCAGGCCACCGCGCACACCACCGCGAGCGCGAGCACCGACATCACCGCCAGCACCGCCTGGCGCAGGTGCGCGGTCACGGGCGCCCCAGGCCCAGGGCCTCGAGCGAGAGGCCCACATGGTCCTGCTGGTGGTCGAGCTGGACCTGCTCCAGCAGGAGCCCGGTGCCCGGGCCCGCGATCACGCCCGCGAACCGGAGCACGTCCTCGAAGGAGCCCTCACCCGTGAGTTGGACCTTCACCGACCGCGGCGATCGCGCCTCGGGCGTCACGCCCAGCCGCACGGCGCGCATGCCGCTGCCCTCCAGCGTGCGCACCACCTGCAGCCGCGCCGCGCGCGTGGGCGTGAGCCCGCCCTCGGCGGCGGGGAGGTGCCCGGCGCGCCGCTGGGCATCCTCGAGCCGGAGCTTCTGTGCCAGGCGCGTCCCGACCGTCCGCCGCTCGTCGCGCACGCGGCGGAACTCGTCCGCCGACGCCGCCGCCTCCGCGCGGTAGCGCGAGGTCAGGCCCAGGTGCACTCCGACCGCCGCCAGCGCGAGCAGCGCCGCCGCCAGGCGTGTCCTCACGAGACGCTCCCGCGGTAGCCCGCGCGCACGGCGGCCCGCACTTCCCCGTCCCGGTTCTCGTCGCCCGGCAGCACGCGCTCGAAGGCCGGCGACGACTGCAGCCGCTCGAGGAAGACGTCGTAGGCGGTCGAGGTGCGCGCGACCACGCGCATCTCCAGCTCCAGCCGCTCGCCGTAGCGCAGCGACACGCTGGCGAGGCGCACGTCGGGCGGCATCAGCTCGGCCAGCGTCGCCAGCACGCGCGGCGGCGGCGCATCCAGCGTCAGCAGCGTCTGCCGGGCCAGGGCCACGTCGCTCGAGCGCGACTCGAGCGCGGCCAGCCGAGCGCGCGACGACGCGAGCTCGCGCCGCGACTGCTCGACGGTGGCCCGCCGACGCCCCACCTCCTGGCGCGCCGCGTAGGCCGCGTAGGCCGACCAGGCGAGGACCAGCGCGGCCAGCGCGACGATCGCGACCTCCAGCGGCGGGAGCCCCTCGCGGCGGGGGCGCGTGGAGAAGTCCCTCATGCGAACAGGCTCCCCAGCCAGGGCACCTCGGCCGCATCGGCCAGGCCTCCCCCTCCGTCCATCGTCCATCCCGGCTCCGCCGGCGCCCCCGATGCCGCCAGCTCGCGCAGCAGGTCGCCCGCCCCCGGTCCCACGACGCGAGCGCGCGGCCGTCCCTCGATCCCCGCCAGGCGCACGGCGCGCTCGACCTCGAGGGCCAGGCGTCGCGGCTCCTCGGCGTCGCGGTCACGCCGGCGGTTGCGCAGGACCCGGAGCGCGCCGCCCTCCTGCACCGCCAGCGCGTAGGCCGCGTCTCCCAGCACCACGTCGATACCCTGGGCCTCGCGCGCGGCGGCGCGCCGCAGCGCGTGCAGGGCCGCGAGGGGCGCCAGGTCCATGCGGCCCTGCTGCAGGCCGGCCGCCTGCACCGCCTCCTCGTACTCGGCGATCACCGCGCGCGACACGACCGCGGCCAGGATGCGCCCGCCGGACACCACCTCGGCCTGGACGACGGCTTCCCGGATCGGAAACGGCAGGCTGGGTCCCAGGCGGAACGTGGCGTAGTCCTGAGGGCGCACGCTGGGCGGGGCGTCGAGCAGCGCCAGCCGCGCCACGCCGTCGGGCAGCAGGAACGCGATCTCCCCGCGCGCGGCGTCGAGGGCGCCCGCGACGTGCGCGAGTGCTGCCTGGACCTCGTCGGGACGGAGCAGGTTCTTGTCGGAGGGGGACGGCACCAGCGCGCCCGCGGACAGCGGCGCGCGGGCGAACGACGCCAGGCGCTTCGCGCGCAGCCCGCGGGTGGGGCGCGCCCCGCACACCGCGGCCGCGTCGAAGGCCACCCGGACGGCCGTCTGACCCAGAGCCATCAGGCGATTATAGGCTCCTCGCGACGGCCTCCTCAGCCCCCGCCTGACGGGGTAG
>JAICEW010000274.1 GCA_025923995.1 Vicinamibacteria bacterium | reverse complement strand
GCGGTCGTGTACGAGAAGGCGGTCGCGCGCGCGATCGGCCTCGACGTGGCACTGGGCGCCTGAGATGAGCATGATCGCCTGGGTGCTGGCGGCGGCGGTCGCGGGCGAGGGGCGACCGGCGGTCGTCTTCGTCTGCGCGCACGGCAACGTGAAGAGCCTGATCGCGAGCGTCTGGTTCGACCGCCTCGCAGCCGAGCGAGGTGTCGCGGCCCGGTCGACGGCGCGAGGTCTGACCCCGGAGAACCCGGTTCCGGCGCCGATCGCCGAGCGGCTGCTTCGCGAGGGCTTCGACGTGGCGGGATACGAAGCGCGCGGGCTGGCGGCCGCCGACGTCGAAGGCGCCTCGCACCTGGTGCTCATCGGCGTCGACGCGCCGTCCTGGGCGCGGCGCGACGGCCTCGCGGTGCTCGCGTGGGACGACATCCCGCCCGCATCGGAGCGCTACGAGGCGTCGCGCGACGCGATGCGCGCCCGCATCGACGCGCTGCTGGCCCAGCTGCCGAAGGACCGGCCCGCGCCATGACCGACGCGGCGGACCGCGGCTCGATGGGTGACCTCGTCCGTTACTTCCTCCGCCTCGGCGCGACCGGCTTCGGAGGCCCGATCGCGCTCGTCGGCTTCATGCAGCGCGACCTGGTCGAGGAGCGCCGCTGGTTCACGCCCGAGGAGTACCGCGAGGGCCTGGCGCTGGCCCAGCTCGCGCCGGGCCCGCTGGCCGCGCAGCTCGCGATGTACCTGGGCTGGGCGCGGGGAGGCGCGGCGGGGGCGGCGCTGGTGGGCCTGGCTTTCGTCCTGCCGTCGTTCGTGATGGTCGTCGCGCTGGCCGTCGCCTACCTCCGGTTCGGTGGTCTCGACTGGATGCAGGGCGCGTTCTACGGGATCGGGGCGGCGGTCGTCGCGATCATCGCGCGCAGCGCGGTCAAGCTCACGCGCCTCACGCTCGGCCGCGATCCGCTGCGCTGGGCCCTGTTCGCGGTGGCGGCGCTCGTGACCGCGTGGACCGAGTCCGAGATCGTGTGGGTCTTCCTCGGTGCCGGCGTGGTGGCGCTGGCCGTCCGGGCCGCGCCCGCGTACCGCTCGACGGCCCTTGGCCTGTCGCCCGGCCTTCTCGCCGGACTCGCCGGTCCAGCCACGAGCGAGACGCTCTGGCGCATCGGCTGGTACTTCGCGGAAGCGGGAGCCTTCGTGTTCGGCAGCGGCCTCGCCATCGTGCCGTTCCTGCACGGTGGGGTGGTCCAGGAGTTTGGTTGGCTGGACGAGCGCCAGTTCCTGGACGCGGTGGCCGTGGCCATGATCACGCCGGGCCCCGTCGTCATCACGGTGGGCTTCATCGGCTATCTCGTGGCCGGCCCCGCGGGAGCCGTCGTGGCAGCGCTCGGCACCTTCCTGCCGTGCTACCTGTTCACGGTCGTTCCGGCCCCGCACTTCAAGCGCCTGTCGCGAAACCGCGCGGTGCGCGCGTTCGTCGACGGAGTGACCGCGGCGGCCACCGGCGCCATCGCGGGCGCCGCCTTCGTCCTGGGCCGCCGCGCGCTGGTCGACGTCGCCACCGTAGTCCTGGCGCTGCTCGTGCTCGGGGCCGCCTGGCGGTTCCGCAGGGTGCCGGAGCCGATCCTCATCGTCCTCGCGGGTGCAGCTGGAGTGGCGCTCAAGGGGCTCGCGTGAGCAGGCAGGTCGGGTCGTGAGCGCCGGTCAGCGATAGAACCCTCGCCGCCCCTTCGCCGGAGTCGCCGGCCGATGGCGGAAGGCCAGGCTGATCCGCGGGCCGACGTCGTCCTTCGTCTTGGGGATGCCGTGCGTGTAGTGGAGCTGCGTCTCGTAGCTCATCACGAGGAGGCTGCCCGGCTCCAGGTCCACGTGGAGCACGCGCCGCGGCGGCTCCTTGGCCCGGATCGTCATGCGCCGCGTCGATCCGAGCGAGAGGAGGGCGATGGGGAAGCCCGGCTCCAGCTCGTAGAGGTGGTCGTTGTGCGGCGCCACGCTGTCCCGCCCGTCGCGGTAGAAGTTGAGCCCCACGCTGTTGAAGGAGGACGACGTGGCGGCGGCGACCCGATCGGCCGCTTCTTCGAGCAGCCCGGGCGTCGCGTCGTCGTCCAGCCGGAAGTGCGCGGTCAGCCGGGGCACGTCCACATCCCGGTCGTACATCCGCCGCCGCTCGGCCTTCCACTCGATGCGGTCCCGGAGCTCCGCGAACCACTCGTCGGCCGTCCCCGCATCCACCAGGCCGGGCGTGTACCCGATGCGTCCCCGCCCGTCCTCGGCGAGGACACGTTCGACGGACTGGAAGAGGGAGGACTGCGCCACGGGTCTCGATGCGGGGAACACGACCCCTCGATTTCGACCCTAACACGCGCCACCGGCGGTCCAGGACCGCGATCGGCCCGGAAGTGATTTCCTCCGACCGTTTCCCGACCGTTTGTGCAGGAGTCTCGCATCCTCGCTCGGCAGATTGGGGGCCGTGGGGCGGACCGAGGAGGACGACGTGAACGCGTTTGCCATGCTGATGGGCCTGGGCCTGGCCTGCATCTCCCATCCGTTCGGGGCGCTTCGGGAGCCCACGGACGAGGGCGCCGCGCGCCGCGCCATCGAGGCGCACTACGCGACCGGGGCGGATCCGAAGACGGTGCTGGAGTCGTCCGAGCTGTACGCGGACGACGCGGTGCTCGAGTTCCCCCAGGGCGGCGAGCGCATCCGCGGCAAGGCCAACATCATCGCGTTCCGGACCGCCTATCCGGCGAAGGTCGACTTCGACATGCGGCGCACCGTCGGGACGGGCGCGCTCTGGGTCAACGAAGGCGTCATCCGCTACGACGGCGCCAAGCCGACGCACTTCGTCGGCATCATGGAGTTCCGGGGCGACAAGGTCGCGCGCGAGACGATCTACTTCGGCGAGCCCTGGACGCCGCCCGCCTGGCGGTCGCAGTGGGTGGAGCTGATCCAGTCGGAGTGCCGCTAGCCACCTGTCCGTCATAGCCCTGACGGGGCCGCGTCGCGGGCTGGTAAAATCGGCCCGTGCACGACACCGCGACCCGCCTCAAGGCGCTCATGGCCGAGCGCATCGTCATCATCGACGGTGCGATGGGGACGATGCTCCAGTCGCACCGCTTCGAGGAGGCGGACTTCAGGGGCGAGCGCTTCCAGGACCATCCCAAGGACGTCAAGGGCAACTCCGACCTGCTGTCGCTGACCCAGCCGGCCGCGATCGAGGCCATCCACCGGAAGTACCTCGAGGCGGGGGCGGACATCGTCGAGACCAACACGTTCACCGCCACCTCCATCTCGCAGTCCGACTACGGCATGGAGTCGCTGGCGTACGAGCTGAACGTCGAGGGAGCTCGCGCGGCTCGCCGGGCGGTGGACGCGTTCGTGAGGGAGCACCCGGAGCGGACGTGTTTCGTGGCGGGCTCGATGGGGCCGATGAACCGCTCGGCCTCGATGTCCCGCGACGTGAACGACCCGGGCGCGCGCCTGGTCACGTTCGACCAGCTGGTCGAGGCCTACGCGGAGCAGGTGCGCGGGCTCGTCGACGGCGGCGTGGACCTGCTGCTGATCGAGACCATCTTCGACACGCTGAACGGGAAGGCCGCGCTGTTCGCGATCGACCGGCTGCGCGCCCAGGGGCTGCCGCGGCTGCCGATCATGGTGTCGGTCACGATCGTGGACCAGAGCGGCCGCACGCTCTCGGGCCAGACGCCCGAGGCGTTCTGGAACTCGGTCGCGCACGCCGACGTGTTCAGCGTGGGGATGAACTGCGCGCTGGGCGCCAAGCAGATGAAGCCGTTCGTGGAGGAGCTGCAGCGCATCGCGCCGGTGCCGTTCAGCTGCTACCCGAACGCGGGGCTGCCCAACGCGTTCGGCGGCTTCGACGAGACCCCGGAGCGGATGGCGAAGGACCTGCACGAGTTCGCCGCGAACGGGTGGGTGAACATCGTCGGGGGCTGCTGCGGCACGACGCCGGAGCACGTCACCGCGATCGCGCACGCGGTGCGGGGGCTCAAGCCGCGCGAGCTGCCGCATCCGGAGCCGTACACGCGCCTGTCGGGCATGGAGCCGCTCGTGCTGCGGCCCGACACCAACTTCGTGAACATCGGCGAGCGCACGAACGTCACCGGCTCGCCCCGCTTCTCGAAGCTCATCCTGGAGGGCCGGTTCGAGGAGGCGCTCGCGGTCGCCCGCCAGCAGGTCGAGGGCGGCGCGCAGATCATCGACGTGAACCTCGACGAGGGGATGCTGGACGGCAAGGCCGCGATGACGACGTTCCTGAACCTGGTCGCCTCCGAGCCCGACATCGCGCGCGTGCCGGTGATGATCGACAGCTCCAGCTTCGACGTGATCGAGGCCGGCCTGAAGTGCCTCCAGGGCAAGGGCATCGTGAACTCGATCAGCCTCAAGGAAGGCGAGGAGATCTTCCGCGAGCACGCGAGGCTGATCCGGCGCTACGGTGCGGCCGTCGTCGTCATGGCGTTCGACGAGCAGGGCCAGGCCACCACCGTCGAGCGCAAGGTCGAGATCTGCCGGCGCGCCTTCCGCATCCTGACGGAGGAGCTGGGCTTCCCGCCGCAGGACGTCATCTTCGACCCCAACGTGCTGACGGTGGCCACCGGCATCGAGGAGCACAACGACTACGCGGTCGCGTTCATCGAGGCCACGCGCCGGATCAAGGCGGAGCTGCCGGGGGCCAGGGTGTCGGGCGGCATCAGCAACATCTCGTTCTCGTTCCGCGGGAACAACCACGTCCGCGAGGCGATGCACTCGGCGTTCCTCTACCACGCGATCAAGGCGGGCCTCGACATGGGCATCGTCAACGCCGGCCAGCTGGCGGTGTACGAGGAGATCCCGGCCGACCTGCGCGAGCTGGTCGAGGACGTGCTGCTCAACCGGCGGCCCGACGCGACCGAGCGGCTGGTGACGTTCGCCGACTCCGTGAAGACGGCGGGCAAGGCCCGCGTCGAGGACAAGGCCTGGCGGCAGGCGCCCGTCGAGGAGCGGCTGCGCCACGCCCTGGTCCAGGGGATCACGGACCACATCGAGGAAGACACCGAGGAGGCGCGGGCCAAGTACGGCCGTCCGCTCGCGGTCATCGAGGGACCGCTCATGGACGGCATGAGCGTGGTGGGGGACCTGTTCGGGTCCGGCCGCATGTTCCTGCCCCAGGTGGTGAAGAGCGCGCGCGTGATGAAGAAGGCGGTCGCCTACCTCCAGCCGTTCATGGAGGCGGAGAAGGCCGCGGGCGGTCGCTCGGCCGAGGGCAAGGTGGTGATGGCCACCGTCAAGGGCGACGTGCACGACATCGGCAAGAACATCGTGGGCGTCGTGCTCGCCTGCAACAACTACGAGGTGATCGACCTGGGCGTGATGGTGTCGGCCGACCGCATCCTGCAGGCCGCGCGCGAGGTGGGCGCGGACATGATCGGGCTCAGCGGGCTGATCACGCCGTCGCTGGAGGAGATGGTCCAGGTCGCGAGGCAGATGGAGCGCGAGAGCTTCAAGCTCCCGCTCCTGATCGGGGGCGCGACCACCAGCAAGGCGCACACGGCCGTGAAGATCGCGCCCGCCTACTCGGCGCCGGTCGTGCACGTGCTGGACGCCTCGCGCGCGGTCGGGGTCGTCGGCGGGCTCAAGAGCCCCGAGCAGCGGGTGGAGCTGGACAAGAGGAACCGGGCCGAGCAGGACGAGCTGCGCCAGGCCTACGAGAAGAAGAACGCGGAGAAGCCGCTGCTCACGCTGGAGCAGGCCCGCGCGCGCCGCACGCCGCTGGACTGGAGCGTGTACGTGCCCCCCGTCCCGTCGTTCACGGGCGCGCGCACCTGGGCCCCGGTCCCGCTGGGCGAGATCGTGCCCTACATCGACTGGAGCCCCTTCTTCGCGGCCTGGGAGCTGCGGGGCACGTTCCCGCGCATCTTCGAGAACGAGGCGTGGGGCGCGCGGGCGAAGGAGCTGTACGACGACGCGCGCCGGCTGCTGGACGAGATCGTGAACGGCGAGCAGCTGGTGGCCAAGGCCGCGTACGGCTTCTACCCGGCCAACGCGGTGGGCGACGACATCGAGGTGTACGCGGACGCGTCGCGCGGGCGCGTGCTCGACACGCTGCGCATGCTGCGCCAGCAGTCCGAGCGCCCGGCCGACCAGCCCCTGCAGTCGCTGTCGGACTACGTCGCGCCGCGCGAGACGGGCCTCCCGGACTTCGTCGGCGCGTTCGCGGTGACCACGGGCCACGGCCTGGACGCGATCGTCAAGCGCTTCGAGGGCACGCACGACGACTACAACGCGATCATGGCCAAGGCGCTGGCCGACCGGCTCGCGGAGGCGCTGGCCGAGCTGCTGCACCGCCGCGTGCGCCAGGAGTGGGGCTACGGCCGCGAGGAGGACCTGACGCCGGAGGAGCTGATCCGCGAGCGGTATCGCGGCATCCGGCCCGCGCCCGGGTATCCCGCCTGCCCCGACCACTCCGAGAAGCGTCGCCTGTTCGACCTGCTGGGCGCGGAGTCGCGCGCCGGCATCCTCCTCACCGAGACGTTCGCGATGACGCCGGCGGCATCCGTCTCCGGCTGGTACTTCGCGCACCCGGAGGCGCGCTACCTCACGGTGGGGCGCGTCGGCGCCGACCAGGTGGAGGACTACGCGCGGCGCAAGGGCCTGCCGCGCGAGGAGGTCGAGCGCTGGCTCGCTCCCAACCTCGGCTACGCGCCGGCGGCCGAGCCGGCGGCGTCACGCGGGTGAAGCTGCAGCTCCGCTTCCCGGCCTCGGCCGAGAACGCGGTCGACCACGCGCAGCTGGCGGTGGAGGCGGCTTGGGAGGAAGGCGGGGTGGACCTCGACTACTCGCCCGGGAGCCTCGAGCTGGCGGACGCGCAGATCGAGGCGATGCGCGAGGAGGGGCTCACCGGCGAGGACGTCGCGGAGGCGCTGTTCGTCCTCGGCTGCTACCTGGGCGAGGTGATGGCGCGCGCTCTCGGCGGCCGCTGGGTCCCGACCGCGCGCTCGCCGCTCGCCGACGTGTCGCCCTGGCCGATGGTGGTGGTGCTCCGGAACGGCTCGGCCTGGGACGCGATCGGGAAGGCCTACAAGCGGCTGGAGCTGGGCGACTCGGAGTACCTGCCGGCGTTCCTCGGCCTCGCGGCCCGGTCGCTGTCGAGCGGGTAGGGCCTGGCCGTGGACGACGACGACGAGCCGTTCGAGTACCCGATCACCGACCGGCTCGACCTCCACGCGTTCGCGCCGCGCGAGGTGGTGTCCGTCGTGGAGGAGTACCTCCTCGCGTGCCGTGCGCAGGGACTGCTCGAGGTGCGCATCGTCCACGGGCGCGGCAAGGGCGTGCAACGCGCCGAGGTGAGGCGCCTGCTGGGCCGCCTCGAATATGTCCTTGACTTCGGCGACGCACCTCCGGTATCGGGCGGTTGGGGCGCGACGACGGTCCGATTGGCGAGCGGAGAAGAAAACTAGGGCTTCTGGAATCTCCGAACGGCGGACATTCCAGAAGGTCGTTTGGTGCGAACTCGCGCGCTGCGCGGCCGAAAGAATCCTTGACAAGAATGAGACGGCCTCACTACATTGCCGCCATCTCGTACGTCCATCCGGAATCGACCGGACCAACCAGAGAGGGACGCTCACCTGTCGATGCGCAACTTGAGCTTCGGGTTCTTCGACGACTGCGGCCTCCCCCGCGACGCCCGAATCCTCATCTTCTATTCCTTCGAGACCGACGAGCGGCTGGCCCGCTCGGGCATCCTGCACTACCACGTGGGCGAGGGCCGCTTCGTCGGACCGCGGCACGATCGCGAGCTGACGAGCGCGGCCCTTCAGTTCCTGAGCCAAGCGGGAAGGATCCCGGCCCAGAGCGCCTGACGCCGATCGCGGGCGTCGGCATCAGCCGTTCGTGGTAGCATCCCCGTTTCGAGTGGGTGCGGTCGCACCCTCCAGAGTGGAGGACGTTCGAAAATGGCCAGCGGAAAGGGACGAGAGATCCGTCCGGCGAGCGGGAAGCTGGGAGTCCTGCTCCCCGGCATGGGTGCGGTGGCGACGACGTTCGTGGCCGGCGTGGAGGCGATCCGCAGCGGGCTCAGCAAGCCCGTGGGCAGCCTGACGCAGCAGGGCACGATCCGTCTCGGCAAGCGGACGGACAACCGCTGCCCGCGCATCGACGAGCTCGTGCCGCTGGCCCCGCTCAGCTCGCTCGAGTTCGGCGGCTGGGACATCTTCGAGGACAACGTGTACGTGGCCGCGAAGAAGGCGGGCGTGCTCAACAACGAGCACCTGGCCGCGCTCAAGCCGTTCATGGAGACGGTCAAGCCGTGGCCGGCGGTGTTCGACCCCGCCTACGTCAAGAAGCTGAGCGGCACCCACGTCAAGAAGGGCAAGAACAAGAAGGATCTGGCCGAGCAGGTCGAGGCCGACATCGCGCGCTTCAAGAAGGAGAAGGGCCTCGACCGGCTGGTGATGGTCTGGTGCGGGTCGACCGAGGTCTACCGCGAGGCGGGCGAGGTCCACTCCACGATCGAGAAGTTCGAGAAGGGCCTGGCCGAGAACCACCCCGACATCCTGCCCTCCATGATCTACGCCTATGCGGCGATCAAGAACGGCATCCCCTACGCGAACGGCGCGCCCAACCTCTCGGCGGACTTCCCGGCGCTCATGGACCTGGCGAAGAAGACGGGCGCGCCCATCGGCGGCAAGGACTTCAAGACCGGCCAGACGCTGCTAAAGACCGTGATCGCGCCGATGCTCAAGGCGCGCATGCTCG
>JAICEW010000273.1 GCA_025923995.1 Vicinamibacteria bacterium | reverse complement strand
GCGTGGTCCCCGAGCAGGAGCGCTCGGACGCGCAGCTGCTGAAGGCGGTGCGGGACACGATCCTGCGCTCGGTCAACTATGGCGTGTTCGACAGCGTGGGCGCGGGCGTGCAGGACGGCGTGCTGACCCTGAACGGCTCGGTGCGCCGGGGCTTCTCGCGCAACGAGATCGTCGACCGCGTCTCGCGCGTCGAGGGCCTGCGCGGGCTGCGCGACGAGATCGCCGTGCAGAGCGTCTCCCAGTTCGACGACCGGCTGCGCCGGGAGCTCTACTTCCAGATCTACGGCGAGCGGTTCACGCACTTCGCGAACCAGGCCAACCCGCCGGTGCGCATCGTCGTGGACCGCGGGCGGGTGACGCTGACCGGCAGCGTCCCGTCGAACGTGGACCGGACCCTGATCGGCCACATCGCCCGCGACACCATGGCGTTCAAGGTGGACAACCGGCTCGAGCTGGACAGCGAGCGCGAGAAGGAGGAGCGCAAGCCGGGCTCGAGCGACTGAAGTCGGGGGGCACGGGAAGGGGGCGTGCGGGCCGGCGGGGCCTCGCACGCCCTTCGTCTTTTTACATGCGGGTGGGCCGGTTCGCTTGACATGACAGGACCGATCGCAAATGCTCCCCGGCTAATCGGTCGTCCCCGGCGGTCCTGATCAACGAGGGAGGTGTGGCCTTGGCGAGTCAGCTCTTCGCCCGCAAGCCGCTGAGCCTGCTGCTGGAGGAGATGAAGGGGGAGAACCGCCTGCGGCGGATCCTCGGTCCCGTCCAGCTCACGAGCCTCGGAGTGGGCGCGATCATCGGCGCCGGCATCTTCGTCGCCACCGGATCGGCGGCCCGCAACGAGGCGGGACCGTCGCTCATGGTTTCGTACATGGTGGCGGGCCTGACCTGCGTGTTCGCGGCGCTGTGCTACGCGGAGTTCGCGTCGATGGTGCCGGTCGCGGGGTCCGCCTACACCTACGCGTACGCCACGCTGGGCGAGATGTTCGCCTGGATCATCGGCTGGGACCTCGTGCTCGAATACGCCGTCGGATCGGCAACCGTCGCGAACGGGTGGTCGAGCTTCTTCCAGTCCCTGTTACCGAAGCTGGGCATCGCACTGCCGGACGTCATCGCCAGGGCCCCCATCGCCTACGACCCCAACACGGGCCACTTCATCGCGACCAACGGGTTCGTGAACCTGCCGGCGGTGATCGTCACGGCCATCGTGACCGCGATCCTGGTGAAGGGCATCCAGGAGAGCGCCTCCTTCAACGCGGTCATGGTCGGCGTGAAGCTGGCCGCGGTGCTGTTCGTGATCCTGGTCGGCGCCTTCTACATCAACCCCGAGAACTGGAAGCCCTTCGCCCCGTTCGGATGGGGCGGCATCAGCGTCTTCGGCCACACGGTGTGGGGCGAGACCCTGGCCGGCAAACCGGTCGGCATGCTGGCGGGAGCCGCCATCATCTTCTTCGCCTACATCGGGTTCGACTCCGTCTCCACGCACGCGGAGGAGGCCCGGCAGCCCAACCGCGACGTGCCCATCGGCATCGTCGCGTCCCTCATCATCTGCACCATTCTCTACGTCGCGGTGGTGGCCGTGCTCACCGGCATGGTCAAGTACACCGAGATCGACCCGGGCGCCGGCGTGTCCATGGCCTTCTCCAGCGTCGGCCTGGGCTGGGCGGACGCGATCATCGCCATCGCGGGCGTCGCCGGCATCACGTCGGTGCTGCTGGTGATGATGCTCTCCGGGCCCCGCGTGTTCCTGGCCATGTCGCGCGACGGCATGGTGCCGAAGGGCTTCTTCGGCACCGTGCACCCGCGGTTCCGCACGCCCCACAAGAGCACCATCCTGATCGGCGCCTTCGTCGCGGTCCTGACCGGGTTCCTCCCCATCGACGCGCTGCTGCAGATGACGAACATCGGCACCCTGTTCGCGTTCGCGATCGTGTGCGCGGCCGTGCTGATCATGCGGAAGAAGCACCCGGAGGCGGAGCGGCCGTTCCGCTGCCCGCTGGTGCCAGTGATCCCCATCCTGGGCATCATCCTGTGCCTGGTGCTGATGTTCTCGCTGCCGACGGAGAACTGGTACCGGCTGATCGGCTGGCTGCTCCTCGGGCTCGGCATCTACTTCGCCTACAGCCGGCACCATAGCGTGCTGGCGCGCCTGCGCACGGGCGACTAGCGGCTCGACCGGGGCGGGCACGGGCGACCCCGTGCCCGCCTCCGAAGTCCCATTCACGACCCGGGGCCGGGCTCGCCTATACTCCGTTGTTTGCGCGCCCCGCGCCGAGGCGCGCCGGAGGCCCCACACCCGTGCTCGACCTGATCCAGTCCTTCTTCAAGACGCTCTACAACGTGCCCGAGCTGATCCGCTGGGGCGGGATGGTGGGCCTCATCATCATCGTCTTCGCCGAGACGGGCCTCATGATCGGCTTCTTCCTGCCCGGCGACTCGCTGCTGGTGACGGCCGGCCTGTTCGCGGCCAAGGGCGACCTCAACATCTGGTGGCTCAACATCTCCCTGATCCTGGCCGCGATCATCGGGGACGCGGTGGGCTACTGGATCGGGTACAAGGCGGGCAAGGCGCTCTACAGCCGGCCCAACTCGTTCTTCTTCCGCCGGCAGCACCTCATCGCCACGCACGAGTTCTACGAGAAGCACGGCGGCAAGACGATCATCATCGCCCGCTTCATGCCCATCTTCCGGACGTTCGCGCCGGTCGTGGCGGGCGCCGCCGAGATGACCTACCGCCGCTTCGCCATGTTCAACATCGTGGGTGGCGTGTTGTGGGTCACCAGCATGACCCTGACCGGCTACTTCCTGGGCCTGGCCGTCCCGGACCTCGAGAAGCACATCCACATCGTGGTGGCCGTCGTGATCGGGCTCTCGCTCCTGCCCGCCGTCATCGCCTGGGGCAAGGCGAAGCTGGACGCGCGCAAGGCCGCCGCCTGACCCCCGCGGACGCGGCTACGCGTTCGGCTTGAGCAGCTCGTAGCCCTCCGATCGCGCGACGTAGGTGGCGGCCGTCAGGTCGCCCACGACGTTGAGCGTCGTCCGGCACATGTCGAGGATGCGGTCGACGCCCAGCACGATCGCGATCAGCGCGGGGTTCACGCCGACGGTGGCCAGCACCAGGATGATGAACGGGATCGACCCCGAGGGGACGCCGGCGGTGCCGATGCCGCCCAGGATGGCCATGTACACCACCATGAGCTGCTGTCCCAGCGTGAGGTCCACCCCGGCCAGCTGCGCCAGGAACAGCACGGTGACGCCCTCGTAGAGCGCGGTGCCGTTCTGGTTGGCGGTGGCGCCGACCGTCAGCACGAAGCTGTTGATCTGGCGCGGCACCCCCAGGTTCTCCTCGGAGACCCGCAGCGCCGTGGGCAGCGTCGCGTTGGAGGACGAGGTGGAGAACGCGGTCAGCATCACCGTCTTCACGCGGCGGAAGAACTCGAGCGGCGGGATGCGGGAGAGCGTGGCCAGCGAGATCGAGTAGACGCCGAACATGTGGATGGCGAGCCCCAGCAGCACGGTCAGCACGAACCAGGACAGCGCGGCCAGCAGGTCGAGGCCGAAGCGGGCCACGTTGTTGAACAGCAGGCACGCGACGGCGAACGGCGCCACCTGCATGATGAGGTCCACGATCTTGGCGGAGACGGCGTAGGCCGCCTCCAGGAAGCGCAGCAGCGGCGCGCCCGTCGCCTCCGGCAGCAGCGTGACCGCGACGCCGATCACCAGCGCCACGAACATGAGCTGGAGCATCTGCGGCGTCTCGGTGGCCGCGACGGCGTAGAGCGGGTTGGCCGGGACGATCGTCTTGACCACCTGCATGAGGGGCGACTCGGGCGCCGCCTTGCGCTCGCCGGCCGCGGCCGCCACGCGCTTCTCCGCGTCCGCGCCGTAGCGCGCCTTCAGCATCTCCGCCGTCTCGGGACGGATGCGCTCTCCGGGCCGGATGGTGTTCGCGAGCGTGAGCCCGATGAGCACCGAGACGGCCGAGATCCCGAAGCAGTACGCGAACGAGCGCAGGCCGACGCGGCCCAGCTTGCGGATGTCCCCGATGCCCGCCACGCCCACGATCAGCGACGAGGCGATCAGCGGGACCACGATCATGAGCAGCGCACGCAGGAACAGCGTGCCCACCGGCTCGGTGACGTGGTGGACGAGCCAGTTGACCGCCGGATGGTCGCCGCCCAGGGCCCCGTTCACGGCCAGGCCGGCGACGACGCCGACCGCGAGGCCGAGCAGGATCCGCGTGTGGAGCGGCCAGCCGCGCGGCCGGTCGGGCGTCGTGTCCTTGAGGTCGGTGGTCAGCTCGCGCTCGAACGCGTCGCGCGCGGCGTGCTCGTCCCGGCCGTCGTCCTGCGCCATCGCCCCTCCGTGGAATCGGGGGTGAGTCTAGCTTCGAAACGCGTCGTCCGCGTCCGTGAACCCCAGTCCCAGTACGCGCGCGAACGTCCGGTCGGACGGTTCCCGCCCCACGTAGACGCACCGGTCCGGGTCGAGCCGATGGCGAAGGATCAGCTCGACCCCGAGGCCGGGCAGCGGCCGGCGGCACCAGCAGACGGCCGGACCGTCGCCGTGGGTGCAGTACCGGTGGTCCAGGCGGACGCCGAGCAGCTCGTGAGTCCGCTCGAAGACGGACTCGACCTCCGCGGCCGTTCGCCGGCCCGCGCCCACCTCGGGATGCCGCGACAGGCCCAGCAGCGTCCACCCCTCCGCCGCGTAGCGGGCGAGGGCCTCGCGGCGGCCGGGCAGGACCTTCACCCGGTCCGGAGTGGCGGGGCCGGGCTCGCGCAGCACGCCGTCGTACCAGAACAACAGGGCGCGTCCCTCGTGGCCCGGTGGCGTTCTCCGCACGAACGGCACCGCGTCCACGCGGACGAAGCCCTCCGCGACGTCCGGCGGCTCCAGCTCGCGGCGATGGCGGTAGAGGGCCTGCGGCGCGAACGAGTTGGGATCGCGGCGCGCGACGCGCTTCATCTCCTCGGGCTCCAGCAGGCGCCCGTGCCGATCGAGCATGCGGGTGACCGCGTTGACCTGCGCGTCCTCGAGGCTCGTGGTGAGCCAGAGGCAGCGCACGGGCGCGCCCTGCGCCCAGGCCGTCTCGATCACCCCGTTGCGCGCGGCGCGCGTGCCGTAGGTGTTGTCGAGGACGAGGCGCCGCCGGCCTGCCGCGAGGCGCGCGCGCAGCTCCGGGAGCAGGTCCGCCAGGCGGCCTCCCGCCTCGTCGCGGTTGAGGCGCTCGTAGCCCTCCCGCTCCATCGCCGCGGCCAGCGTGCTCTTGCCGGCCCCGGGCAGGCCGACCATCACGACGACGTCGCCGTCCGCGCCGGCGGCGGGCCGTCGCGACGCGCGCGGCTCCCGCAGCGCTCGCGCGGCGGGGAAGCGCTCGTCGAGGCGCGCGAGGTCGGCGTCGGAGGGGCGTAGGGATGCCACGCGTGCCAGCGCAGCCGCATGCTCCGGGCGCGTGGGGCCGGGCAGGGGCACGACCACCGGGTCCAGGCTCCGCAGCCACGCGAGCACGAGCTCCGCCGGCGTCGCGCCGAGCCGGTCCGCGATCTCGCGCAGCAGCGCGTCCTGCTCGATCCGCCGCGCGCCGGTCACGCCGCCCAGCGGACGGTGCGCGAGGAGCGCGATGCCCTGGGCCTGGCACAGCTCCGCGACGCCGCCGCGCAGCGCGTCCTCGCGCCAGGGCCCCAGCTCCACCTGGACGGAAGCGATCTCGGTGAGGCGCAGTGCCTCTTCGATCTGGCCGCGCGTGACGTTGCTGAGGCCGATCCGCTCCACGAGCCCGTCGCGTCGCAGCGCGGCCAGCGCCCGCACGCTGGTCGCGAGCGCCACGCGCGGATCCGGGGCGTGGAGCTGGTACAGGTCGATGCGCGGCACGCCGAGCGCGCGCAGGCTCGCCTCGCAGGCGGCCCGGAGGTGTCGCCCGCGCCCGTCGGCTTCCCAGCGCCCGCCGGGCCGGGTGAGGCCGCCCTTGGTCGCCACGCGGATGCGCGTCCGATCGCCCGACCAGGTCGCGAGCGCCCTGGCGATCAGCCGCTCGTTGTGTCCGACGTCGGCCTCGCCCCGCGCGTACGCGTCGGCCGTGTCGAGCAGGGTGACGCCGGCGTCGAGCGCCGCGTGGAGGGTCCCCAGGCCGCGCGCCTCGTCCCGGTCGGCGGCCGTGGACAGGCGCATGCACCCGATGGCGAGCGGCTGCGCGTTCAGGGATCCGGGCATCAGGGCTGCAGATTACTCTTCCATCCTTCGGTGCACGGCTGGCATCCCCCGAGGGCCGACCAGGCCGGCGGCCCGCGGGGGCGTTTGACCGGAGCTCCGGCGCCTGGCCGCCGCCCGCTGACCGGGCCATGCGCCCAGGGCATGGCCGCCATTCCCAATTGACGAAACCGAGCGCTTTGACGTAAATTCGCCCGGTTTTTCGGGAGCCGACGGCGCCGCCGGGGCTGGTGGCGGGCGCCGCATGAAGCCGTCACCGCGCCCTGCGGACGGGCCATTGCCCGGCCTCCCCGAATCCCTGATCGAGAAACCGACCGCGAGACTGGAGGGGTGATGGGCGTCGAAGCCGTATTGATGGTGGTCCTCGGCATCAGCGTGCTCGCGCTGGCCGTGGCCTGGGTGCTGGCCCGGCAGGTCCTGTCGGCCGACACCGGCAAGCCGGAAATGCAGGAGATCGCCGCGGCCATCCGCGAGGGGGCCGAGGCCTTCCTCTCGCGCCAGTACCGCACCATCGGGCTGCTCTCCGCGGTGGCGGCGGTCGCGATCTTCGCGTTCTACTACCTCAACCGTCACGTCCCCAACATCGCCCAGATGGGCGAGGGCACCGCCTGGAAGGTCACGGTCTCGTTCCTGACCGGTGCGGCCTGCTCCGCCATCGCCGGGTACATCGGCATGTTCGTGTCCATCCGCGCCAACCTGCGGACGGCAGCGGCGGCCATGACCTCGCTCAACAAGGCGCTGCAACTCGCGGTGCGCGGCGGCGCCGTCTCCGGCCTGACCGTGGTGGCCATGAGCCTCCTCGGAGTGGGCGGCCTGTTCGTCGCCTTCGGCGGCATGACGGACTACGCGCACGTGCCGCTGCAGATCGTCGGCTTCGGCTTCGGCGCCAGCTTCGTGGCCCTGTTCGCCCAGCTCGGCGGCGGCATCTACACCAAGGCGGCGGACGTGGGCGCCGACCTGGTCGGCAAGGTGGAAGCCGGCATCCCCGAGGACGACCCGCGCAACCCGGCGGTCATCGCCGACCTGGTGGGCGACAACGTCGGCGATTGCGCCGGCCGCGGTGCCGACCTCTTCGAGTCCACGGCGGCCGAGAACATCGGCGCCATGATCCTCGGGATCGCGCTCTACCCGGTCTTCGGCATGGGCGGCATCCTGTTCCCGCTGCTGGCCCGCGCGTTCGGCCTCGTCGCGACGATCGTCGGCGTGTACACCGTGAAGTGCCGCGAAGACGAAGACCCCATGAACGGCCTCAACCGCGGGTACCTGGTGACGACCGTCCTGGCCATGGCCGGGTTCGCGGTGACGGTGTTCCTGCTGCTGAAGCCGACCAGCGGCCAGCCCGTCAACCAGATGTACCTGTTGCTCGCGGGCGTCATCGGCATCATGACCGCGTACGCGTTCGTCTGGATCACGCAGTACTACACCGAGTACAAGTACCGCCCGGTGCGCGAGATCGCCGAGGCCAGCAAGACCGGTCCCGCCACCAACATCATCAGCGGCATCGCGGTCGGCTTCGAGTGCACCGCGGCGCCGGTGATCGTGATCTCGATCGCGCTGCTCACCTCCTACTGGTGCGGCCACCTGGCCCTGGGGGACATCCCGGGCGCCGGCCTCTACGGCACCGCCATCGCGACCATGGGCATGCTCGCGCCCTGCGCGTACATCCTGGCCATGGACACCTTCGGCCCCATCACGGACAACGCGGGCGGCATCATCGAGATGTCCAAGCAGCCTGAAGCCATCCGCCACAAGACGGACCGTCTCGACGCCGTGGGCAACACGACCAAGGCGCTCACCAAGGGCTACGCCATCGGCTCCGCCGCGCTGGCCGCGTTCCTGCTCTTCAGCGCGTACCTGGACGAGGTCCACAAGATCACGGGCGCGCACATGAGCGTGGACCTCACCAAGGTCCCCGTGTTCATCGGCGGCCTGCTGGGCGCGACGCTGGTCTTCGTGTTCAGCGCGCTCGCCATCAAGGCGGTCGGCCGCGCCGCCCAGGTCGTCATCAACGAAGTGCGCCGGCAGTTCCGCGAGAACCCCGGCATCATGGCCGGCACCTCCAAGCCGGACTACCGCGCGTGCGTGGACATCGTGACCGCGGGCGCGCTGCGCCAGATGGTCCTGCCCGGCATCCTGGCCGTGGCCACGCCGGTGGCGGTCGGCTTCCTGTTCAAGTACCTGGGCGAGGGCCAGATGGGCGCCGAGGCCGTGGCCGCGCTGCTGATGGTCGGGACCATCGCCGGCATCCTGCTCGCGACCGTGCTCAACAACGCCGGCGGCGCCTGGGACAACGCGAAGAAGTACATCGAGTCCGGCCTGTTCATGGTCGACGGCGTGGTGGTGGGCAAGAAGTCCGAGCCCCACAAGGCGGCGGTCGTGGGCGACACCGTGGGCGACCCCTTCAAGGACACCGCGGGCCCGTCGCTGCACGTGCTGATCAAGCTGCTCTCGACGATCACGCTCGTGCTGGCGCCGCTGTTCATCGTCTAGTTGTAGTGGGGAGGCCTACACGGCCTCCCCACACCCCTCGCTCGCTCCGCCGACGTG
>JAICEW010000272.1 GCA_025923995.1 Vicinamibacteria bacterium | reverse complement strand
TCCTGGGAGAGAGGCTCGCCTTCGCCGCCCCCACCTTCGCCATGGTGAACGTGGGGCTGGCCGTGGTCTGGGCCCTGATCCTCTCGCGGCTGGCGCCGGAGAACCGCCGGCGGATGGAGGAGGCGGCCGCTCGGGCCGCGTAGGACCTACGGCCGCGGCCTGTCCTTCGGCTTGTCCGACGGCAGCAGCCCGCCCATCACCCATCCCAGCGCGGCCATGATGGCGGCGGCGATCGTGTTGCCGACCAGCCCGCCCGAGCGCGTCTTCAGGGCGTCGATGAAGGACACGGGGCCCGGCGGGGCGTGGAGGCCCAGCAGGGCGCGCGGGTTCGTGAAGTAGGTGTCGATGCCCAGGCCGTAGGAGACCATGGTCGCGGTGAAGATCACGACCTGGGCGGAGAAGCCGAGGACCGCGCCCAGCGTCATCGCCTGCAGCACGCGGTAGTCCTTCCAGCGCCGCGTGAACGCGCCGTAGAAGATCGTCGCGAACGCGGTCAGCGTCACCAGGCTGAAGACGTGATGGAAGCTCGCGTAGGGCAGGCGGGTCATGGCCAGCCGTCCGATGGTGAAGATCGCGAGCAGCAGCCAGAACAGTCGTGCGAGCCGCAGGTGCTCGGCCATGATCGCCTCCAGGGTGAGGGAGCTCCGCGAGCCCCGAAGAAGCGGCCCGATCTTCGCAGGGCCCACCGTCGAAGTCCACCCATCGGCCGCAAGGCCCGTGATTTCGGGCCCGTGTTCGGCCAGCATATAGTCGATCGGACGTGACCCTGGCCTTCTTCGACGACGTTCGCCCGGACGAGAAGCGCGGCGTGGCCGGCGCGTTCCTGGTGCTGTTCGGCCTGCTGGCCGGCCACACGGTCCTCGAGACCGCGCGCGACGCGCTGTTCCTCTCGCGCCTCCCCGCCTCCCGGCTGCCCTGGGTCTACCTGGCCATGGCCACGGCCGCCGTCGCGCTCTGGCGCGTGCAGGGCAAGGGGCTGCGCCGCTTCTCCGGCGGCGGCGGCCTGGCCGTGCTGATGCTGTTCTGCGCGGCCGTCACGTTCGGCTTCTGGGCGCTCGGCTCCTGGAGCAGCCCGCTGGCGCTGGGCGCGCTGTACGTCTGGAGCGGGCTGGTGGGCACGATCACGGCCGTCCAGTTCTGGCTGGCCCTGGGCGAGCGCTACACGATCACGCAGGCCAAGCGGGTCTACCGGCTCATCGCGGCGGGAAGCGTCCTGGGCGCGGTGGCCGGCGCCGGGATCGCGCGCGTCGTGAGCGGACGGTTCGGCGGCGGGGCGCTGGTGCTGACCGCGGCCATCCTCTTCGCGGTGACCGGAGCGGCCGCGATCCTCCTCCTGCGGGGCCGGCTGCGCGTCGAGTCCGACAGCGTGGCGCCCGCCGATCCGGCTTCCGTACGGCAGTGGGCCGCCCTCCTGCGCGGACACCCGTACGTCCCGCGCCTGGCCGGGCTGGTCCTGGTCTCGACCGTCGCGCTGACGCTCGTCGACTACGTGTTCAAGAGCCAGGTGGCCCGGAGGATCGACCCCGCGGAGCTGCCCTCGTTCTTCGCGACCGTCTACATGGTGCTGAACGTGCTCGCCTTGATCGCGCAGTTCGCCGCGACGGGCTGGCTCCTGCGCGTGGCGGGCCTGCACCGCGCGCTGTGGGTGCTGCCGGCGCTGGTGGCCCTGGGCGCCGGGGGCGTGGCCATCGGCGGAGGGCTGGTGCTGGCGCTGCTCATGAAGGGCGCGGACGGCACGCTGCGCTACTCGCTGCACCGCACCACGCTGGAGCTGCTGTTCCTCCCCATCTCCGACGGCCTGCGCGCGCGCGTGAAGCCGCTCATCGACGTCATGGGGCAGCGCGGCGGACAGGCCATCGCGTCGCTGTTCATCCTGAGCGAGCTCGTGCTCCGCCGCGGCGACGTCGTGCTGTCGCTGGCGGTGCTCGTGCTGTGCGTGGTCTGGATCGGGTGGGCCATCGACCTGCGGCCGCACTACCTGGAGCTGTTCCGCACCGCGCTGCGCCAGGGCACGATGCGGCGCGACGCCGACGCGCCGGAGCTGGACCTGGAGGCGCTGGAGGCGCTGTTCGCCGCGCTCAACAGTCGCGAGGACGTCGAGGTGGTGGCGGCGCTCGACCTGCTGTCGGAGGAGGGGCGCGTGCGGCTCATCCCCGCGCTCATCCTGTACCACCCGTCGGCCGACGTCGTGCTGCGCGCGCTGGACCTGCTGGGCCCCTCCGGGCGCACCGACTTCGTGCCGGTCGCGGACCGCCTGCTCAGCCACCAGAACGCCGAGATCCGCGCCGCCGCGCTCCGCGCGCGCAACGTGGCCACTCCGGACGAGCGCCTGCTGCGTTCGGCCATGGAGGACGCGAGCCCGCTGGTGCAGTCCACGGCGCTGGTGGGGCTCGTCTCGTCCGGGTGGGCCTCCGACGACGCGCAGCGCGCGGCCGACGCGCTCATGAACACGCGCTTCCCCGAGGCCCCCCGCGCCCTGGCCCGGGCCATCCGCCTCCAGCCCTCCCCCGCCTTCCGCGACGTGGTGCTGGAGCTGGCGCAGAGCGCCGACCGCGAGGTGCAGGCGCAGGCCGCGCTGGCCATGCAGGCCATGGGCGACCTCGGCTTCATGTCCGCGCTGCTGCCGATGCTCTCGCCGCACGAGGTGCGCGAGGCGGCGCGGAGCGCGCTCGTCTCCTTCGGGCCGCCGGCGCTCGAGTTCCTGGACCAGGCGCTGGCGGACGAGACGCTGCCGCACGAGATACGGCGCCACCTGCCGCGGACCATCAGCCGCTTCCCCGCCGAGGACGCCGCCCCCCTGCTGCTGCGCCGGCTGGTCTCCGAGAAGGACGGGATGGTGCGGTTCAAGATCCTGCGCGGCCTGGGCCGGCTGGTGACCGGCCGCCCCGACGTGCCGCTCGACGAGGGCATCCTGCGCGAGGCCACGGGACGGACGCTGGAGGCCGCGTTCCGGCTGGTCGACTGGCGGCTCACGCTGGAGCGCGGCGCCCGCGACGTGCCCGCGCGCGCGACTCCGGGCCACGAGCTGCTGGTCTCGCTCCTGCGCGACAAGGAGGTGCACACGCGCGAGCGTGTCTTCCGCCTGCTGGACCTGCGGCTGCGCGGGCAGGACCTGGAGCGCATCTACCGCGGCCTGGGCAGCGTGGATCCCAAGGTGCAGGCCAGCAGCCGCGAGCTGCTGGAGGCGCTGCTGGAGGCGCCGGTGCGCGAGGCCGTGCTGGCTCTCGTGAACGACGTGCCGGACCGCCTGCGGCTCGCCGACGCGCAGGCCTTCTACCGCCCGCAGGACCTCGACTACGAGCAGCTGCTGGGCAAGCTCCTGGAGGAGCCGGGGGAGACGCTGCGCTGCCTCGCGGCGTACCACGTGGCCGAGCTGGGGCTCACCGACTTCCGGCCCCGGCTGGAGGCGGCGCAGAAGAAGGAGACGGGGCTGTTCGTCTCGCGCGTGCTGGAGCGGGCCCTGCGCCTGCTGGCCGACGCGGGGCTCCGACAGGCGGCGGCGCATGCGACCTGACGTCCGCACCATCGGGCACGTCCAGCGCGTGCTGTTCCTGCGGAAGAGCCGCTTCACCGGCACGCTGCCGGCGGGCGACCTGGCCCTCATCGCCGAGTACCTGCGCGAGCGCACGTTCGCGCCAGGCGAGGTGCTGCACACGGAGGGCGAGCCCGTCGGCGCGCTCCACTTCGTCGCCGAGGGCAGCGTCCTGCTGCATCGGGGGCCGACGGCCGTGGGGCGCGCGGTCCGCGGGGCGGAGCTGGGCGGGCTCGAGATGGTGGCCCGCGCGCCAGGCCAGTTCACCGCGGTGGCGGAGACGGAGACGCTCACGCTGGAGCTGACGGCGGAGACCAACGCCGAGATGCTGGACGACCACTTCGGCATCTTCCACTCGGTGCTGCGCCAGACCTGCCGCGAGATCATCGACGCGCACCGGCGCATGCCCAAGGAGGCGACGCGCGTGATGCCCCCGCCGCTGCCGGTCGCCTCGGCGCCCGCGCGCGAGCTGGACCTGGTGGAGCGCATCTTCTTCCTGCGCCAGGCGCCGCCGTTCGCGCGGAGCAGCATCAACGCGCTGGCCGAGCTGTCGCGCTCGGTGGCCGAGGTGCACTTCGACCCGGCCACCGTGCTGTGGAGCGAGGGCTTCTCGTCCCGCGGGATCTTCCTGGTCGTGAGCGGCCTGGTGCGCGCGGCGTCGCCGCGCTTCGGCTTCGAGCTAATGCTGGGGCCCGGCCAGCCGCTGGGCATCCTGGAGGCGTTCGCGCAGATCCCCCGCTGGTACGAGGCCACCGTCCTGGAGCCCACGGTCGTCCTCACCGGCGACGTCGAGACATTCGTGGACGTGCTGGAGGACAATTTCGAGATGGCCATGGACTACCTGGCCGTCGTCGCCCGCTGGATGCTGGCGCTGTCCCGCCTGCGCGTCGCGCGCGAGGGGCTCGAGACCCTCGAGGAGTACGGCGTCCTCCCCATCGGGAAGGAGGTGGCGATCCCGTGAGCGCCTCCTCCCGCAGGCCCTGGCTGGCGATCCTCCCCGTGCTGCTGGCCCCGCTTCCCTCCGCGGCCGCGTCGCGACCGGAGCCGCTCAAGGTCCACCTGGAGGAGGTCGCGGGGTCGGCGGTGCGGGGATTGCCCGTCGAGGACGTCGAGGCCGCGCTGCGCAAGGAGCTCAAGGGCAGGAAGTCGATCGTGCTGGTCCCGACTCCGGAAGAGGCGACGCTGGTCCTGCGCGTCACCGAGTGCACGGCCTGGGGCGAGAAGCGGCGCATCAGCGAGGTCGACGAGCGGAACATCGGGATCAACCCGCGCGGGCAGGAGGTCACGAACAAGGGCGGGGAAGGGATGTACGGCGTGCGCACCGAATACGCCACGCGCGTCCTGCTGATCGTGCGCGCCACCTGGGGGGAGAGCTTCGAGGATCTGCAGTCGGCCGACGACGACAAGAACCTCAAGTCCGCGGCGGACACCGTGATCCTCACCCTCGACAAGCGGGTGAAGCGCGGCCTCCGGTCGCGCTAGGCGTCCAACCGCCTGTACACCGCGCACGGTTGCGCCGCCCGTGCGCGGTGCTACGATGCCGCCACCAACCCATCGAAGGAGGCACCCCTTTGCGAAGGATGCTCGCCGGTTGCGCATTCCTGTTCCTGGCCGCGGCGCCCGCGTGGGCGCAGCGCACGACCGGGGCGATCTCGGGCACGGTCAAGGACACGAGCGGCGCCGTGCTGCCGGGCGTGACCGTCACCGTGACCGGGCCCAACATCGTCGGCGCGCAGACGTCGACCACGAACGGCGAGGGGTTCTACCGCTTCCTGAACCTGCCGCCCGGCGAGTACCACGTGGCGTTCACCATGAGCGGGTTCAAGAACGTCACCCGCCGCGGCGTGCGCGTCGGCGTGGGCTCGACCATCGAGGAGAGCCCCAGCCTGGAGATGAGCCAGCTCCAGGAGTCGGTGGACGTCGTGGCCGAGACCTCCGTGGTGGACACCACCTCCAACGAGGTCGGCACCAACTACGACCGCAACTGGGTGGAGAACGCGCCGCTGCGCCGCTCCAGCTTCTTCGACCTGGTGGCGGGCGCGCCCGGCTCGCTCCAGGGCAGCGACACCGGCCAGTCCCAGCGCACGATGGTGTACGGCTCCTCCTACGACGAGAACTCCTTCCAGGTGGACGGCGTCGACATCACCGACAACTACTTCAACGAGGCGCTGGCGGAGCCCAACGTGGACGCCATCGAGGAGGTCGAGGTGCTCTCGCTGGGCGCGCCGGCCGAGTACGGCAACCTCACCGGCGCCGTCTACAACATCGTGACCCGCCAGGGCACGAACGAGTTCCACGGCGACCTGAACTTCTTCTGGCAGAGCGACGGGCTCACGTCCAACAACACCGACGACATCACGAACCCCGACGGCACCTTCTTCAACACCTGCTCGGACGGCGTGGGGCGCTGCCCCTGGAAGCGCGATCAGTACACGGACTTCACGGCCCAGCTGGGCGGCCCCATCGTGAAGGACAAGCTGTGGTTCTTCGCCTCCTACCAGAACCAGCGCGACTACTCCTGGGACGCGGGCGTCGCGAACAGCGACGCGCTGCTCGCGCGCGACAAGTCGGACCGCTACTTCTTGAAGCTCAACTACCAGCTGAACGCGGACCACAAGTTCGTCGGCACCTTCCACCTGGACGACAAGGAGGCCGACAACGGTCCGGCGGACCTGAACGCGGCGCCCACCACCGCGGCCACGCGGCGGGGCAAGACGCCCACGCCGGGCCTGGCCTACACGGGGGTGCTCTCGCAGAAGACCGTGCTGGACGTCCGCTACTCCGGCTTCTACGGCGACGTCAGCATCGGGCCCACCGACCCCAACCAGCCACGCGACCTGACGCACTTCATCGACAACGACACCGGCGTCATCAGCGGAGGCCACTACTACTGGTACGAGCTGGAGCCGACACGGAACACGGTCACGGCCAAGGTCTCGCACCTGGCCGACCAGTTCCTGGGCGCCTCGCACGACTTCCGCTTCGGCGTGCAGTACTCGAGCGCCTCGGCCCCGGGCCTCTACGGCTACAACGACCTCGTGTACACCTACAGCCAGACCAACCCCAGCTACGGGTACGGGATCGCGCGCACGCCGTTCAGCTACAACGGCGCCAGCCGGAGCATCGGGGGCTTCATCGACGACACCGTCCGCGTGAACGACCGGCTCTCGCTCAACCTGGGCCTGCGCTACGACTACAACAAGGCCTACTCGCCCGACCAGCAGGAGCTGGACGAGAACGGCAGCCCGACCGGCGTGACCTTCCCCGAGACCGAGTACTACACCTGGAACAACATCTCGCCGCGGCTGGGGTTCAACTGGCGCGTCACGGGCGACGGCAAGACCGTGCTCAAGGGCCACTGGGGCCGCTACCACCGCGCGGTCGCCACCGGCGAGTACGCGAACGTGCTGGGCCCGAACGTGAAGCCGTACTTCGCGGGCGCCTACGACGTGGCCACCGGGACCTTCCTCGACCTGACGCCCATCAGCAGCAACGAGCAGCTCGGCGTCTCGCCGGACTACGAGAGCCCCCACACGGACCAGGCGATCCTGACCGTGGAGCGCGAGATCTCTCCGGGCCTCGGCGCGTTCGTGAACTACGTGAACAAACGCGGGCGCAACTTCGCGGGCTGGGAGGAGACGCGCGGGACCTACGTCCAGATCCCGTACACGGACGACGTCGGTGAAGGCGCGACGGGACGGACGTTCCCCATATTCGCGATCACCAGCGACCCGGCCGACCGCTTCTTCCAGATCTCGAACCGGCCCGAGCTCAAGAGCGACATCAACGCCGTGAGCTTCGGCATCACGCGCCCGATGCGCAACGGCTGGCAGACCAACCTGTCGGTCACCTGGCTGCGGGCCGAGGGCTCGCTGCAGGAAGGCCAGGGCGGCGCCGGCGAGCAGGGCTCGGGCGTCGGCATCACCCAGCGCGGCGGCGTGCAGTTCCGCAACTACGGCCGCAACCCGAACATGTTCGTGAACGCGGACGGCCGCCTGCGCAGCGACGTCGAGTGGCAGGCCAAGGCGCAGGTGGTGTTCCAGCTCCCGGCCGGCTTCCTCGTCTCGGGCAACCTCTCCTACCGCAGCGGCGCCTGGCTCATCCGGCGCATCCGCCTGCCCGAGGACGTCACCGGCATCCCCGCCGACAACACGAACGTGCTGATCCTGCAGCCCCGCGGCGAGAACGGCCGCATCGACAGCGTCACGATGTTCGACGCACGCGTCGAGAAGGACTTCAAGCTGGGGGAGCAGGTCAAGCTCGGCGTGTTCGCGGACTTCCTGAACCTGTTCAACGAGAGCGTCACCCAGGGACGCGTGAGCACGATCGTGACCTCGAGCGCGTTCTGGTTCCCGTCGGATCCGGTCGACCCGCGGCGCGTGATGCTGGGGGCGAAGCTCCGGTTCTAGCCCGTCGTGACCGGCGTGCACGGTCCTTCGGGGCCGTGCACGCTCCACGTGTGCGCGGCGCGGGGCCACGAGACATGCTTGGCTGGGAAGTGTTCGTCCATCGGCGCCGCGCCACGGATCCCGCCGATGGCCTCCTGATCGGGCGCTGGACGACGGGCGTCTTCGGGCTGAAGTGGCTGGACGACCTGGTTGCGACCCAGGAGGCGCTCGACCTGGGCAGGAACGGCGGGTACCCGTGCCGATACTCGATGCGCGCCGCCACGTTCAGGTCCGCGATCGCGAAGGAAGCGCCGCCGACCGAACCTCGCCCGTTGCTCCCCTTCGAGGTCCTGCCGCCGGGCTGGATCAGCCCGGGCGTCGACGCGGCGGCCCTATCAGGGTGCGGCCCCGACGACGAGCTGGTGATCGAGGCGTGGGACCAGAGCTGACGGGAGCACCGTGAACCCCGCGGCGGTCAGCATGTTCCGGAACAAGTTGAGTCGGGAGCACTCAGCCGGCCGCGCGGCCGGTTGAGTTCGACGCGCTCAATCCGGGCGCTCGCTGTCGCCACCACCCCAGACTCCTACCGCATCTCGCGAAGCCTCTCCCTTGCGGGCGTGAACCGCGGGTCGAGCGACAGCGCCTTCTCGAACCACGGTCGCGCCTCGGCCACGCGACCTTGATCCCTCAGTACGAGGCCCAGGTTGTACGCGTAACGGTGGCTCGTCCCGTCGAGCTTCACGGCCTCGCGGAACGCGCGCTCGGCCTCGGCGGGCTTCCCGTTGCCGCCGAGCGTCATGCCCAGCGAGTTCCAGTAGGACGCGACGTCGGGCGAGAGCTTCGTCGCCTCG
>JAICEW010000271.1 GCA_025923995.1 Vicinamibacteria bacterium | reverse complement strand
GGAGCCAGAGCCCGACCTGGCCGTCGTCAAGGGGGCTCCCAGGGACTACGCGGACCGCCATCCCGCCCAAGCCTCACTGGTGGTGGAAGTGGCGGATACGTCGCTCGAGCACGACCGCGTTCGCAAGGCGCGGGTCTACGCACAAGCGGCGATCCCGGAGTACTGGATCGTCAACCTCACCGAAGAGCGGCTCGAGATCCACTGCGACCCCGGCCCGGAGGGCTATCGGTCGCGCACCGTCTCGGACCGGCAGGGCACCGTTGCCGCTCTCGCCGCCCCGATGGCCTCGATCGCGGTCTCCGACCTGCTTCCCTGATCGGCCGGCCTCGCCGGTTCAACCGTAGATCTTCTCGAAGTCGGCCGCAGTGTGGCAGTCGCTGCCGCGCGTGGTGCGCATCCCCAGCGCGTCGGCGGCCTGGCGGACCTCCGCCAGGAACGCGCCCTCCCCCTCCGCGCTCCATCGGTGCGGTGCGCGCCGGTGATATGGGTAGTCCAGCTCGATCCCCTCCAGTCCCATCCCGCGCAGGACGGCCAGCCGCTCGGCCACCCGGTAGCCGGCCTTGTGGTAGTTGCCGGGATGCGCAAGCGCCGTCCAGCCGCCCGCGGCCTGCACCAGCGCGATCGCGTCGGCCAGCGTCGGGCGCGGCACGTCGACCCCGCAGCCGCGGACGTGCTGCTCGAACCAGGCGCTCGCGGCCTCGTAGGTCTCGAAGAGGCCCTGCCGGAGCAGGGGCCGGATGAAGTGCGGCTTCATCAACGTCCGGCGGCCCTCGACGAAGATGTCCTCCGGCCGGATGGCCTCGCGGCCCAGCAGGCCGTTCACGAGCCCGATCTCCGCGCGGGCTCGCTCGGTGCGCGCCGCCTCCACGGCGCGCACGTGCGCCTCGAGGTCGCGATCGCCCCGGTCCAGCGCGAAGCCCAGGAGGTGGACCTCCATCCCGTCCAGCTCGGCGTCGATCTCGATTCCGACCGTCAGCTCGAGGGACAGCCGCTCCGCCTCGGCCCAGACCGCGCCGTCCCCCCACTCGTAGGCCGCGAGCGTGTCATGGTCGGTGATGGCCAGCTCGGTCACGCCGCGGGCGGCCGCGTGGCGCAGCAGCTCGACGGGCGTGAGCTCACCGTCGCTCACGATGGTGTGCAGGTGGAAATCGCTGCTCACGCGCGGCCCTCAGAGGTCGACGACGACCGGCGGGTTGATCGGGCGATACCCGCGATCGCAGATGGCGGCGTTCACGAACGTCGTCCGGTCGCGGGTTTCGCGGCCGTAGCCCTCGTGGATGTGGCCAAAGAGATGGAGCCGCGGCCGCACGCGCGCGACCGCCGTCCGCAGCTCGGCGCATCCCTCCTGCCGGCCCTCGTCGACACGATCGAGGATGCCGTGCGGCGGGCCGTGCGTGATCAGCACGTCGGTGCCGGGCGCGATCCGGTCCCACTTCTCACGCAGGGCAGCGCCCCGCGGCAGGTTGAAGGCCCAGTCCATGAACTCGGGCTGCCACGGGCTGCCCCAGATCCGGAGGCCTTCGATCTCGACCGCCTCGTCCTGCAGGTAGACGGCTCCCTGGATGGCCGCGCGCGCCGCGGCCGGCTCGCGCTGGAAGAGGAAGTCGTGGTTGCCCGCCACGACGACCTTGTGGCGGTGCGGCAGGCCGGCCAGCCAGTCCGCGAAGGCCGAGACCTCCTTCTCCGTTCCCCGGTTCGTGGCGTCGCCCGCGTGCAGGAGGAGGTCGCCCTCCGGCACGCGGATGCGGTCGTGCAGGTTGTGGGTGTCCGAGAGGCAGACGATTCTCATGGCCGGTTCGTGCGACGGAGGCGGCAGCATAACACCGGGATGCGATAGCATCGGGGTTTGCTGGAGGTGCGATTGGGCGCGACGCTGGTGGAGCTGCAGAAGGAAGACGGCCTGGCGATCCTCACGCTGAGCGATCCGCCCGCCAACACGTACTCGTACGACATGATGCGGGCGCTGGACGCGGCCGTGCTGGACGCGCGCATGGACGACGCCGTGCACGTGATCGTCCTGCGCGGCGCGGGCGAGAAGTTCTTCTGCGCGGGAGCAGACATCCAGATGCTCCAGACGGTCACGCCGCGCTTCAAGTACTTCTTCTGCCTGCACGCGAACGAGACGCTGGCGCGGCTGGAGCAGACGCCCAAGCTGGTGATCGCCGCGCTCAACGGCCACTGCGTCGGAGGCGGGCTGGAGGTCGCGCTGGCGGCCGACCTGCGCTGGGCCCGGCAGGGCGCGGGAAAGGTGGGCCTGCCCGAGGTGAACCTGGGCGTGCTGCCAGGCACCGGCGGCACGCAGCGCCTGGCGCGCCTGGTCGGCAAGTCCGCCGCCATCGAGCTCATGACGACCGGCCGGCTGTTCGACTTCGACGAGGCGAAGGGGCTGGGCCTGGTGAACGACGTGATCGCGGCCGAAGCGGCCGACGTCTTCATGGAGATCGTCAAGAAGCGGGCGCGCGCGTTCGTGCCGCCCGGACGCGCGAGCAAGGCGGTCGGCCTGATCAAGCGCGCGGTGCAGAGCGGTGCCGAGTCCGCGCTGGCCGAAGGCCTGGCGCTCGAGCGCGAGCTGCAGCAGCAGCTCTTCGAGTCGGAGGACGCGAAGGAGGGCCTGACCGCGCACGTCGAGAAGCGCAAGCCGTCCTTCAAGGGCCGTTGAGCGCGATCCACCTGGAGGAGCGGGACGGCGCGCTCCGCCTGACGCTCCACCGCCCGCCGCAGAACGTCCTCGACGTCGCGACGCTCGAGGCGCTGGCGGGTCACCTGCGGCCGCTGGCCTCGAGGCGCGACCTGAGGGCGATCGTGCTGCGCTCGGCGCTCCCTGGCACGTTCTCGGCCGGAGCCGACGTGGCCGACCACACGCGCGAGCGCGCGCCCGCGATGCTGGCGGCGATGCACGCCATCGTGCGGCTGCTGGACGATCTGCCGCAGGTCACGTTCGCGCTGGTGGACGGCCGGTGCCTGGGCGGCGGCTGCGAGCTCGCCCTCGCCTGCGACTTCGTGATCGCGTCCCCGCGGGCGTCGTTCGGCCAGCCCGAGATCGACCTCGCCTGCTTTCCACCCGTTGCCGCCGTGCTGCTGCCGCGCCTCGCCGGCCGCCACGCGGCGGAGCTGGTCCTGCTGGGCCAGCCGGTGCCCGCGGACAAGGCGTTGCGCATGGGGCTGGTGACGCGCGTGAGCGACGACGTCGACGGCGAGTGCGACGCCCTGCTCGCGACCCTCGCGCGGAAGAGCGGTGCCGCGCTGGCGATCGCCCGCCGGGCGCTCCGGAGCGGCGGCCTGGGCTCGCTGGAGGAGGCGCTGGCCCGCAACGAGCGCCTCTACGTCGAGGAGGTCCTGCCCACCGAGGACGCCGCCGAGGGCGTGCGCGCGTTCCTGGAGAAGCGGGCCCCGCGATGGAGCAACCGGTGAAGACGCTGGTCCACGACGCCCGCTGCGTCTTCCCCATGGACGACGCCCGCTCGCGGCTGCCGGGCGGCTGGGTGCTCGTCGAGGACGACCGCATCGCCGCGACGGGCGCTGGCCCCGCCCCGCCCGATCTCACGGCCGACCGGCGGATCGACGCGCGCGGCAAGGTCGTCCTGCCTGGCCTGGTCAACACGCACCACCATCTGCCCCAGACGCTCACGCGCAACGTGCGGTCGGTGCAGGAGGCGCCGCTGTTCACGTGGCTCAAGGAGCTGTACCTGGTCTGGCGCAACGCCGACGCGGACGCGGTGGACGCGGCCGCGCGCGTGGGCCTGGGCGAGCTGCTGCTCACCGGCTGCACGACGTCGACGGACCATCTCTACCTGTTCCCGAGGGGCCAGGAGCGCCTGATCGACGTCGAGATCGCCGCCGCGCGCGACCTCGGCATCCGCTTCCAGCCCACGCGCGGGTCCATGAGCCGCGGGCAGAGCCAGGGCGGCCTGCCGCCCGACGACGTCGTGCAGGACGAGGACGCGATCCTGGCCGACAGCAAACGGCTCGTCCGCGAGCACCACGACCCGAAGCCGCGCGCGATGACGCGCATCGCGCTGGCGCCCTGCTCGCCGTTCTCCGTGACCGACGGGCTGATGCGGCGGACCGCCGACCTGGCGCGCGCGGAGGGCGTGCGGCTCCACACGCACCTGGCCGAGACGCTCGACGAGAACGACTACTGCATCCAGGTGTACGGCTGCCGGCCGGCGGAGTACCTCAGGCGGTTGGGCTGGCTGGGGCGTGATGTCTGGCTCGCGCACTGCGTGCACCTGGACGACCAGGAGGTCGCGCTGTTCGGCGAGACCGGAACCGGCGTCGCGCACTGCCCGTCCTCGAACTTCCGGCTGGGGTCCGGGATCGCGCCCGTCCGCAAGATGCTCGCGGCGGGCGTGCCCGTGGGCCTGGGTGTCGACGGCTCCGCCAGCAACGACACCTCGAACATGCTGGCCGAGGCGCGCCAGGCCCTGCTCGCGCACCGGCTCGGGGCCGATCCCTCGGCCTGGGTCACCGCGGCGGAAGCGCTGTGGATGGCGACCCGCGGCGGTGCTCTCTGCCTGGGCCGTGACGACATCGGATCGCTCGAGGCCGGCAAGGCCGCGGACCTCGTCCTGATCGACCAGCGGCGGCTCTCGTACGCCGGTTCGGGAGACGACCCGCTGGCCGCGCTCGTGTTCTCGCCGTGGCCGGAGCCGGTCGACACCGTGATGGTGAACGGACGCATCGTGGTCGAGGGCGGGCAGCTCGTGGGCGTGGACGTGCCGGCGCTGGTGGAGCGGGCCGATCGGATCGCGGCGGGGCTCCGGTCGCGCGCGACGGAGTCCGGGAGGTAGGCATGGTCAAAACGCATGGACTGACACACGTCGGCCTGAAGGTGGCCGATCCCGAGCGCTCGCTTCGCTTCTATCGCGACGTCTTCGGCGTGGTCGAGTACTACCGCGACGACGACAGCATCCAGGTGCAGGGCCCTGGACCTCACGACGTCCTGGCGTTCGAGAGAGAAGCGGAGCAGGCCGGCAAGCGCGGCGGCATCGAGCACTTCGGGTTCCGGCTCACCGATCCGGGGGACATCGACCTTGCCGTGGACGAAGTCCAGCGAGCAGGCGGGCGCTTGCTTCGGCGCGGCGAGTTCGGTCCCGGCCTTCCCTTCGCCTACGTCGCGGATCCCGACGGGTACGAGATCGAGATCTGGTTCGAGTAGGCGTGACCTTGCGCGCCGACGACTCAACATGTTCCGGAACATGTTGAGTTGTCGCGACTCAACCGGCCCCGTGGTCTTGGGTTAGCATTCCCGGATGCTCGCTCGAGGGATCCGCAGCTATCACCGGCCCAGCCGGCTGGCGGAAGCCATCGAGCTGGTGAAGCAGGGCGCCGTGCCGCTCGCGGGTGGTACGCGGCTGCTGGCGTCCGCGCGCGAGATCCCCAACGTCGTGGACCTGGCCGCGCTGGGCCTGGACCAGGTCGAGCTGGACGACGGCGATCTGCGGCTGGGCGCCCTCGTGACGCTCCAGGCCGCGGCGGACTCGCCCATCGTCCACTCCGCGACCGGCGCGCTGCTGACGGCGGCCTGCCGGGCCCAGCAGCCCTCGCGGATGGTCCGAAACCTGGCGACGCTCGGCGGCGAGTCCGTCTTCGCCTCGCCCGACTCGGAAGTGGCGGCGGCCCTCCTCGCGCTCAACACGGTCTTCGTGGTGGAGCGCAGCGACGGCCCGCTCGAGAGCCCCGCGCTGCGCTTCCTGCGCAACCCGGCGGAGGATGTGGCGCAGGGCATCCTGACCTCCCTCTTCGTCCCCGGCGCCCCTGAGGGCACCGCCCTCGAGCGCGTCGCCGTCCTGCCCTCGGCTCCCGCCCTGGTGGCGGTGGCCGTCGCGGTCTCCTTCTCCGGCGACCAGTGCGGCCGGGCGCGGATCGCGCTGACGGGCCTCGTCGGCGCGCCCGCGCGCGTGCCCGAGGCCGAGAACCGCATGGAGGGCTCGCACGCGGAGGACGCCGACATCGAGCGAGCGGCCGAGCAGGTCGCCACGCGAGCGCCCTTCCGCGACGACGCCCACGCGCCTGCGGCGTACCGGCGCCAGGTGGCGCGGGTCCTGACGCGCCGGGCGCTGCACCGGGCCGTCAAGCAGGCCCGATCCGGCCAGCTCCCCGCCGCCCCCCGCTCCCGACCCACCTCGCGCGGGCGCGCGCTGGTCGCGCTGCCCTACTTCACGTCCGGCCGCGTCGAGCTCAACGTCAACGGCGAGACGCGCCGCCCCGAGGTCGAGGCGCGCACGACCCTGCTGGACGCGCTGCGGCGCGACGGCCTGTGGGGCGTGAAGCACGGCTGCGAGACCGGCGAGTGCGGCGCCTGCACGGTGCTGGTCGACGGCCGGCCGGTCGTGTCCTGCCTGATGCTGGCGCTGCGCGCGCAGGGCCGGAACGTGCAGACGGTCGAGGGGCTGGGCACGCCCGACGCCCTGCACCCCGTGCAGCAGGCGTTCGTGGACACGGGCGCGGTGCAGTGCGGCTACTGCACGCCGGCCATGGAGCTGTGCGCCAAGGCGCTGCTGGAGGCCCTGCCCGACCCCACCGAAGGAGAAGTCCGCGAGGCGCTCGCCGGCTGCCTGTGCCGCTGCATCGGCTACGTGAAGCCGGTGCAGGCGGTCCAGCGCGCGGCCGGCGGCGCCACGGCGGACGAGCCGTGAAGCTGAAGACGATCGGGCAGCGCGAGCGGCGCGTGGACAGCGTGAAGCTGGCCACGGGCCGCGGCACGTTCGTGGACGACATCGACGTCCCGAACCTGCTTCACGCGCGCATCCTCCACTCGCCGCACGCGCACGCCCGCATCACGCGCATCGACGCGACGCGGGCCCGCGCCATCCCCGGCGTCGCCTGCGTGCTCACCCACGAAGACGTCCCGCGCGTCCCCTACACCACGGCGGGACAGGGCTGGCCGGAGCCCTCGCCCTACGACGCGGTGATGCTGGACCGCAAGGTCCGCTTCGTGGGCGACCGCGTCGCGGTGGTGGCGGCGGAGGATCCCGAGGCGGCGCTGCGCGCCTGCGAGGCGATCGAGGTCGAGTACGAGGTGCTGCCGGCCCTGTTCGATCCCGAGCGGGCGATGGAGCCGGGCGCGCCCGTGATCCACGACCAGCCGGACGCGTCCGGCGTCAGGGACGCGAGCCGCAACCTGGCCGCGCACATCGAGGCCGAGGTGGGCAGCGTGGCCGACGGGTTCGCCGGGGCCGAGCACGTCTTCGAGCAGACCTACCGCGTGCCCTACGTCCAGCAGGCCTCGATCGAGCCCCACATCGCCATCACCTGGCTGGACGAGGACCACCGGCTGATGGTGCGCACCTCGACGCAGGTCCCCTTCCACGTGCGGCGCATCATCGCGCCGCTGCTGGAGATCCCGATCCGGCGCATCCGCGTCATCAAGCCCCGCATCGGCGGCGGCTTCGGCGGCAAGCAGGAGATCCTGATCGAGGACCTGTGCGGCATGCTCACGCTGCGCACCGGGCGGCCGGTGCGCCTGGAATACACGCGCGAGGAGGAGCTGACCGCCGCCCGCACGCGCCACCCGCAGATCCTGACCGTGAAGAGCGGCGTCAAGGACGGCCGCTTCACCGCGATCGAGCTCAAGGTGCTCGAGAACACGGGCGCCTACGGCACCCACGCGCTCACGGTCATGAGCGTCACCGGCAACCGCGCGCTCTCGCTCTACCGCTGCCCCAACGTGCGCTACGAGGCGCACGCGGTCTACACCAACCTGGCGGTGGCGGGCGCGTTCCGCGGCTACGGCTGCCCGCAGGGGTTCTTCGCGCTCGAGAGCCACGTGGACGAGGTGGCCGCGGCGCTGGGCGAGGACCCGCTCGAGTTCCGCAAGCGCAACCACGTCCAGGAGGGCGACGACCAGCCCATCGCGCAGGTCCTGGGAGAGGGGCGGGAGGGCTTCAAGCAGGTCATCCGCTCCTGCGGCCTGCCCCGCTGCATCGAGCAGGGGGCCAAGGCCATCGGCTGGACGAAGAAGCGGAAGGCCAGGAAGGTGCAAGGCCCCGTCGTCACCGGCGTCGGCATGGCCATCGTGATGCAGGCGTCGGGGATCCCCGGCGTCGACATGGGCGCCGCGTCGATCAAGATGAACGAGGACGGCTCGTTCAACCTGCTGATGGGCGCGACGGACATCGGGACCGGCTCCGACACCATGTTCTGCCAGGTCGCGGCGGAGGCGCTGGGCGTGCCGGTCGAGAAGATCATCCCCTACTCGTCCGACACCGACATGACGCCGTTCGACCCGGGCGCGTACGCCTCGTCCACGACCTACATCTCGGGCCGGGCCGTCGAGAAGGCCTCGCTCGAGGTGCTGCGGCAGATCGTGGAAGTGGCGGGACGCATGCTGGAAGAGGACCCGAAGGACCTGGTCACGCACGACGAGAAGGTCTGCGCGAAGGACGGCCGTTTCGTGACCTATGCGCAGACCTGCCTGTCGTCGCTCTACCAGAAGGACCAGTTCCAGATCATGGCCACCGCGTCCCACATGTCGTACGACTCGCCGCCGCCGTTCGCGGCCGTGTTCGCCGAGGTGGAGGTGGACACGGAGACGGGGCTGGTGCGCGTGGTGAAGGTGGTCGAGGCGGTGGACTGCGGCCAGGTGGTGAACCCGCACATGGCGGAGGGCCAGATCGAGGGCGCGGCCGTGCAGTCGATCGGGTACGGGCTCTACGAGCGCATGCCGTTCGACGCCGACGGCCGCATGGCCTTCCGCTCCTTCCGCGACTACACGATCGCGAACGCGTGCGACGTGCCCGAGCTGGTGACCATCCTGGTGCCCACGCACGAGCCGACCGGGCCGT
>JAICEW010000270.1 GCA_025923995.1 Vicinamibacteria bacterium | reverse complement strand
GCTCGGGAGTGACCTCTGGATGGTCGGCCTTCTCCGCCGCCGTCTGGGCGGACGTCAGCGCCTCCTGGGCCTTGACGGTGAACTGGTCGAGACGCATGGAACCCTCCGAATCAACAAGTTAAGGCATGAGCGTATCTTTGTCAAGTAACCTGAGTCTATCCACTGTAGACGACGGCCCGACCAGGGATTGCGGCGGTCTGTTTTGCGATCGGGCAGCCATGGGCCGAAGGCCATCATCTAGAATGCCGGTTTGCCACGCCGCACGGTCATCGCGGGCACCCTTTTCTTCCTGAGCGGCGCGGCCGCGCTGGTGTACCAGGTCGTGTGGCAGCGCATCCTCGCGCTGCAGAGTGGCGTCGGGATCTACTCGATCGCGATCATCGTGGCCGCGTTCATGGTGGGGCTCGGCCTGGGCAGCCACCTGGGAGGGGCATGGTGCGAGCGCTTCTCGCCGCGCCGCGCGCTGCTCGCGTTCGCGGGAATCGAGATCGGCATCGGCCTGCTCGGCGCCGGGAGCGGGCCTTTCCTCTACGACCTGCTCTCGCTGCGCCTCTCGCACGTCTTCCATCCGCAGGCCCGCGCGGCCCTGGTGCAGTTCGCCTGCCTGGCGCCGCCCACGGTCCTGATGGGGATGTCGCTGCCGTTCCTCGTGCGCGCGTTCGTCCACGACGCCGTGGAGGCCCCGCGCACGATCGGATACCTCTACGCGCTCAACACGCTCGGCGCGGCGCTGGGAGCCCTCGTGACGCCCTGGGTGCTCGTGCGGTACCACGGAATGCGCGCCGCGCTGCTGTGCGCCGCGGCCGCGAACGTGATCGCGGGACTGGGCGCGCTCACGATGTTCCGCAGCACGCCGGACACGGCGCCGACGGGGGACCCGCCGCCCGCGACCGACGCGGACCGGCGGCCCTTCCCGCTCTGGCTCGTGCTGTACGCGGTCGGCGGCTTCTGCGCGCTGTCGCTGGAGATCCTGTGGTTCCGCCTCATCGACGTCGCCGTGAAGTCGACCGGCTTCACGTTCGGGACCGTGCTCGCGGTGTACCTGGCGGGCTGCGGGCTCGGCACGCTCGCCGGCATCGGCCTGGCGGCGCGCCTCCGGCGCCCGCTCCGGGTGTTCCTGGCCAGCCTGTGCGGCATCCTCTTGTATGCGGGCCTGGCGGTGGTCCTGCTGGTGGCCATCCCGCCCGCCACCCCCTTCTTCCGCTGGTTCTTCGACCTGTGGGGAGGCCGCCTGTCGTTCAACCTGGGCGGCGCCTGGAACGCCCCGTCCGTGCTGCGCCTGTACCTGTTGCTGCCCGTCGTCCTCTACGGCCCGCCGACCGTCCTCATGGGCTTCTCGTTCGTCGCGCTCCAGCGGGCGGTGCAGGACGACGCGCGCCGCAGCGGCCGCCGCGTGGGGCTGCTGCAGGCCGCCAACATCGTCGGCTGCGTCGCGGGCAGCCTGGCGGTCGGCCTCCTCACGCTGACCTGGCTGGGCTCGGCCGGAACGCTGCGCCTGCTGGCCCTGGTCGGCGTGATGCTGGCCGTGCTCGGGCTCGCGCTCCGCGAAGGGGGAGCGCTCTTCGCGACGCTCGCGGCCGGCCTCGCCGCCCTGGCGCTGGCGTTGCCGGGCGATCAGGCCCTCTGGCGCCGGCTGCACGGGATGGCCGACGGCGACCGCGCGGTCGCGTCGGAGGACGCGACGGGCGTGATCCTGCTCTCGGAGCACGACGACGGCCTGCGCCGCGTCTGGGTCAACGGCCGCCACCACAGCGTCCTGCCCTTCGGCGGGATCCACACGGCCCTGGGCGCGGCGCCGGCCGCGATCCATCCGGCGCCGGCGGAGGTCGCGATCATCGGCCTGGGCTCGGGAGACACCGCCTGGGCCGCCGGCTTCCGACGACCGGAGACGCAGCGGCTGACCACGTTCGAGATCTGCGCCCCGCAGCTGGGCCTGCTCCGCGGCCTCGCGTACGGGCCCGATCCGCCGGCCAAGCTCAGGCGCTTCCTCGAGGACGAGCGGCTCGTGATCCGGCTGGCGGACGGCCGCAACGCGCTCCTGCGCGGCGACGAGCGCTACGACCTCATCGAGATGGACGCGCTCTACCCGAGCAGCCCCTACTCCGGCAACCTCTACTCGCTCGAGTTCTACCGGTTGTGCGCCAGCCGGCTCCGGCGCGGGGGCCTCATGTGCACCTGGGCGCCGACCGCGCGCGTGCACGCGTCCTTCCTCGAGGCGTTCCCGCACGTGCTGGAGCTGGACGAGGGGCGCATCCTGGTGGGAGGCGCGGACCCCATCGCCATCGACGTGCACGCCTGGCAGGCCCGGCTGACCGGTCCGGCCGCGATCGCGTATCTGGGGCAGCCGCGGGTGAACGAGCTGCTGGAGCTGCTGCGCCGCGCGCGGCCCGCCGTCCGGCGCCCGTTCGCGCCCGAGAACGTGAACCTCGACCTGTTCCCGCGGGACGAGATGAACAGCCCCTGAACGGCTATCCGGCCTTCCGCAGGACGAAGCACTTCAGGTAGAAGGTCTCGGGCACGCCCAGCAGCACCGGGTGGTCGCGGGCCTGGCGGCGCTTCTCCACCACGGTGACGGCGGCGCCGGCGTCGGCGGCCGCGTCGGCCAGCACCTCCTCGAAGTCGGCCTCGTGGACGTGATACGAGCACGAGCACGTGACGAGCGTGCCGCCCGGGCGCAGGATCTTGAGCGCGCGCAGGTTGATCTCCTTGTACCCGCGGCGCGCCTTCTCCGCCGCGTCCTTGTTCTTCGCGAAGGCCGGCGGGTCCAGGATCACGGTGTCGAAGCGCTCGCCGCCGTGCTCCAGCTCGCGCAGCAGGTCGAACGCGTTCGCCTCGCGGGTCGTGACGTTGGCGAGGGAGTTGCGGGCGGCGTTGCCGGCCACGTGCGCCAGGGCCTCGCCGGAGACGTCGGCCGCGAGCACCGTGTCCGCGACCCGGGCGGCGTGGAGCGCGAACCCGCCCTGGTAGGTGAACGCGTCCAGGACGCGGCCGCGCGCGTAGCTCTCCACCATCCGGTGGTTCTCGCGCTGGTCCAGGAACAGGCCCGTCTTCTGGCCGCGCCACAGGTCGGCGCGCAGCAGGAGCCCCTCCACCTCCACCTCGACCGTCTCGGGCACCTCGCCGTGGAGGAGCCCGACGCGCTGCTCGAGACCTTCCAGGGTCCGCACGCGGGGATCGTTCCGCTCGATGATCCCGCGCGGCGCGAGCAGCTCGACCAGCAACGCGACGACGTGGTCCTTGCGCTGCTCCATCCCCTCCGACAGCGTCTGCACCGCGACGTAGTCGCCGTAGCGGTCCACCACCAGCGCCGGCAGGCCGTCGCCCTCGCCGTGGACCAGCCGGCAGGCGCGCGCCCCGGGGGCCACCGTCTCGCGGAAGCGCAGGGCCGCCGCGAGACGATCGCGCAGGAAGTCCTCGGGGAGCGACTCGCCGCGCTCGACCATGCGCAGCCGGATCTCCGAGCGCGAGGAGAAGAGCGCGAAGCCCAGCGGCCGGCCTTCCGGGCCCAGGACGCGCACGAGCGCGCCGGGAGCCACGCCCTCGGCGCGCTTCACGTCGGTGCGGAACACCCAGGGATGGCCGCGCCGGATGCGCAGCTCACCGCGCCGCGTGACGACGACGGGAGGTTCAGCCATGCGGGCGCATTCTAGTCGCCTTGGTCCCCGGGCTGGTGTAACGTCCTGCCGCCGCGAGCGTCCATACCTCGACAATGAGTCCATCTTCCCCGGCCCCGGACGGGCGAGAGGCCAGCGTGCGCGCGGAGCGGCCCCGGCTGCGCCTGGCCGCCTGGCTGCTGCTGGCCACGGCGGTGCTCGTGCAGTGCTGGGCGTTCCGCGAGTTCGTCCGCGGCGAGGTGCTCTGGGCCCACCCGCAGCATTTCGACCAGGTGCCGACACTGCTCAACGCCTACGACGCCCAGGCCTTCATGCGCGCGTACGGCCCCTGGGACGGGCTGGTGAGGGCGCTCGAGCTCCCGACGTTCAACGGGGTGGCGCTGCAGGTCGAGGCCGCGCTGCTGTTCCGGCTGACCGGGCCGAGGCGGTGGGCGGCGCTCGCGATCAACTGGGCCCACTTCATGGCGCTGCAGGCGCTCGTGCTCGGCCTCCTGCTGCGGCGCGGACGGGTGCCGGCCGGGCTCGCGCTGCTCGGCGTGGCCGCGCTCGTGGGCGTGCGCTCGCCGCGCTGGATCATGGGCGGCGCCGCCGACTTCCGGCCCGACTTCGCCGCGCTGTGCTGCTTCGCCGCGTTCGTGGCCCTGGCCGCCGCGTCCGACACGTTCGCCTCCCGAGGGCTGGCGCTGTGCGCGGGCGGGGCCGCCGCCCTCTGCGTCGCCACGCGCTTCCTCACGCTCGCCTACTTCGCCGGCATCTTCGCGGCGCTGTCGGTGTGGCTCGTCTGGAGGTGGCGGGCGCAGACCGGGCCGCCGGCGGCGCTCGCGGCCCGGCGGCTCGGGAACCTCGGGCTGGCGGCGTCGCTGCTCGTGATGGACCTGCCGCTGCTGCTCCTCCATCGCCACGACGTGGCCGAGCACTACCTGCGCGGCATCCTGGGCCCGTTGGCCGGGATGCGCGCCGCCCAGGTCGGCGTCGCCGGTCCTCTCGGCGGGATCGCGCACACGGTCCGGTCGGCGGTGACGGCGCACCTCGGCTTCGAGACGGCCTCGATGCTCGGCGTGGCCCTGGCCGGCGCGCTGGCCTGGCGGCTGTATCGCCGTCCACGCACCTCCGCGTCCGCCGAGGCGCCCCTCGCGCTGCTCCTCACGAGCCTGGCCGTGCCCGCGGCCGCGCAGATCGCGCTCACCTCGAAGTCCCCGGTGGTCGCGAACGTCCTGGTCGGTCCGCTGATCGGCCTGGCCCTGGTCGCGATCGGGTGGGCGGCGGGCCGCGGGCCGGAGTCGGAGCCGCAGTCCCGGCTCCTGTTCGCGGCGGGCACGCTCGCGCTCGCGTTCGCGCTCTACCGCCAGGGCGAGTACCTGCTGGGCGCCACGCCGCTCACGGCGGCCCGCGGGGCCCTCCTCGAAGAGCAGCGCCTGCACGACCGCATCGCGCAGGTGAGCCGTGAGCGGGCGGTGGATCCGGTCTGGATCGCCGTCGACCACGTGTCCCAGGGCCTCGTCTCCGGCACCGTGAAGGTGAGCCTCTACGAGCGGACGGGGCTGTGGCTGGACGCGCGGCCGCGCAGCGGGTACGCGAGCGGCCCGGTCGCGCGCGACGAGGCGATCGCCCAGGTGCGCGCCAGCGACTTCGTGGTGCTGACCCGCGCGCCCGCGCACGTGCCGAGCCACCAGCCGTTCGACCGCGATCTCGAGCGGCTGCGGCCGGAGCTGGCCGCGCTGTGCGGCCGCGAGTTCGACGCGCTGGGGGCCTTCCGCTCGCTGGGCAGGGAAGTGGAGCTCTACGTGCGGACGGCGCGGCCGTGAGCGCTCGGGCGCCGCGCCTGTCCGTCGTGATGCCCGTCTACAACGGTGCGCGCGAGCTCGAGTCGTCGCTGCCGGCCCTGCGGGCCAGCACCTACCGCGACTTCGAGCTGATCGTGGTCGACGACGGCTCCCGCGACGACATCGCGGACGTCCTCGCCCGCTTCCCTCCCGACCGGGTCGTGACCCTCGACCGGAACCTCGGCCATTGCGAGGCGCGCAACCGCGGCGCCGCCGAGGCGCGTGGCGCGATCCTGCTCTTCACCGACGCCGACGTGGTCGTCCGTCCGGGCACCCTCGCGCGGGTGGCCGAGCGCTTCGAGGACGAGGAGGTGCGGAGCCTGATCGGCCTCTACGGCCTCGACCACCCGTACCGGACGCTGCCGTCGCTCTACAAGAACACCTGGATCCACTACACCTACCGCAACGCGCCGGCGCAGGTGGACTGGTTCTTCACGGCCATCGGCGCGGTGCGGGCCGACGTGTGGCGCGGGTCCGGAGGCTTCCAGGTGCAGCGCAACCGGGACCACGGGGGAGGCGACATCGAGTTCGGCCATCGGCTGGTCCGCCAGGGCGTCCCCGTACGTCTCGACCACGGCCTGGAGGTGACGCACCTGCGCCGGTACACGCTGCCGGGGCTCCTCCGCAACGACGCGCGTCGTGCCTTCGGCTGGACGCGCCTGGCGCTGGAGTCGGAGGCGTCGACGCGCACCGCGTGGCGCAAGGGCCTCGCGAACGTGAGCCGCGGCTTCGCGCTCGACAGCCTGGGCGCCTCGGTCCTGGCGGTGCTCCTCCCGCTCCTGGGCGCGTCGCAGGAGCTTCGCCCGCTCGTGCTGGCGCTCGCCGCGCTGTACCTGGTCCGCAACGTGAAGTTCCTCGCGTTCGCCGGACGCCGGTTCGGCCTGGCGTACGCGGCCGGCTTCCTGGCCATCCTGTTCCTCGACCACGTCGCGTGCGCGGCCGGCGTCCTGCGCGCGGTGGTGGGCGAGCCCTGGCGGCGCGCGGCGCTGTGGGCCCGGCCCGCTCTGCTACGATGACGGCCATGGCTCCGCTCCTGATCGCCGCGGACCACGCCGGCTTCGAGCTCAAGGAGGCCCTCAAGGGATCGCTCGACCGGCGCGGCGTGCCCTATCGCGACCTGGGCACGCTCTCCACCGAGTCCGTCGACTATCCCGACTTCGCGCATCGCCTGGCCGACGCCATCAGCCGCGGCGAGGCCGAGCGCGGACTGCTGGTCTGCGGCAGTGGCCAGGGGATGGCCATGGCGGCCAACCGCCATCACGGCGTGCGGGCGGCGCTGGCCCTGGACGAGGAGAGCGCGCGGCTCTCGCGCGAGCACAACGACGCGAACGTGCTCTCACTGGGCGCCCGCCTCACCTCCGCCGAGCGAGCGGAGCGCATCCTCGACGCCTTCCTGGACACGCCCTTCGCGGGCGGCCGCCACGAGCGGCGGGTGTCCAAGATCGAGCCATAGGCCGACCGCAAGGCGTCCAATCAAAGTAAGATGGCCTCCTTCCGAGGAGGCCCCATGCAGAACCTGCTCCGCACCGATCCGGAGGTGGCGCGCGCCATCCTGGACGAGACCCGCCGCCAGGGCGCGCAGCTCGAGCTCATCGCCTCGGAGAACTTCGTGTCCGAGGCCACCCTGGAGGCCCTGGGCACGGTCCTCACCAACAAGTACGCCGAGGGCTATCCCGGGAAGCGCTACTACGGCGGCTGCGAGTTCGTGGACGTCGTCGAGACGCTCGCCATCGCGCGGGTCAAGCAGCTCTTCGGCTGCGACCACGCGAACGTGCAGCCGCACTCCGGCGCCCAGGCCAACATGTCGGTCTACCTCACGGTCTGCAAGCCGGGCGACACCATCCTGGGCATGAACCTCTCGCACGGCGGCCATCTGACGCACGGCCACCCGCTCAACTTCTCCGGCCGCTTCTACAACGTGGTGGCGTACGGCGTGCGCAAGGAGGACGAGCGGATCGACTACGAGGCGATGGAGGCGCTGGCGCGCGAGCACCGGCCGAAGGTGCTCGTGGTGGGCGCGTCCGCGTACCCGCGCACGATCGACTTCGCCGCCGTGCGCAAGGCGGCCGACACCTGCGGCGCGGTGGTGATGGCCGACATCGCGCACATCGCCGGCCTGATCGTCGCCGGCCTGCACCCCAGCCCGGTCGCGCACGCGGACTTCGTCAGCACCACGACCCACAAGACGCTGCGCGGGCCGCGCGGCGGGATGGTGATGTGCCAGGCGAAGTGGGCGAAGGACCTCGACAAGCTGGTCTTCCCTGGCGTGCAGGGCGGGCCGCTCATGCACGTGATCGCGGCCAAGGCGGTCGCGTTCAAGGAGGCGCTGGAGCCCGCCTTCAAGGAGTACCAGCGGCAGGTCGTCGCCAACGCGCGCGTGCTGGGGGAGACGCTGGCGGGCGAGGGCTGGAGGCTGGTCTCGGGCGGCACCGACAACCACCTGCTGCTGATCGACGTGTTCGCGCGCGGCATCACCGGCAAGGCCGCCGAGATAGCACTCGACCACGCGGGGATCACGGTCAACAAGAACACGATCCCCTTCGACCAGAACTCGCCGATGGTCGCGTCGGGCGTGCGCATCGGCACGCCCGCGCTGACCTCCCGCGGCATGAAGGAGCCCGAGATGCAGCAGGTCGGCACGCTCATGGCGCGCGCCCTGGCGGGCATCGACAGCGAGTCCGAGCTGGCGGCCGTCAAGCGCGACGTGCAGAAGCTGTGTGGCCGGTTCCCCCTCTACGCCACCCGGCTCGAGACCTACGAGGGCGCGCTGGCCAAGGCGTAGCCCGTGACGCGGCGCGTCCGCTTCACGCCCCTGATCGCAGCCGGGATCTTCTGCGGCGCGGCCACGGTCGCCCAGGCCGGGCAGGTCCCGTTCGAGACCCGGCCGCCCGTCGCCACCGGCCAGCTCAACGCCCTCGACGTCCTCGCCGCCGACCTCGACACGGACGGCGACCTCGACCTGGTCGGCTCGACCCTGAGCTTCGGCAACGTGACGGCGTTCTTGAACACGGCTGGTGACGGGTCGGTCTGGACCCCGCACCACGTGGCGACGCTTCCGTTCGGGGCGATCTCGCTCGCGTCCGCTGACATCGACGGGGACGGCGACCCCGACCTCATCTCCACGTCCGGGGCAGGCGGCGTCGTCCAGTGGCTGCGGAACGAGCTCGGCAACGGCACGTTCTGGTCGAGCCACATCGTCGGCACGGAGCTGTACACCGGGGCGTTCGTGTCGGCGGGCGACGTGGACCGCGACGGGGACCAGGACGTGGTGACGGTCGACGGGCTCGGCAACCGCGTGCTCTGGTTCGAGAACCTGCCACCGAGCACCGGAGCGGCGTGGGCCAAGCACACCGTCAGCACGAACGCCG
>JAICEW010000269.1 GCA_025923995.1 Vicinamibacteria bacterium | reverse complement strand
TGAAGCTCATCAAGAACGTCAGCAACGAGTGCCTCGACATCAAGGTCGTGCCGGACCTCGTCCAGTACGCGACCATCAAGGCCGCGCTGGAGGACCTGGACGGCATCCCCATCATCAGCCTCAACGAGGTCCCGCTGCGCGGCTGGAACAGCATGCTCAAGCGCGTGATGGACATCGCGCTGAGCGGGACGCTGCTGCTGCTGGGCTCGTGGATCTTCCTGATCATCGCCGCCATGATCAAGCTGCGCGGCGGGCGCGGTCCCGTGTTCTACCGCCAGGAGCGTGTCAGCGTCGACGGGAAGGCGTTCCAGATGTGGAAGTTCCGCTCCATGCACCTGGACGCGGAGAGGGAGACGGGCCCGGTCTGGGCCCAGGCCGAGGACCCGCGCCGGACCCCCGTCGGCATCTGGCTGCGCCGCTACAACCTGGACGAGCTGCCGCAGCTGTTCAACGTCTTCCTGGGCGACATGAGCCTGGTCGGCCCCCGGCCGGAGCGGCCGCCCTTCGTGCGACAGTTCAAGGAGCGCATCCCGCAGTACATGCTGCGCCACCGCGTGAAGAGCGGGATCACCGGCTGGGCGCAGGTGAACGGCTGGCGCGGGAACAGCTCGATCGAGAAGCGCATCGAGTACGACCTGTACTACATCGAGAACTGGTCGCTGCTGCTCGACGTGAAGATCCTGATCCTCACGCTGTTCCGCGGCTTCGGCCAGGACCATGCGTACTAACGGAGAAGAATGCCTAGAGCGCTGGTAACCGGGGCCGCGGGGTTCATCGGGTCGCACCTGAGCGAGCTGCTGCTCGACCGCGGGATCTCCGTCATCGGGATGGACAACCTGCTGACGGGCGACCTGTCCAACATCGAGCACCTGGCCGGGCGCGACTTCGTGTTCGTGAAGCACGACGTCACCAGCTTCATCCACGTGCCGGGCCCGCTCGACCTCGTGTTCCACTTCGCCTCGCCCGCCTCGCCCATCGACTACCTGCGCGTGCCCATCCAGACGCTCAAGGTCGGCAGCCTGGGCACGCACCACGCGCTGGGCCTGGCCAAGGAGAAGAACGCCCGCTTCCTGCTGGCCTCCACCTCCGAGGTCTACGGCGACCCGCTGGTGCACCCGCAGCGGGAGGACTACTGGGGCAACGTCAACCCGGTGGGCCCCCGCGGCGTGTACGACGAGGCCAAGCGCTTCTCCGAGGCCATGACGATGGCCTACCACCGCGTGCACGGCGTGCAGACGCGGATCGTGCGGATCTTCAACACCTTCGGGCCGCGCATGCGCGTCGAGGACGGGCGCGCCATCCCCGCCTTCCTGAGCCAGGCGCTGCGCAACGAGGACGTGACCGTGTTCGGCGACGGCAGCCAGACGCGCAGCCTGTGCTACGTGTCGGACCTCGTGGACGGCATCTTCCGGCTGATGGCTTCGGACGTGGTGGACCCCGTCAACATCGGCAACCCGCACGAGATGACCATCCGCCAGCTGGCGGAGCAGATCATCGCGCTCACCGGCTCGCGCAGCCGCATCGTGGAGAAGGCGCTGCCCGTGGACGACCCGAAGGTGCGCCAGCCCGACATCACGCGCGCGCGCACGCTGCTGGGCTGGGAGCCGAAGGTCGCGCTGGCCGAGGGCCTCTCGCGCACCCTCGAGTACTTCAAGCGCAAGCTCGGCGTCTCGTAGGACCGCGCGTCAGCCCCGCAGCGCGAGGTAGACGACCGGCAGCGCGGCGACCAGCGCCGCGTACGCGAATGGCTGCCACGCGCCCCGCCCGGCGGAGACCGCGGCCAGCAGCCCGCTGACGAGAGCGAGGGCCGCGCTCGCATAGAGGCTCACCGGGTTCGCGAAGGACAACGCGAGCGCCAGCCCCGCGTCGCGCGCCCCCAGCCCGGGCGCGTTGATCGCCCAGCGGGACACGAAGAAGAACGCCACGACCAGCACGGAGGCGGCGAGCAAGGCCCGCCCCGTCCAGACACGCCATCCGGACGGAGCGGGCCCCTTCACGTCAGGGCTGCGCGATGAGACGCTCGGCCATGTCGATCAGCGTGTCGCCGTCCGCGGCGGCGATGCGCCCGTGGGCGACCAGCACCTGCACCTCGTGGACGAACGCGTTCAGGAACAGGTCGGACAGGCCCGGATGCCCGTGCTGGGCCGCCTTCTCCGCCAGGCCGACCGTCACCAGGAGGATCTTGCGGAGCACCTGCGCCGGGGGGAACCCGTTCGTGATGGGCACGGCCTGCACGGCCGCCTTGAGCTGGGCGAACGTCACCGCCGAGCCCTCGAACTGGCTCACCGAATACGCCTGCGTGAGGCCCAGCTCGTCCTGGACCGCGGCCGCGTCGGGAGGGCCGTAGGCGGCGACGTTGCTCACGGTGTACGGCCCGTCCTGCCCGGACTCGCCGATCGGCTGGCCCTGGAAGAGGAACTCGACGGTCGTCACGCCCGCGTCCAGGAAGCCCTGGCCGCTGGCGATCCCGAGCACGGTGTCGTCGGGCGCGCGCAGGTCGCCCGTCCAGGTGTAGAAGCCGGCCTGGCGCGTGTCGATCGAGAAGGTCACCCGCAGGAGGTCGAACAGCCCGTCCGCGTCCGTGTCGAGGCCTTCGTCGGCCAGCCCAGCGGGGATGATGGTGACGGGACGCTGCAGCTGCGCGAGGGTGTAGGGCTGCGTGTCGCCGAACGAGGCGCGGCGGTCGGCCACGCGCTCGCCCAGCGCGTCGTCGCCCAGGCGCGTGAGGACGACGTCGGTGATGGCGTACGGGCCGTCGACGCCGAGGAACCTGCGGATGCCGTCGGCGCCGAAGGGGATGGTGACCGTGGACGCTCCAGCGGGCAGCGTGGCTTCCCCGCCGGACACGAGCGCCTTGTCGCTGCCGGCACGCAGCACGGCGGTCAGCGCGTAGACGCCGGGCTCGTCCACTTCGAGGTCCAGTTGGAGCGCCACGTGATCGAAGAGGCCGTCGGCGTTGGTGTCGACCCCCTGGTCGCTGACGCCGCCGGTGAAGCGGGCCAGACGCGGGGCCACCTCGAAGTCGGTGCCCGCGGTCGCTCGTCTCCCGCTGGATTCGAGGACCGCCTCGACCAGGTACTGGCCGGCCGGGAACGCCGCCATCTGCGTGGAGTAGAGGCCGTCGCCGGGCGCGGCGTCGGGCGAGACGCCGTCGTCGAGCGCGAACAGGACGATCGGCGTGCCCTCGCCGCCCTCCTGGTAGACGTTGACCGTGGCCGTCGCGCCCGTCACGGGTGTGGCCCCGTCGAAGGCGATCACGGCCAGCACGGCCGTGTCACCCACGAAGTAGGTGGGGCGGGACGCGACGACGCTCACGCCCAGTCCGCCGGCCATGAACGCGGTGACGGACGCGAACGTCGCGGGAGCGGTCGGCGGCAGCGTGACCCGCACGGTCCACGCACCGGCCGGGGGGTTGGACACCTCGATCTGCACGTGGCGCCCCTCCTCGAAGAGGACCGCGCCCAGCGGCGGCACGTCGGCCGGGCCCAGGGTGAGGATCGAGTAGCCCGCGGGGTCCAGCAACGCTCCCGACGGGTTGCGCACCTCGACGCCCACCGGCTGCGCCGGGGTCCGCACGTCGATCACCATCCGGGCCGCGCCCGGCACGTCGACGGTCGAGACGTGGACGGGGCTGGCCGGACTCAGCTCGAAGACGTCGTACACGCGCGTGCCCAGCGGCACGCGCTGGGTCTCCTGCGCCAGCGCGGCGGAGGCCAGGACCGACAGAAGGGCGGCCGTCAGCGCGCGGCACATCAACGTGCCCTCCAGTCGACCAGGCCCGGCGTCTGCGCATCCCTGGCGATCGCCTCCGCGTTGACGGTCGCGTGGACGTTCAGGTGGTGCCAGCCGGTGATGGGATACCTCGGGTAGAGCCCCGCGCTCTGCTGCGTGACGATCACGTCGTTGCGCAGGAACGTGGCGTTCGGCGTCTCGGTCACGGTGATCGAGTCCATGAACGTTCCAGGAGTCACCGTGATGGTCACGTCCGCGACGGAGCCGATGAGCTGGTACAGGCGGTTGGCGATGACCGCGCCGCCGGTGAACCCGCCGGCCTCGGCCGACTCGATCTGCGCGTTGCCGTTCTGGTCGGCGTCGGTCGCGACCGATGCGCCCACGGCGCCGCTCGGCAGCGGGTTGGCGCCGATGAAGGCCGACGCCCGCGCCGGTGTCAGGTCGCAGTAGTAGGCGCCTTCGAACGACTTCGCGGCCGCCACGTTGAGGCCCGCGCGCACCGCCTGCAGCGCGGTGAGCTGGCGCGCCTCGACGCCGTACCTGGCCAGGACGGACCCGGCGTGCGGCGTGTTGAGCGTGACGAGGCTGAGCCCTTCGAGGTCGCGCTTCACGGGCTGGCCGCCCATCGTGCCCACCGTGACCTGGACGGGCCGGCTGGCCAGGCCGGACAGGAACCCGCGCGTGTCCAGGCCGCCCTTGCTGTGCACCGCGAAGTGCAGGCTGTCGGCGCCGTACTTCTCGGCGATGGGCGGCACCAGCGAGCGCAGCTGCGCCACGTTGTTCTGGATCGTGTTGTTGTAGGCGATGTTCGGACAGCCGGCGGGCAGCGGGTCGGGGGCCGCCGGGTCGTTGAGCGTGATGCTGGCGTCCGACTCCACCCGGTTCGACGTGAGGCCGGTGCGGAAGTTGCCCCACACCGCGCCCGACGAGCGGATGCCGTGCACCAGCACGACCGGCGACGTGGCCTGGTACTTGGCGCCGATCCAGTCGATGGCGACCGCCCACACCTCGCAGCCGACGGCGCCGCTCGACAGCGGCACGTCGCGGTTGGCCACGTCGATCTCGACGCGCAGGCGGTTGATGGCGACGCCGCCCGGCGCGGCCGGGAACTTGATCTTGCTGATCGGCACGGTGAAGGACTGCGAGAGCCAGATCTCGTTGTTGCCCTTGAGGACGCCCAGCTTCTCGTCGTTCAGGTAGATCTCGTCCACCTCGTTGCGCAGCTGGTCGGGGATGTCGTCCCCGTCGCAGTCGACCACGGGGAACGTGTTCTCGTCCACGTCGAACGCGGGCAGGCGGATGGACACGTTGCGGCCGACGACGCCGCGCGCGATCAGGTCCTCGACGTTGTGCAGGAACCCGTTCCCGTTGACGGGCGCGATGTAGCGTCGGACCGGCACGTCGATCACGATCGGCCCCTCGGAGCGGAACAAGAACCGGTCGATGGTCGAGGAGTCGGTGTCGTTGACCACGAACGTGTCGGAGGGCTCGGCGATGACGGTGAAGCTCCAGGGCGAGCTGCCCTGGTGCGGCGGGAACGACGATGCGGCGAGCAGCGGTCCGGCACCGGAGAGAAGCCACGCGAGGAGGGATCGACGGAGCATCTTCAGACCTCCCGAGGTTGGTGCGAACGGCAGGGACACGAGGTCTCGGGCGTGAAACCTGGAGGGCGAGACGGTACGCCTCGGGATTCGGCCGTGTCAACCGATTTCTGGCTTATGAGGGTGTCGTTAATTGGTCACGTCGCCGCTGCGGGATCATCGCGGCCTCGGTGGTGCGTGAGTGTAGACTGGGCTCATGGCACCATCCTTCCGGGTCGGGCTCGTGCAGATGGCGATGTCGACCGACCCGGCGGCCAACGTCGAGCGGGCCGTCGCCGGCGTCCGCGACGCCGCCAAGGCGGGGGCCCAGGTGGTGTGCCTGCCGGAGCTGTACCGCTCGCCCTACTTCTGCCAGCGCGAGGACGCCGCGCTGTTCGACCTGGCGGAGACCGTGCCCGGCCCTTCGACCGAGGCGTTCGCGCGGGCGGCGAAGGACTCGGGCGTCGCCGTCGTGGTGCCCATCTTCGAGAAGCGCGCGACGGGGCTCTACCACAACAGCGCGGTGGTCATCGACTCGACCGGCGAGCTGCTGGGCCTCTACCGCAAGATGCACATCCCGGACGACCCCGCGTTCTACGAGAAGTTCTACTTCACGCCGGGCGACCTGGGCTTCCGCGCCTTCGACACGAAGGCCGGCCGCATCGGCACGCTCATCTGCTGGGACCAGTGGTACCCCGAGGGCGCGCGGCTCACCGCGCTCAAGGGGGCGGCCGTGCTGTTCTACCCGACCGCCATCGGCTGGCACCCCCACGAGAAGGAGCAGCACGGCACGAACCAGCGCGAGGCCTGGCGCACCATCCAGCGCTCGCACGCGATCGCGAACGGCGTGTACGTCGCGGTCGTGAACCGGGTCGGCCACGAGACGCCGCCCGAGGGCGGGCCCGGGCTCGAGTTCTGGGGCTCGTCGTTCGTGGCGGACCCCTTCGGCGTGGTGATCGCGGAGGCCGGCCAGGGCGAGCAGGTGGTCGTGGCCGAGGTGGACCTCGCACGCATGGAGGACGTCCGCCGCAACTGGCCCTTCCTGCGCGACCGCCGCATCGACGCGTACTCCGGCATCGAACGCCGATTCCTGGATTGAAGCGCGCGCCGGCGGCGCCGGTCATGCCGGCCGAGTGGGAGCCGCACGAAGCGACGTGGCTCGTGTGGCCGCACAAGCTCTCCGACTGGCCGGGGAAGTTCGCGCCCATCCCCTGGGTCTACGCCGAGATCGTGCGCACGCTGGCGCCCGGCGAGATCGTCCGCATCCTGGTGCAGTCGGCGGCGCAAGAGGCGGGCGCGCGGCGGGTGCTCGCGCGCGTCGGCGTCGACCGCGACCGCATCGAGTTCCTGCGCTTCCCCACCGACCGCGGCTGGTCCCGCGACCAGGGCCCGATCTTCGTGCGGCGGGGCCGCTCCACACAGGTCGCGCGCTTCCGCTTCAACGCCTGGGCGAAGTACCCGGACTGGAAGAAGGACGACCAGGTGCCGCTGCGCGCCGCCAAGCGTCTTCGCCTGCCGCTGCTGCGGGTGAGGCACGAGGGCCGCGACGTCGTGCTGGAGGGCGGGGCCATCGACGTCAACGGGCGAGGCTCGCTGCTGACGACCGAGGAGTGCCTGCTCGACCCGACGGTCCAGGTGCGCAACCCCGGCTTCGACCGCGCGGACTACGCGGCCGTCTTCCGCGAGGCGCTCGGGGTCACGAACGTCCTCTGGCTGGGCAAGGGCATCGCGGGCGACGACACGCACGGCCACGTGGACGACCTCTGCCGCTTCGTCGGCCCCCGCACGGTCGTGCTGGTGCAGGAGAAGGACCGCCACGACGTGAACTACCGGGCGCTGCAGGAGAACCGCGACCGGCTCGCGGGCCTGCGGGCCGAGGACGGGTCGCGGCTGGAGGTGGTGCCGCTGCCGATGCCGGCGCCCCTCGTCCACGACGGCATGCGCCTGCCCGCGAGCTACGCGAACTTCTACATCGGCAACGCCGCGGTCCTCGTGCCCACCTTCAACGACCCCGCGGACTTCCTCGCCCTGGGCGTGCTGGGCGAGATGTTCCACGACCGGCCGGTGGTCGGCATCCACGCCGTCGACCTGGTCTGGGGCCTGGGCACGCTGCACTGCCTGACCCAGCAGCAGCCGGCGGCCCAAGGAGGATGACGATGCGACGCCTGCTCACCCTCGTGCTGTCCCTGGCTCCCGCCGCCGCCTGGAGCGCACCGCCTGTCACCGCCATCAAGGCCGGCCGCCTGCTGGACGTCGCGCAGCAGAAGGTGCGCGAGAACGTGGTGATCGTGGTGGAGGACGGCCGCGTGCGCGAGGTCGGGCCGACCGTGCCGGCCGGCGCGACCGTCATCGACCTCGGACGGCACCACGTGCTGCCCGGCTTCATCGACGGCCACACGCACGTGCTGCTCCAGGGCGACGCGACCGCCGCCGACTACGACGAGCAGCTGCTCAAGGAGTCGCTGCCCTACCGCGCGCTGAGGGCCACGCGGGCCATGCGCATCGCGCTGGACCACGGGTTCACCACGCTGCGCGACATCGGCAACGAGGGGGGCGGCTTCGCGGACGTGGACCTGAAGCGCGCGGTGGAGAGGGGCGTCATCGTGGGCCCGCGGCTGTTCGTCGCGACCAAGGCGCTGGCGCCCACAGGCGCCTACGGGCTGTCGGGGTACGACTGGCAGATCGCGGTGCCGAAGGGCGTCGAGATGTGCGACGGGCCCGACACCTGCCGGCGCGCGGTGCGCGACCAGATCTCCCACGGCGCGGACTGGATCAAGGTGTACGCGGACCGCTCGTACTACAAGCAGCCCGACGGCCAGATCCGCAGCCTCCCCAACTTCACGGTCGAGGAGCTGACCGCGATCGTGGACCAGGCGCACCGCACGCGGCGCAAGGTCGCGGCCCACTCCATGACGCCGACCGGCCACCAGATCGCGCTGGCGGCCGGGGTCGACTCGATCGAGCACGGCGACGTGTTCGACGACGCGACCATCAAGGTCATGGCCGAGCGCAAGGTCTACTGGTGCCCCACGCTCACCGTGTCCGAGTTCGTGGCGGGCCCGCGCAGCGTCACCAACCCGATCTGGACCGACCTGCTGAACGCGACGAAGGAGTCCTTCCGGCGCGCGCACAAGGCCGGCGTCCCCATCGTGCTCGGCACCGACGCCGGCGGGTTCGACTGGGACAAGATCAACCAGGCCGAGGAGTTCAAGCGGTACGTCGACCTGGGCATGACGCCCTGGCAGGCACTGGCCACGGGGACCGTGAACGCCGCCGCCATGCTGGGCCAGGAAGGGACGCTCGGCACGATCGCGCCTGGCGCGCGCGCCGACATCGTGGCGCTCTCCGAGGACCCGCTCACGGACATCACCGCCACCGAGCGCGTGTCCTTCGTGATGAAGGACGGCGTGGTCGTGCGCCAGCCCTAGCGGCGTATCATCGGGCTTCCCCGAGGAGGAAGCCGATGCCCACCGCCGCTCGCCACTTCCGCTGGGACG
>JAICEW010000268.1 GCA_025923995.1 Vicinamibacteria bacterium | reverse complement strand
GTCGCCGCCGTTGCGGTAGAGCTGGTTGGGCGGCGGGTCGTTGGCCAGGAAGACGTCCAGCCAGCCATCCGAGTCGCAGTCGAGGAGGCTGATGCCGAGCGCCTTGGACGCGGGGCTCAGCAGGCCCGCCTTCCTCGTGACGTCCTCGAACGTGCCATCGCCCCGGTTGCGGTAGAGCGTGGGGCTCTGGCCCTTGTAGGACTCGGGCGTGCAGTAGCTCTTGGTCTTGCCGTCGAGCGTGCAGTAGAGGTCCTTCTCGATCGACCACTCGACGTAGTTGGCGACGAGCAGGTCGAGCTTCCCGTCGCGGTCGTAGTCGAGGAAGGCCGCGCTGGTCGAGAACCCGCCGTTGCCGACGCCCGCCTTCGCGGTCACGTCGCTGAAGCGAGCGCCGTCGTTGTGGAAGAGCCGGTTGCCGCCGAGGCCAGTCAGGTACACGTCCGTGCGCCCGTCGTTGTCGTAGTCGGCCGCGGCCGCTCCCATGCCGTACATCTCGACGTCGAGGCCCGCCGCCGCGGTCACGTCCGCGAACGTGCCGTTCTTCTGGTTCCTGTAGAGCGCCGACGTCGCGCGTGCGGCCTTCTGGCCCGGCCAGCCCTTGGAGTTGACGAGCAGGATGTCCTGCCAGCCGTCCCCGTCGTAGTCGAGGAAGGCGCCGCCCGCGCCCATCGTCTCGGGCAGGTACTTCTTGCCGAACGCGCCGTTCGTATGGCGGAACTTCAGCCCCGCGGCCTGGGTCACGTCGGTGAAGGTGACCGCGGGAGCCGGCTGCGCGGCGGCGATGGCGGCGGACAGGACGAGCCCGGCGGAGGCGCCGGACGTGAGGAGTCTCATCGGGAAGCCCTCTGATCGGCGGGAACCTGCGAGGTCACGCGCGGTAGTTGGATGGAGGGCCGGGCGGGCGCGGTCGTGCGCAGGACGCCCGGCCAGGTCGTGTGCTCGTGGATGGACTGGCGTTCGTTGTTGTCGTGTGGATGGAGCTGGCGGTACGGGCCCGTGATGGCCTGCGCGCTCTCGTCCGCCTTGAAGCGCTCGTACAGCGCCTGCTCGTGGCGGGCCATCGCGGCGTGGCCGAGGCCCTGGTAGCACAGCATCAGGTTGTAGTGCGCCTGCAGGTCCTCGGGGTCGACGGAGAGAACCGCGCCGAGCACGTCGATGGCCTCCCGGTACCGCCGCTGCAGGAACAGGGTGCGGCCGAGCTGGTTGAGCACGACCCGGTCCCGCGGGTAGAGCGCGCGCGCCCTCTGCAGGTGCGCGAGCGCCTCGTCGTAGCGGCCCTGGCCCTTCCGCAGCGAGCCCATGAAGAAGTGGCTCTTGGCCAGGTCCGGCGCCAGCTCCAGCGCCTTCGAGAGCATCTGGTCCGCGCCCTCCAGGTTGCCCTCGGTCAGCCGGGCTCGCGCCACGTTCACCCAGCCGTCCACGTACTCGGGCTCCATGCGGGTGACCTTCTCGAACGTCGCCTCCGCCGCCTTGATGTCGCCCTGCAGGAGCAGGCCGATGCCGTAGTCGTTCCAGCGCTCGCGCACGGACTTGTCGAGCAGCGGCGGGGCGGCGGGCAGACCATCCGCCCTGCCGATCACGGACAGCGTGGCGCTGTTCTCCGCCATCACCGTGATCGGGATCTGCGGGATGGCCTTCACCTGGCCCGAGACCTTCGAGGTGTCGCCGGTGAAGACCCAGCGGCCGTCGTCGTGGCCGGGTGTCAGCGAATAGTGCTCCTGCTGCGGATCGCGGACGCCCGCGAACGCCCACTGCGTGTTCCACCAGGCGAACTTGCGGTAGTTCACCTTCGCCTTGAGCGTGATGCGGTCGCCCGCGTCGTCGGGGACCTGCAGCCGGTAGTGGATGGTGTCGGCCGCGCCCGGCGGGATGAGCCGCACGTACGCGACCGACCGCGCGCTCCACGCGTTGCGCTTGTTGATGGGGTTGCCGTGCTCGTCGAGCTGCAGGCTGCGGTACCGGTGCGCGCCCGGCTCGACCGGGCCCTTCCCGCCGTCCTCGACCGCGCCGCTGTGGAAGATCGTGCGGCCCTTCTCGTCCGTCGCCTCCAGCTCGACCCAGACGTCGAACGCGTCCACGGTGCCGCCGGGGAAGAAGTGGCCGATCTTGCGCGTGCGGACCACCACCTCGACGCGCACCGACTCGCCGCGCCGCACCTTCGCGTCCACCTTGTCGAGCGGAGCCAGCACCTCGGCAGCGGGTGCGATGAAGGCCTGCGACGCGGCCAGGCTGCCCGCCTCCTCGCCCTGCGCGAACGTGCTGGCCAGCCGCGGTTCCGCGCCCGTGGCGCTCCGCGCCGGCGACCGCCCGCCCTCGGCGCCGCGCACCAGGCCGAACACGTCGACCGAGACCACCTGGTCGCGCAGGAACTCCTGCGTGATGCGCAGCTGCTCGTGGTCCTGGTTCACGAACGGCAGCGCGGTGTTGGCGGCGGGGAAGCGGTGCGACCTGACCTTGCCCTGCTTGGCCGCGGGATCGTCCGAGGCCACCAGCGGCATGTGGCAGTCGGCGCACTTCTGCGGCTTGGCCGGATAGTAGAACGAACGCGCGCCCTCGCCGGACATGCCCGAGGCCTGCCAGCTGTCGTAGTCGTTGAACCCGCGGACCCAGCGGTAGCCGTTGACGGGCACGTCCAGGTGGACCTTGTGGCACGACGAGCAGAACTCGGGCGTCTGCAGGCGATGGAAGCTCTTCAGGAACGTCTCGCGGTGCGGGCGCGGGTCGAGCTTCAGCAGGTAGTCGTGCGTCCACGCGAGGAAGGGGTTCTCCGAGACCGCCAGGTCGTGCAGGGGCGGGTACTCGATCTGGAAGTCGCCCTGGCCCATCGTGCTGCCCACGTGCACGATCGAGTGGCACGAGGTGCAGGCCAGCCCCGCCTGGGCCTCGGGCGTCTCGATCTGCTCCTTGATCGGCCGGTCGAACCGGCCGTTGAAGAAGACGGCGTGGTCGTGGCAGCCCGCGCACCACTTCGACGGCTGCGTGCCCACGACGTCCTGCATGTACTCGATCGACTTGCGGTACCACTGGTTGTTGAAGGACGAGAAGTGGTGCGCCGAGCTGTTCCACTGGTCGTAGATGTCCCGGTGGCAGCGCGCGCAGTGCCTGCTGGTCAGGAAGAAGTTCGCGGGGATGACGCCGCCCACGTTCGTCCGCGCCGAGGAGGGGAAGAAGGGCTGGCCCCTCCCGTTGCCCTCCTGCTCCATGCTGAGCGGCGGGCTGGCCGGGTTCACGATGTGATGGCGCCGCGACGCCTGCCCGTCGGTCCACACGGCGGCGGCCGCTGAGAGCAGCACGGACGCGAGCGCGAGCGAGACCGCGGCGGTGGCGGTCGTGCGCTCCCCGGCGGGCAGTGCCAGCGCGGTCCGGAGGAGCGCGCCCAGGACGACCAGCGTGCCGGCCGCGACCACCGCGATGTGCGTGTACAGGATCCAGCGATAGGGCCGCGTGGCCCCCGTCACCAGGAGCACGACGCCGAAGGCGCCGCCGACCACGAGCAGCCCGATCCCGGCGCGCAGGCCCGTCCCCAGGCCGGGCCACGCCGCTCGCAGCGGACGGACCGCCAGCGCCCATGCGACCAGCCCCAGCGCCACGTGCAGCGCGACGTTCCCGAAGTAGAAGAGGGTCGCGTCCGCCCGCGCCGCCAGCCAGGCGCTGTTGAGGACGAGCAGCAGGAACAGGACGGCGGGGGTCCGCAGCCGCATCGCTCGGATGTTACTGCACCGGATCGATCAAGGTTTCGGGTCGGCCTCCTCGGGCGGCAGGTCGAAGGAGACGAGGTCCCTCCGGAACCCGCCGGTCTGGATGGCGCCCCAGACGATGCCGACCAGCAGCCAGGCGCCGCCCGCCGCCTTCGCCTGCCAGCGCAGGCTGTACCAGAGGTACGCGCAGATCGCGAACCCCAGCAGCGGCAGCACGAGCGTGGCGAAGCTCCGCTCGCGCCCTCCGACCCAGTAGTACGCGAACACCGCGAGGTTCACGCCCATGAAGGCGATGAACGCGCCGAAGTTGAGCATCTCGAAGCCGAGCTGGAGGTTGAGCGTGAGGCCGCCCAGCAGGGCCAGCGCGCCCACCAGGATCACGTTGTTGCGAGGGACGCGCGTGCGCGGGTCGACGTAGCCGAAGAACCCGCGCGGCAGCGCCTGGCTGCGGCCCATCCCGTAGAGGAGCCGCGCCGCCCCCAGGTGCGCCCCCGACCCCGATCCGATCGTCGCGACGAGCAGGGACGCGCCGACCAGGCCGAACAGGAACGGGCCGCCCGCCTTGCCCGCGACCTCCACGAACGCGGTATCGACGAGCTTGAAGCCCCGCCAGTCGGCCCACACCAGCTGGGCCATGTAGACCTGGAGCGTCGCCAGCACGCCGATGATCAGGCAGGTGAGGACCGTCGCCAGCATGATGTTGCGCCGCGGGTTCTCGACCTCCTCCGAGAGGGTCGAGATCCCGTCGAACCCGATGTACGTGAGGCAGGCGATCGAAGCGCCGGTGAAGACGGCCTTGAGCGAGAAGGTGGCGGGATCGTAGAAGGGGCGCGTGAGGTCCGCCGACGTGAGGGGCTGGCCCATCAGGTAGCGCACGGCGGCGCCCAGGAACAGGAGCACGACGAAGCCCAGCCCGATTCCGATCACCTGGTTCGTGCGCGCGCTCGTCTTCACGCCCTGCAGGTTGAGGAACGTGAAGAGCGCGGCGAAGAACACGACGCCCAGCGGGCGGGGCAGCCAGGGCAGGTACGTGATGGTCAGGCTGGTGCAGAGGATCGTGCAGACGAGCGGGTTCAGCACGTAGTCCATCACCATCGACCAGCCGGTCACGTAGCCCGCCGAGGGATGGATCGACTGCCCGACGTACGTGAAGGCCGAGCCGGCCGACGGGAACGCGCGGGCCATCCGCCCGTAGCTCATGGCCGTCAGCAGCATGCCGACCAGGCCGATCAGGATGGTCGTCACCACGTGGCCGCGCGCCTCCATGCTGACTACGCCGTAGAGGCCCATGGGCGCCGTCGGCTGGATGATGACGATGCCGTAGAACACGAGGTCCCACAGCGTCAGGCTGCGCTTGAGCGTCGTGGGGCCGGCCGGGGCCGCGGCCTCGGCGCTCACGGCTTCACCGCGGCCAGGTCCTTCGCGACGAACGCGGCGAGCAGCGCGCGCAGGCCGTCGCGGTCGTGGACGAAGAAGACCTCGTCGGGCCGCGGGCCGCGGCGGAAGTAGTCGACCTCCGGCTGCCGCGGCCAGTCGGGCCGCTTCGGCGCGGCGGGGTCGCCGCAGGAGGCCTGCTCGGACGGCGCCAGCCGCAGGTCGTGCATGGTCTCGAGCGCATAGAGCTTCCGGCGCTGCACGTCGGCGCCCACGGTGTGGGAGTACACGCCCTGCACCGGCAGCTCGCTCCCCGCGGCCCAGGCCGGCAGCGACGCGGCCAGCGGAGGCAGCGACACGTTCGAGCCGGCCGGCCCGTAGGGGTAGAAGTTGCGCGCCGCGTGGTTGGTGTAGAGCAGGAACGTCGCCGGCTTCTTCCAGCGCTCGAGCGCCTCGGCCAGCGCCACCGTCACGTACTGGTGGTCCGCGTGGTTGTCGAGGTACGGGTGCGGCGCCACCACGACCGCGGGATCGACCTTCTTCAGGATGGCCTGCAGGTCCTCGACCAGGTTCGCCCACGAGTTCTTGCGCGACGTGCTGGGGAGCAGCCTGCCGATGTTGGCGCGCCGGTACGCGGCCACGTCGTCGTTCGGCCCGTAGAGCTCGGGCACGACCTCGGAAGGCTTCTGGCGCATGGTCTTGAGGCGTGCGTCGAAGTAGCCCAGGTTGAAGCAGCGCTCGGGCGGGATGCCGCCCTGCCAGGGCACCGTGACGCTGTCGACCGCGCGCAGGTAGCCCTTGAACAGGTACTGCTGCGCGGGATCGGGGAAGTCGGCAGCGTAGTTGGCGTCGCCCGCGTTGCCGGACGTGACGGTGACGATGGTCGCATGGCGTCCCTGCCACAGCCCGAAGGAGCCGATCTCGGCGTCGTCCGGGTGCGGGGCCAGCACCAGGATCGGCCGCGAGAGGTCGATCCGGTTCGCGAAGGTCCGCAGCGTCACGTCGGGCTGGATGGTGAGCCCCTGCACCTGGATCTCGACCGGCGCGTTCTCCTTGAGCTCGGCCTTGAGGCCCGTCAGGTTCACCCAGCGCAGGCCGCGCGGGTCGGCCTCGAAGTGCTGGCGCACCCGCGCCGCGCCCGCGCTCAGCTCGATGAGCGGGTTCGGCGCGACGCCGGTCACCTTCACGCCCAGCAGGGCGGTGTCCCACCCCGCGGGCGCGGTCCAGAGGAACCGGGCGCCGGCCGGCGTGGCCTCCAGGCGCATCGCCTGCTCCTGGCTCCGTCCGGCCGCGAACGCGTAACGGTCGTCGGCCGGTGCCGGCTCCTGTGCCGAAGCGCCGGCGGCGGCGACGAGGACGATCGCGGCGAGGATCGCGTGTGCTCGCATGCTCGTGGTCCCTCCGTGCCCGACCCTTGGTCCGCCGTCGCGCGTCAGGGGCGGAAGCGCGCGACGTTCCAGGCGGCGGCGTCGAGCGCCAGCGGGCCGCCGGCCGCTCCCCGCGGCCAGGACACCGTGAGCTCCCGCTTCTCGCCCGGCATCAGCTCGAAGTAGTTGTCCTCCCAGAACACCGGCAGCGCCTCCTCCCCGGTCCTGGCGTCGACCAGGCGCAGGTGGACGAGGAACGCCAGCGCCTGGCCGGTGTTCTCGACCGTCACGCGCGCGCGCTCGCCCTCGACCGTCGCTTGCGCCGCCAGCGTGGTCGCCGGCAGCGTGGCCAGGCCCGTGAGGTCCGAGTGGACCTTGGTCGGCGTGTAGAACCACTTGGCCTTCCTGGGGTCCAGCACGTCCTCGCGCGTCGAGAGCCAGTAGAAGTTGCGACTGAGCAGCTTGCCCTGCGCGTCCTCGAGCGCGAGCCGGAGGAAGTACGTGGTCGAGAGCTCCTTCGGCTTCGGGACAGGGAGCGAGCGCGCGACGCCGTCCGCGGCCACGTCCAGCGTGGCCTCGCTGCTCCAGACCGGCTTGAGGTCCAGGTTGAACAGGCTGGCCTTGACCTTGAGCCCGGAGAACGGCGTCAGGTGCTCGTTCACGACCGCGACCGATCGGTCGTCGTGCGAGAACTGCACGTGCAGCTTCTCGAGGGCCTTCTTCGAGCCGTAGTAGCCGCCGGCCGGACGCAGATACCAGTCGTAGAGGTGCCAGATCATCGACGGCCAGGCGTTGTTCAGCATCCACTGGATCACGCCCGTCGAGGTGTACTTGTTGCGGCCGTAGCCCTCGAACATCGCGCGCTGCATCTCGTAGGTCATGGCCTGCGACTTCTTCGCGAAGTCCTCCACGCCCGTGGCCTTGCCGTAACGTCCCTCCAGCGCGCCGACGAACAGCTTGAGGTCCTTGAACTCGTCGCCGCCCGCGTGGAACCGCCAGACCTGGTCGATCGGCCAGAGGCTCTCGGGCGGCAGCATCTTCTGGAGGGACTCGAGCGGCGGCACCGCGGCGCCCGGCCCGATCTCGGTGGCGAAGCCGAACGCGCCGCCGTTCTTCTTGTCCGTGAGCCAGTACATCGGCGGCACGTAGTCGTAGGGCCCGCGCATCTTCACGCCCGAGGGCCCGCTCAGCTTGCCGGGCGCGTCGGTCGCGTTCGAGAGGACCGGCTTCGACCACTCGAGCTCCTTGAGCACGTCGAGGTAGGCCTTCTCGACGCGCTCGGGCGGCGGGAAGTCGCTGCCGTTGAGCCAGACGAAGACGCTCGGGTGGTTGCGGATGCGCAGGATCTGGTCGCGCAGGGAGGCGGGACCGACGCGGTGGTCCTCCTCGTCCCACTTGTCCCACAGCTCCCACTGGTCGCAGCAGCACCAGCCGGGCATGACCATGATGCCGTAGCGGTCGGCCAGGTCGTAGAACTCGTCGGTCTCCAGCTTGCCCTCGAGGCGGATCGTGTTGAGGCCCATCTCGCGCACGTAGCGCAGCTCCGCCTCCAGCCGCTCGGTGCTCGCCGGCCGCAGGAACATGTCCGACGCCCAGCCGCCGCCGCGCACCAGGACCGGCTTGCCGTTCACCTTGTAGAGGCGATGGCCCTGCGGCGTCATCTCGTCCGTCCACTGCTGGACGCCGAACCGCACGTCCTGGCGGTCGGACACGGCCCCGTGCGCCTCGACGTCGAGTGCCAACGTGTAGAGGTTCGGCTCGCCCATCCGGTACGGCCACCACAGGCGCGGCTTCTGCAAGGTCAGCGCCTTCACCTCGTCCGGCGTGAAGCGCACGAGCGTCTTCTCGCGCGGCTTGAGCGTGACGCGCCGGGCGAACTGCACGTCCTCGATCGCTCCGCGCACGACGCCTGCGACCTCGCGGTCCGCGCGGTTCAGGATCTCGGCCGTGACCGTGACCTGCGCCGAGTCGGTCGCGGGGAGCGGCAGCTTCGTGACCACGTGCGGGTTGCGCAGGGCCAGCGGGCCGCTGGTGGTGAGGAAGACGTCGCCCCACAGGCCCATGTTCTTGTCGGGCGGGGTCGGGTTCCAGTCGACCCACATGAAGGCGAGGTCGTGCGGCTCGGGGCCGATGGTCTCGACCGCGACCACGTTCGCCTCGCCCGGACGCGCGAGGGCGGTCACGTCGTACTCGTACTGCCGGAACACCCCGACCACCTTGTCCTTCGTGTCGATCTGGGTGCCGTTGAACCAGACGTTCGCGCGGTAGCTGATCCCGCCGAAGTGGAGGGACACGTGGCGGCCCGCGAGCGCGGCCGGCAGCGCGAACTCGCGGCGGTACCACCAGGCCGGCTTGAACGGGCTCGTGTCCGGCGTGGGGATGAG
>JAICEW010000267.1 GCA_025923995.1 Vicinamibacteria bacterium | reverse complement strand
CTGCAGCGCCACGTACCTCGGCTGAGGTCCGCCCTCGTATAATCCGCGCCGCCGATGCCGCTCGTGGTGAACGAGGTCTTCTTCTCCATCCAGGGCGAGGGAACGCGCGCCGGCCGCCCGTGCGTGTTCGTGCGGCTGACCGGGTGCCCCCTGCGCTGCCACTGGTGCGACACCGCGTACGCCTTCTACGAAGGCCGGCGCCGGGAGGTCGACGACGTGGTGGCCGAGGTGGACGCGTTTCCCGCGCGGCTGCTCACGCTGACGGGAGGCGAGCCGCTCGCGCAGCCCGACGCGTTCCCGCTCGTCACGCGGCTGGCCGACCGCGGGTTCGAGGTGCTGGTGGAGACGTCGGGTCACGTCTCGATCGAGAGGCTGGACCCGCGCGCGGTGGCCATTCTCGACGTCAAGGCGCCCGGCTCGGGCGAGGCCGAGCGCATGCATCCCGACAACCTGGACCGCCTCCGCCCGCAGGACGAGGTGAAGCTGGTCCTGGCCGACCGGGCCGACTACGAGTGGGCCCGCGAGCTGGTGCGCGATCCGCGCCTGCGGGGCGCGACGGTGCTGCTCTCGCCGGTCCACGGCCGCCTCGATCCGGGAGCGCTCGGCCGCTGGATCCTGGAGGACGCCCTGCCCGTGCGGCTGCAGATCCAGCTGCACAAGGTGCTCTGGCCGGGCGTGGAGCGCGGCGTATGAGCCGGCCGCTGGCGGTCGTCTGCGTGAGCGGCGGCATGGACTCCAGCGTGACCGCGGCCATCGCCGGCGCGGAGCACCGGCTGGCCTTCCTCCACGCGAACTACGGCCAGCGCACCCAGGCGCGCGAGCTCGCGTGCTTCCGCCAGCTGGCCGACCACTTCCAGGCCGAGCACACGCTGGTCGTGGACTTCAGCGGCCTCAAGGCCATCGGCGGCAGCAGCCTCACGGACGAGTCGGTGCCCGTCCGCGAGGGCGAGCCGGTGGAAGGCGTCGTGCCCACGTCGTACGTGCCCTTCCGCAACGCGCACCTGCTCTCCGCCGCGACCTCGTGGGGAGAGGTGCTGGGCGCCGTCGCGATCTACGTCGGCGCGGTGTGGGAGGACTCCTCGGGCTATCCCGACTGCCGGCCCGAGTTCTACCGCGCGTTCGAGGAGGCCATCCGGCTGGGCACGCGTCCCGAGACCCGCATCGAGATCCGCACCCCCGTGATCAGCCTGACCACGGGCGAGATCGTGCGCCGCGGAGTGGCCCTGGGCGTTCCCTTCGACAAGACCTGGTCCTGCTACCAGGAGCAGGACTCCGCGTGCGCCGTCTGCGAGTCGTGCCGGCTGCGCCTGCGGGGCTTCGCGGAGGCCGGCGAGCGCGACCCGCTGCCCTACCGCGCGGGTCCTGGCAGCGGGGCGTGACGGCGAAGTAGACTCAGGGAAGGTTTCGCGGGAGGGGGCATCCTCCCGAGTGGAGGACGAATCCATGAAGCGCATCTTGGCGGCGGGCGCGGTCCTGGTGGGCCTGACCCTCCTCGGCGGCGAGGCCGCCGCGCAGACCGGAACCGCCCGCGGCAAGGTCGTGGACGAGAAGGGCCAGGTGATCGAGGCCGCCGCGATCGCGGTCGAGTACCTGGGCGGCGTCACGCGCAAGGTCGAGACCAAGACCAACAAGAAGGGCGAGTTCACCCAGGTCGGCCTGCAGCCGGGCAACTACCGCATCACCGCGAGCAAGGACGGCTTCGTGCCGACCTCCATCGAGCATCGCATCAACCTGGGCGAGCCGACCTACCTGCCCGACATCAAGCTCGCCGCGCCCCGCGCGGGCGGCGCCGGCGCTCCGGGGGACCCGGCCGCCGAGAAGGCGATGGCGGAGCTGCGCGCGAGCGTCGACCAGGCGATCGCGCTGACGAAGGAAGGCAAGCTGGACGAGGCGGAGGCGATCTACAAGGACCTCGCGGCCAAGAACCCCACGCGCCACCAGCTCTTCTACAACCTGGGCATCGTGCAGGCGCAGAAGAAGGACGCCGCCTCGGCCGAGGCGTCGTACCTGAAGGCGCTCGAGGTCAAGCCCGACTACGCGGAGGCCATGAACGCCCTCAACACGCTCTACCTGAGCACCGGACAGGCGGCCAAGGCCAACGAGCTGGCGGCCAAGGCGGCCACGGCCAACCCGAACGACGCCAAGGCGCAGTTCCAGGTGGGCTACGTGGCGTTCAACTCGGGCAAGTACGACGAGGCGGCCGAGGCGTTCAAGAAGGCCGAGGCGATCGACCCCAACTACGCCGAGACCTACTACTTCCTGGGCACGATCGCGCTCAGCCAGAACAAGCTGGAGGACTGCGTCGCCCGCTTCGAGAAGTACCTGGCCCTGGCGCCCACCGGCCAGAACGCGGCCACGGCGCAGCAGCTGCTGGCGGCCTGCAAGCCGAAGAAGTAGTCGTGCCCACGCGCCTGCAGGCGGTGCGCGACCGCATCGCCACCGCCTGCGCGCGCTCCGGGCGATCCCCTTCCGAAGTCACCCTGGTCGGCGTCAGCAAGACCCATCCGCCGGAAGCGGTCCGCGCGGCCTTCGCCGCCGGCCTGCGCGACTTCGGCGAGAACCGCGTCCAGGAGGCCGAAGCCAAGGCCGAAGCACTCGCCGACCTGCGCGCGGCGGGGCTGCGCTGGCACCTGATCGGGCACCTCCAGGGGAACAAGGCGAAGAAGGCGGCCGCGCTGTTCGACGTCGTGCACTCGGTGGACGGCGCGGAGCTGGCCGCCCGCCTGGACCGCGCGGCGGCCGAGCAGGGCCGGGTGCTGCCGGTGCTGGTCCAGGTCGACCTGGCGGGCGAGGCCACCAAGTTCGGGCTCGAGGAGTCCGGCCTGTTCGCGACGCTCGAGTCCCTGCGCGCGATGGAGTCGCTGCGGGTCGAAGGGCTGATGGTCCTGCCGCCCTGGTTCGACGATCCGGAGGCGACGCGTCCCTTCTTCGCGCGGCTGCGCGGCCTGCGCGACGGGGCCGTCGCGCGCGGCCTGGGCGGGCCGGGGCTCTCGATGGGGATGAGCCACGACTTCGAGGTGGCGATCGAGGAAGGGGCGACGATCGTGCGCGTCGGGACGGCGATCTTTGGTGAGCGAGGGGGGCCTGCGCCGGCCCCCCTCGAACCCCCGCTCGCTCCGCGCGAGTGAATCGCGCTCCGCTCGCTGTCCGTCGTTCGAGCCCGGCCTGCGCCTCCCTAATGCAGCCAGCGGGGCGGCTCGTCCTCGCGGTCGAGGCGGTCCACCGCGCGCAGGTGCGTCGGCCGGCGCTTGGAGACGCCGCGCATCCCCAGCGTCAGCCGCTGCCAGAGCCGGCCCACGGCCGGCACGCGAAGGTACGCCAGCGTCAGCCCCTCGGCGATGAAGTGGGGCACGTAGAGGCTGATGCTCTGGAGCAGCGCGAAGACGAGGGTGCCGGCGAGCGTGGCCAGGATCAGGTTGCGGCCGCTGAGCGGCACGATGAAGTAGACGAGCACCTGGCGCGCGGGGAACCAGATCGCGTACGCGATGATGACGGACTCGACCAGGGGCAGGTGGGTCAGGTAGACCGAGCCCATCACGTCGCGCCACGCGAACGCGACCAGCATCGTCACGACCGCCGTCGCCGCCGTCATCACCAGATAGGCGACCATGAAGCGCTTCGGTCCCCAGGCGTCGGCCAGGTCGCGTCCGAAGATGAGCAGCGCCAGGCAGCCCAGGATCAGGGCCAGCGGCGACCGCAGCTCGAAGAACGACCAGGTCAGGAGGCGCCAGACCTCGCCCTTCAGCACCAGGTCGGGCTCGAACGTGACGAAGCGCAGGAGCTTGAAGCCCACGCGGTAGTCCAGCGCGGCCAGGCAGGAGCCGACCAGGATGGCTCCGGCGAGCCAGACCACGACCGCGGGGAAGCGGGTCCCGAAGAAGACGAAGCTGCCCGACAGCCGGCTGCGCACCGGGACGGTCATGCCCCATCTTAACGGCGCGGCGGCGCCCCAGGTCAAGCGCACCTTGAGATGACGCCCGGAAAGTGCGACCCTAGCGGCCAACCGGCGATGCAGGAGCGTTTTCCGAGCGCAGGCCCGCCCGACCTCACTCCGGGCGAGGCGTTCCGGTGACGAAGGTGGCGGAGCGAATATGGCAATGAAGATATTGCCCATGGACATCCAGCGGCAGAGCTTCGGACAGAGGTTCCGCGGCTTCAATCCCGAGGAGGTCCGCGCCTACCTGGGGATCGTGGCCGAGGAGGTCGCGTTGCTCCAGGGCGAGCGGGACCGCCTGGACCAGGAAGTCCAGAACCTCAAGGGCCTGCTGGACGAGCACCGGCAGCGCGAGGTCATCCTCAAGAACACGCTGCTCACCGCCCAGCGCGTGTCCGAGGAGATCAAGGAGAACGCGCGCAAGCAGGCCGAGACCGTGGTGAAGGAAGCCGAGATGCAGGGCGACAAGCTGATCGAGCTGGCCCAGCAGCGCGCGCACGAGGTGGAGCGGTCGATCCTGGACCTGCGCGGCTGGCGCTCGTCGCTGCGCACCGACATCCGCGCGTTCGTCACGCGGATCAATCAGCTCCTCGACCTCCAGGAGGAGGTCGAGGTGGAGGACAACCTCCGCTTCCTCAAGCGGCGCGAGGAGGCCTGACGCGGCCCTCGCCCCTCCCTTCCCTCCCCGAGCTGCGTGAGACCGACGACGGCGTGATCCTGAAGGTGCGGGTGCAGCCGCGGTCCGCCGCGGACGGCTTCGGAGGAATCCGCGCGGGCGCGCTGGTCGTGCGGCTGACCGCTCCGCCCGTCGAGGGCCGCGCCAACGCCGCCCTGGCCCGGTTCCTGGGACGGGCGCTCGGGGTCCCGCCCAGCGCGGTCGAGGTGGTCCGCGGGGAGACCGGCCGCGACAAGCTGGTCCGCGTGGCGGGGCTCACGTCGGCAGCGATCACGACCCGGCTGGTGTCCTGACGTGACCGCGGCCGACTTCGTCCTGCGCAACGCGGGGCTGCTGGCGACCCTGGCCGGTCCGGCCCCGCGGACGGGCCCGGCGCAGCGGGACCTGGCGATCCGCGAACGGGGGGCGTTGGCCGCGCGGGCCGGCCGGATCGTCTGGGTCGGCCCGGACGGGGACGCCGACGCGGCGCTGTCGCTCGAGCCGGGCGCGACGCTCGTCGACGCGGAAGGCGCCGCCGTCGTCCCGGGCTTCGTGGACGCGCACACGCACGTCTGCTTCGCCGGGGACCGCGACGACGAGATCCGGCGCCGGCTGGCCGGCGCCACGTATCGCGAGATCGCGGAGTCGGGCGGCGGCATCGTGCGCAGCGTGGACGCGACCCGAGCGGCCGGCGTCGACGCGCTGGCCGACGCGGTCGCCGCGCGCCTGGACGAGATGCTCGCGCTGGGCACGACGACCGCGGAGGTCAAGAGCGGCTACGGGCTGTCGACCGAGTCCGAGCTGCGCTCGCTGGAGGCCATCCGGCTCGCCGCCGCGCGCCATCCGGTGACCGTCGTGCCCACGTTCCTGGGCGCGCACGAGATCCCGGTCGAGCACCGGGGCGACCGGGAGCGCTACGTGCGGATCCTGGTGGACGAGATGATCCCGGAGGTCGCCCGTCGGGGGCTGGCGGCGTTCGCGGACGTGTTCTGCGAGCAGGGCGTGTTCACGGTCGAGGAGAGCCGGCGCATCCTGGTGGCCGCCCGCGAGCACGGCCTGAGCCTGCGCATCCACGCCGACGAGCTGGCGCACACGGGCGGCGCCGAGCTGGCGGCCGAGCTGGGCGCGCACTCCGCGGACCACCTGGTCTTCGCCTCGCCCGCGGGCCTGCAGGCGATGGCGCGAGCGGGCACGGTGGCGACGCTGCTGCCCTCGGCCGCGTTCTATCTGCGCCTGCCCCGTTTCGCGCCGGCCCGGGAGATGATCGAGACGGGCGTGCCGGTGGCGCTCGCGAGCGACGCGAACCCGGGGGGCGGCCTGTCGCCGTCGCTGCCGTTCGCCATGACGGTCGGCTGCTTCGCCATGGGGCTGTCGCTGGAGGAAGCGCTCTGCGCGGTCACGCTCAACGGCGCGTGCTCGCTGGGCGTGCAGGCGGACGCGGGCAGCCTGGAGGTGGGCAAGCGCGCAGACCTGGTGGTCCTGCGCGGCCCGCGCCTGCTGGACCTGGTGCGCGTGGGCGTCCCGGCGGTGAGGACGGTGGTCAAGGAGGGCCGCGTGGTGGTGCGGGACGGCAGGAGGGCCGCGTGAGCGCGGTCCTCGAGGTGACCGACCTCGTCAAGACCTATCCGGCCGCGCGCAAGTCGCCCGCGGTGGAGGCGGTGCGCGGGATCTCGTTCCGCGTGGAGGCGGGGGAGCTGTTCGGCCTGCTGGGCCCCAACGGGGCCGGCAAGAGCACGACGCTGGGGTGCATCACCACGCTCATCCGTCCCACCTCCGGCCGGATCGTGGTGGACGGCGTGGACATGGCCCGTGACCCCGTCGCCGGCAAGCACCGCATCGCGGTCGTGCCCCAGGTGCGCAACCTGGACCGCGACCTCACGGTCCGCGAGGTGCTGACCTATCACGGCCGCTACTTCGGCCTGCCCGCGGCGGAGCGCGAGTCGCGCGCCGGCCGCCTGCTCGAGCAGATGCAGCTGGCCGACCGGGCCCAGGCCAAGCCCCTCGAGCTCTCGGGCGGCCTCCAGCAGCGGCTGCTGATCGCGCGCGCGCTGATGCACGACCCCAAGGTGCTGCTCCTCGACGAGCCGACCATCGGCCTCGACCCGCAGGCGCGCCGGCTGCTGTGGGAGACGCTGCTCGAGCTGCACCGCCAGGGCCTGACGCAGATCCTCACCACTCACTACATGGAGGAGGCCGACCGCCTCTGCGACCGCGTCGCCATCATCGACCATGGCCGCATCCTGACCGTCGACACGCCCGACGCGCTCAAGGCGTCGCTGCCCGGCGGCCACCTCCTGGACCTGGACGCGCGCTCGCCGTCGCCGCTGGGGCCCGTGCTGGAGGGGATCGCAGGCGTCGCGCGGGTCGAGACCGCCCCGGACGGGAACGGGGACGGCTACGTGAGGCTGCGGCTCTTCGTCGAGCCGGGCGACGGGCTGCTCGACCGCGTGCTGCACGCGGTGCGCGACGCCCGCGGCGACCTGCGGCACATCAGCCTGCAGCCGCCCAGCCTGGAGGACGTGTACGTGCACCTCACCGGAAAGGAGCTCCGCGAGTGACCGCCTTCCTGGCGCTGCTGCGCCGCGACCTGCTGGTCGCGTCCCGCAACGCGTTCCCGCTGCTGATGGCGACGCTCACCCAGCCCATCCTGGTGGTGCTGGTGTTCGGCAACATCCTCCCGCGCCTGGGGCTGGTGGCCGACGAGTTCCGCACGGTGATGGTGCCGGGCCTCATGTCGATCACGATGCTGATGGCCGGCGTGCAGGGCGTGCTGATGCCGCTCGTCACCGATCTCTCCGGCAGCCGCGAGGTGGACGAGCGCCTGCTGGCTCCGTTGTCCGTGATGGCGGTGGCGGCGGAGAAGATCGTGGCCGGTGCGATCCATGCGGCCCTGGCCGGACTGATCGCGCTGCCGGCGATGATGCTGCTCATGCACCAGGTCGCGGGCGTCGCGGTGCACCCCAACTGGCTGGCGCTGGGGCCGCTGGTCCTCCTGTGCGGGCTGCTCTCGGCCGCGTTCGGCATGACGCTGGGGGCGCGCGTGCAGCCCCGCTTCTCGGGCCTCCTCTTCGCCGTGATCCTGGGGCCGATGATGCTCTTCGGCTGCGCGTACTACCCCTACCAGGCGCTCTCGGTCCTCGGGCTCTTCCAGTACGTGTTCCTGCTGAACCCGCTCGTGTTCATGAGCGAGGCCATGCGCGTCGCGGTCACCCCCAACGTCCCGCACATGTCGATGGCGCTGCTGCTCTTCGGCCTGGTCGGCTGCGTGCTCGGGTTCGGCTGGATCGGCGCCCGCACGTTCGAGAGGCGGACGATCCTGTAAGTCGAGTCGCTCGCGGGCTTCTCGCCCGCTCCTGGCATTGGGCGCGCGACGCGACGGTCGTTCGATTCGTTCGACACGCGCAACGATTCGTCGGAGAAAGGTGGGCGCGGCGTCGGTGTCTCGTCGGAGCGTGTGACGATCGCGCGCAGGCACTCGCTGCTAGAATCCGGGCGGCGCCATGCCTTCGACGCTGCTGCCGACGCTGGTCGCATCTCTCTTCGCCATTCCTCCGGCGATGCCTCTCGAGCCCTCCGACCGCACCGAGTGGCCGCTCGCGCCGCGTGAGGTCCGCCGCCACGTCGTGACGCTCGAGCCGGAGGAGTTCGTCCGCGTCACGGTGATCCAGGCCGGCATCGACGTGACCGTGCGGCTGATCGCACCGGACGGCACGGCCGGCCCCGTCGTCGACGCGAACGAGGGTCCGCGTGGCTGGGAGCCCGCGTCGCTCCTCGCAGTCACCGCTGGCGAGCACGTGATCGAGGTGACCGGCTCCGCGGAAGCTCCCGCGGCGGGGCACTACGTCGTGGACGCGGACGAGGTCCGCGTCGCCGACTCGCGCGACCGCCGGCGGCTGATCGCGGAAGCCGCCCGGGCCGAGGCCGCCGTGGGCCTCGGGCCGCGGGCGGTGTACTCCCGGATCGGCCGGCCGACCCGCGCGCTGATCACCGAGAGCACGCGCCGGCTGCCCCTGGCGGCAGGGATCTTCCACGCGCTGGGCGAGACGTGCTGGGAGGCCGACAGCCTGACGTTCCTGGCACTGATCCAGGGTTGGCGACACGGGCACGCAGAAGTGCTCGATCTGCACCCGCGTGCCCTGGACCTGTGGGAGAAGTGCGGGGACCGCTACCGGCACGCCGAAGCACACAACTACGCGGCCGAGGGTTACGCGCGCGCCATGCAGTATCGCCGCGCG
>JAICEW010000266.1 GCA_025923995.1 Vicinamibacteria bacterium | reverse complement strand
TCGGCGGCTTCGTCTACGATGCGCTCATCACGAGGCATCACCCGCAGGAGGCCGCATGAACTACGTCCTCGCCCTGGACCAGGGGACGACGTCCAGCCGCGCGATCCTCTTCGGCCGCGACGGCCGGCTGGCCGCGGTGGCCCAGCAGGAGTTCCCGCAGATCTTCCCGCAGCCCGGCCACGTGGAGCACGATCCCGAGGCCATCTGGTCGAGCCAGCTGGCGGTCGCGAAGGACTGCCTGGCGCGCGCCGGCGCCTCCGCCGCGGACGTGGCCGCCATCGGCATCACCAACCAGCGCGAGACCACGGTGCTCTGGGACCGCGCGACCGGCAAGCCGGCCGCGAACGCCATCGTCTGGCAGAGCCGCGTCAGCGCGCCCATCTGCGACGCGCTCCGCGCGCAGGGACACGCGGACCTCTTCCGCCGGAAGACCGGCCTCGTGGTCGACGCCTACTTCTCGGGCACCAAGGTCAAGCACCTGCTCGACACCGTGCCCGGCCTGCGCGCGCGGGCCGAGGCGGGCGACGTCCTGTTCGGCACCATCGACACCTTCCTGATCTGGCGCCTGACCGGCGGACGGCAGCACGTCACGGACGTGAGCAACGCCAGCCGCACGCTCATGTTCGACATCCACGCGCTGGACTGGGACGACGAGCTGCTGCGCATCCTGGGCGTGCCGCGCAGGATGCTGCCGCAGGTACGCGCCTCCAGCGAGGTCTACGGGCAGACGGACCCGTCGCTGCTGGGCGCGGCCATCCCGATCGCGGGCGACGCGGGCGACCAGCAGGCCGCCCTGTTCGGCCAGGCCTGCTTCGAGCCGGGCGCGGCCAAGAACACCTACGGGACCGGCTGCTTCATGCTGCTCAACACGGGCCTCAAGCCGATGCCGTCGGAGAACGGCCTGCTCACGACCATCGGCTGGAAGCTGGGGGGCGAGGTCACGTACTGCCTGGAGGGCTCCGTGTTCATCGCGGGCGCGGTCGTCCAGTGGCTGCGCGACGGGCTGCGCGCGATCCCCGCCTCGGCCGACGTGGAGAAGCTCGCCTCGCAGGTGAAGGACTCGGGCGGGGTGTACCTGGTGCCCGCCTTCGTCGGCCTGGGGGCGCCGCACTGGGACGCCTACGCGCGGGGCACCATCCTGGGCCTCACACGGGACACGCAGGTCGCGCACATCGCACGCGCCGCCCTCGACTCCATGGCCTACCAGACCCGCGACGTCCTGGACGCGATGCAGCGCGACTCGGGCGTGCCGCTGGCCCAGCTCAAGGTGGACGGCGGCGCCGCGGTCAACAACGGCCTCATGCAGTTCCAGGCCGACCTGCTGGGCGTGCCCGTGCGGCGGCCGGTGGTGGCGGAGACGACCGCGCTGGGTGCCGCCTACCTGGCCGGGCTGGCGGTCGGCTATTGGACCGACCAGCAGGACGTCGCCCGCAACTGGGCGCTGGACCGCGAGTTCACGCCGGCGATGCCCGAGGCCGACCGCGAGCGGAACTACGCACGCTGGAAGAAGGCGGTCGCTCGATCGCTGGCGTGGGAGGAGTCGGGGTAGGGGCGGAGGCTCATTCGACTCTCGATGGCCGTCCCTCCACCGTCACCCGACTTGGCTGACCAGCATCGCCTATCCAGGACTGCGTGATCTCGGACTCCAGGATCCCGCATCGCTCGTGCGGAAAGAACACCATCTTCGGAGCCACGCGGCGGATGCATCGGGCCGCATCCCGGCCCAGGTTCTCCGGCAGGTGCACATCGACGACCTTCCCTTCCCGATCGATCGTCAGCCGCACCTCGATCTCGTACGGTCCCTCCGCGGGCATGCACCGATCCAGGCTCGGCCCGTCCACCTGGCCGATCGGCGGCAGCCACGGCTCCTGGCAGCTCGTGTCCGGAGCGATCTTCGCCTCCGGCAGCACGTCGCCGTCGAAGCACCCTCCCGCCACGACCATGAAGGCGCACACGGCGCACGCCACCGGCGCGCGAGCACGATTCCGGCAGCTAGCGGACATCCAGGGTCCGGATCTGGCAGGGCGCGACGGCAACAGCGATGTGATCGCCATGCGCCGGCAACGCGTCGCCGCGGCGCTCGGCGAGATCCGTCGAAAAAGCGGACGCCGTGTCGCGAAGCATCAGGGTGGCCGGCGCCTGCCCCGGGTTGAAGACGCGCAGGATCAACGCGTCCCGATCGTCGGCCCGCTTGAGCGCGCTCAGCACGACGTCCCCCGTGGCCGACAGGAACGCATGACGCAAGGGGAGGCGCCCCTCCCGGCCCGCGGGCCCGAACAGAGCCGGCGGGGCCAGGAACGCGCGCGCTTCCTTATATAAGGACGCCTCGGAGGGCGGGGCCGATCGAGGGACGGCCGCGAAGCGGAACGTCTGCGGGCCCAGGCACTGCGCCCCCGGCGTGGGCAGGCTGGGGCCCGCGTTGCCGCGGCGGGTCGAGAGGTCCTCGCGCGAGAGCCAGCCCACGCTGCGCAGCAGCGTCAGCGCCAGGGCCCCGCCCGTCGCCTCGTACTCCGTCAGGCCGTCCGCGAAGAGGCTGACGCCGGAGCCGCCGTCGCCGGCGTCCACGAACGTGTGGAGCGGACCCGAGCTCACGGGCGCCTCGACCGCGAACGAGGCGGGCGCCTCCCGGCGCGCGGGCCGCTCGACCACGCCGAACGCGGTGTCGGCGCGGACCGTCTCGACGCGCCCGGCGCCCGTGGGGAAGAGGACGCGGAGGCGGTGGTCGCGCGCGCGGTTCACGAGCGTCAGCTCGAAATCGATGCGCGGGGACCCGGCCGTGAGCGCCACGCGGATGGCGATCGGGAGGTCGACGCGGGACGCGGACCGCGCGCGGCGGTCGTCGGTCGCGCTGGCCGGCACGCGCAGCTTCAAGTCCACGCGGGCCGCCGCCACCAGCGGGCCCGCCTGCTCGACGCGAGCGACCGCGCCCCCGTCGTTGGTGACGGCCTCGTCCACCGCGGGAGGATCGTGGTTGTACTCGTCCCCGACGTCGCCCTCGTCGAGCAGCGCGCAGGCGCGGGTCCAGGTGCGTCCGGTCCGGCGATCGCGGACGTCGAGCGTGCCGTCCGCGTTCACCTCCACGCGCCAGTGCTCGTTCTCCAGCCACACGCGGCCGTCCGTCTCGCCCGCGCGGCTCCGTATCTCGGCCGGCATCGGACCCGTCGCCGTGAACCCCAGGTCGACGGCGGCGTAGCCGCATCCGGGCACCGAGGCCGGGAACGCGATCCGGAAGCGCCGGACGCGCACCGCCAGCGGCGGCTCGTAGCGGCTCATGAAGTGCGCGATCCGATCCTCGGATCCCAGGACCTGGAAGGGAACGGCGTCACCGTTCGCGTCCACGAGCGTGGTCGGGCGCGCGTCCGCGCCGAAGAACGCGACCGGCCGCTCGAGCAGCCCCAGGTCGAGCCGGCGGGCCGGCTCGGCCGACTCCAGGGGCACGTCGGCGTCGCCTTCCAGCACGCCCTCGAACCGATGAAGGTCGGTGTTCACGGCCAGCACGCGCAGCACCCCGTGCGCCGGAGCCGGCACCGCGTTCGCGAGCGTCTCGAGCGACCGCTCGAAGACACCCTGCGCGGCCTGCCCCGCACGAGCGAAGCGCGTCATGCACTCGTCGTGCACCTCGTCCACGCTGCACCCGCAGATGCTGTCGTGCGGATGGTTCTGGAGGAGCGTCCGCCAGGCGTAAGCCAGCTCCCCTTCCGGGTAGCGCGCCCCCGCCCGCCAGGCGAAGGCGGCGGCCGGCTCGGCGCGCCGCTCGAGCAGGCCCTGCACGCGTGCGTTGGCCTGCTTGAGGTACGTGCGCGCGGAGAGCACGCCCGGGAGCAGCGGCGCGTAGTCCTCGCCGGCGCGCAGCTCGCCGCGCACCACCTCGAGCGCGTGCGGCCGCTCCCGCTGGGCCGCGCGCACCGCGTCCACGTACGCCGGAAGCGTCGACAGCCCGCCCCGCACGCCCGTGAGGGAGCTGATCTCGGCGGACAGGTCCGTCAGCCCCGGCGCCGGCTCCACGTGGTCGACACCGGCCATCAGGAGCGCGACGTCCAGGCTGGAGCGCGCCTTCTCGACCTCGATCGCGCTCCACAGCGCGCCCGGCCGCTCGGCGTCCGGCGCCAGGGGCAGGCGCAGCGCATTGCAGTAGCCCTCGCGCGGCAGGTGCAGCAGCAGGACCCTCGTGCCGTCCGGGGCCTCCCACAGGTACTCGGCGCGCGAGCCGCCGAAGCCGCGCCACAGGATCGCGCTGTCGAGCCCGAAGCCGGCGAGGATCTGCGGCATCTGCGCGACGTGCCCGAACGGATCGGGCAGATAGCCGGCGGCCATCACCCGCCCGAAGCCCCGCGCGATCCGATGTCCCAGCGCCAGGTTGCGCACGAGCGACTCGCCGCTCACCAGGTGCATGTCGGGCATCACGTACCAGGGGCCGACCAGCAGCCGTCCCTCGGCGATGCGCTCCCGCAGCCGAGCCTCCAGCTCGGGGCGCACCTCGAGGCAGTCCTCGAGCACGACCGTCTGGCCGTCCAGGTGGTAGAAGCGGAACGCGGGCTCGCGGTCCATCCGGTCCAGCACCCGCTCGACCAGGTCCGCGAGGCGCAGGCGGTACTGCTCGCGCGTGAGGTACCACTCGCGGTCCCAGTGCGTGTGCGCGATCAGGTGGACTTCGGTCGTCATCCCTTGACGGCTCCCGCGGTGAGCCCCGACACGAAGTATCGCTGGAGGAACACGAACATGGCCATGACCGGCAGGATCCCGATCAGGCTGGCGGCCGCCACGATCTGCCACTCGGTCTCGTAGCCGCTCTGCAGCGAGAACAGGCCCAGCGGGACCGTGAAGCGCGACTGCGAGTCGAGCAGCACCAGCGCCAGGCCGAACTCGGACCAGTAGGCGGCCAGGTTGAAGATCGCGGTCGCGGCCAGGCCGGGCCCGATCAGCGGGAGCGCGATCACGCGCATCGTCCGCGCGCGCGTGGCGCCGTCCAGCAGCGCCGCCTCGAACAGGGCCGGCGGGAGCGCGTCGAAGAAGCCGGCCAGCACGGTGATGGTGAACGGCAGCTGCACCGCGACGTACGCGGCCAGCAGCCCCAGGTGCGAGTCCAGCAGGCGCAGCGCGCCCACCACCGTGTAGATGGGCACCAGCAGCACGATGGGCGAGACCATCTGCACGAGCAGCAGGCCGCGTCGCAGGCTCTCCCGCGCCGCGAAGCGCTGCCGCGAGAGGGCGAACGCGGCGGGCAGGGCGAGCGCCAGCGTCAAGAGCGTGGCCGCGCCCGCCAGCTTCGCGCTGTTCCACAGGTAGGACGGCACCTGCGTCTTCTCCAGCACGAAGCGCAGGTTGGCGAGGGAAGGATCCCGCGGCACCAGGCGTGGCGGGTACTCGTACACCGCGGGACCCGTCTTGAGCGCGAGCGACACCAGCCACATCTGGGGCACCAGGAACAGGGCGGCCAGCGCCAGCAGGGCGAGGGGCGGCCGCTTCATCGCGCGGGCCGCATCCGCTCGTCGGGGCGAAGCCCCTCCTCGCTCATCCAGGACGGTCCGCTGCGCGGACGCGTCCGTTCGCGCAGGAAGCGGAAGGCCATCAGGGCGAGCAGGAGGTTGACCGCGAGCATGACCACCGCGACCGCGGCCGCGCGTCCCGCTTCCAGGCCCATGAAGGCCGAGCGGTACATGAACAGCGACACCACTTCGGTCGCTCGCGCGGGCCCGCCGCCGGTGAGGGGCAGGATGAGGTCGAACGTGTTGAGGGTGTAGATGGTGATGAGCGCCAGGTTCAAGGTCGCCGCCGGACGGATCTGCGGCCAGAGGACGACGCGGAAGCGCGCCCAGGGCCCGAGGCCCTCCAGGTCCGCGGCCTCGTGCAGCTCGCGCGGCACCCGCTGCAGCGCGGCGTAGAGCAGGATCATGCTGAACGCGCAGCCGCGCCAGGTGTTGGCCATCACGACCGAGACCATGGCCAGCGCGGGCGAGGAGAGCCAGGGCCACGGCGGCTGGCCCAGCAGGGACAGCGCGTAGTTCGCGATGCCGGACCGGTTCTCGACCAGGACCACCTTCCACAGCACGCCCACCAGCACGCCGGGCACCACCCACGCGCTCACGACCGCCGCCCGTACGGCCAGCGTCCCCGGCCGCCGCGCCCGCCGCGCCGAGTCGAGCGCCACCGAGAGCAGCAGGCCCAAGGCCAGCTGCAGCGCCACGCAGGCGCCGACGAACAGGAGCGTCACGCCGAGCATCCCGTAGAACTCTTGGTCGGCCAGGAGCTCCGCGAAGCTCACGAGCCCGTAGCGCGACGCGGCCTGGCCGGTGCGCGCGTCCGAGAGCGCCAGGCGCAGCAGGTCGAGCAGCGGATAGCCCAGGAACAACCCGACCAGCAGCAGGGCCGGACCCAGCCACGCGAGCAGGCGCGCGCGCCGCAGGGAGATCGCGAGCGCGACCGCTCCCAGCAGGGCGGCCGCGATGGGGACGCCGGGCCAGGGATCGAAGCGCCGCGGCGCCCGCGGGGCGCGCAGCCGCGCGTCGACCGCCCGCGTCGCCGCGAACGCGCGATCGACCGCCTGCTCCGGAGTCTCCGTTCCCGCGATCGCGGAGCCGATCGCGATCTGGAGCTGCTCGCTGAGCGCGGGGTAGACGGGAACGGCCGGCCGCGCCCGCGCGTCCGCCAGCATGGCGCCGAAGCGGGCCAGCCAGGGATCGTCGCGGAAGAACGCGTCCTCGCGGTAGAGGCTCCGGCGCACCGGCAGGTGGCCCGTGTGCCGCTCGATGCGCGCCACGTGCGCGGGCGACTCGATGAAGCGGATGAGGTCGATGGCGGCGCGCCGGCGCGCCTGCTCCTTCGCGAACACCACCCAGATCCAGCCGCCGGTGCCTGTCGAGCGAGCCCCGCGCTCCCTCTGCGGGATGGGCGCCACGTCCCACTTCGCGAGCTCCTCGGGCGGCAACCCCGCGGACAACTCGACCGTCTGCCAGTTGCCGCCCAGGAACATGGCCACGTCGCCGGCGATGGCGGCCGCGGAGAGCTGCTTGTAGTCGTTGCCGGCCAGCACCGACCGCGGCGAGGCGCCGGTCGCGACCGTGTCGCGCAGGAACGCGAGCACGCTCGCCATGCGCTCCCGGTGCGGCGGCTCGCCGAACACCGGCCGGCCCTCGGCGTCCACGAGCTCGCCGCCCTGCGCCCAGAACATCGGCAGGTGGTCGAACACGGTCGCCTCCCAGCGGCCGGCGTTGTAGAGGTAGCCCGCGATGCCGCGCGTTTTCGCCAGCGCGCTGGCGGTCGCGAGCAGCTCCTCCCACGTCTCCGGCGGCCGCGGCACCAGGTCCTTGCGGTAGTAGAGGACCCGGCAGTCCGTGCCGTGCCACATGCCGTAGACGTGCCCCTGCTCGTCCGAGAGCGTGTCGATGGCGAACGGCATGAAGTCCGCGCGCTCCTCGGCCGTCCACTCCGGATCGAGCGGCTGCACGTGCCCGCCCTCGCGGAACAGCGGCATCCAGAAGCTGTCCACGGACGCGACGTCCGGCAGCCGCCCGGCCCCCGCCGCCAGCAGCAGCTTGGCCTTGTGCAGCTCGAGCGCCGGCATCACCGAGATCTCGATCGCGACGTCCGGGCGCGCGCCGACCCACTCGGCGAAGATGTCGTGGAACGCCTCCGCGATGCCCTGGCGCGCTGCCAGGTGCGAGTAGTCGGGCTGCGCCCACATCGTGATCGTGAGCGGCGCATCCGCCCGGCCGATGCGGATGGGCGTCACCAGGTCGTTCGCGGAGGCCGCCGTGGGCGCCAACAGCAGTGCCGCCAGCAGCCCCCGGGGGATCATCGTCCCTGCAGCGTGACGAAGACGGGGTTGGTCAGTGCCAACGGCGCGCCCGCGGCCGTGTAGACGTGGATCCGCAGGTAGCCGTCCGCGTTCGCCCAGCGCGTGAAGCGGATCGGGCCCGACGCGGGGACCGGAGCCTGCGCCACCACCTCGCCCCGCCACACCAGGTCGACGCGGCCGCCCGCGTAGGCGGCGCCGTCGCAGGCGATCTCGACCGTGAGCTCCGCGCCCGGGCCGACCGACAGGTCCTGGCCGACGCCGGCCGTCTGGCTCGCGGCCTTCACGGTGAAGCTCGGCGGCGGCGTCTGGCCGTCGGCCATCACGACCACGCGCCGGGCCCGGATGCCGTTCAGGATCGCCGGCGTCGACAGCTCGTCGGCCCAGACGCGCACGCTGGCGGTGCCGATCGGCTGCTGGCCGGGGCGATGCCAGTCGGAGGCGCCCACGGCCGTCACGCGCCGGCCCTCGCGCAGCAGGGAGTCCCACAGGCCCACCGCCAGCGCCAGGTTCGACGCGCCCGGGTTGGAGATCTCGATCGCGTCCAGGTCCTGCGGCACCGCGTGCGTCCAGGTGCAGGCGAAGCAGTCGGCGTACGGATGGTTGATGGAGACCAGCGCGCCCTGCGCGCGCGCCTGGTCCACCATGGACTGGAGGCCGTGATCCCCCGGCAGCGTGCGGAAGTCCACGAACGCGCGCTCGCCTGCCAGGCCCCACACGTTGGCGTGCCCGCCCGGCGTCGTGACCTCCTCGCCCGTGATCACCAGCAGCCCCGGCACGTCGATGCGCTCGCGCTGGTGCGCGGTGTTGTTGTGGTCCGTGATGGCCAGGAAGTCGAGCCCCGCCTCGCGCGCCAGCCGGGCCAGCTCCTGCGCGGTGACCTTGCCGTCGCTGTGCAGCGTGTGCGCGTGGAGCCCGCCCGCGTACCAGCGTGCCTCGCGTCCCAGGGGCTCGGGCGCGCGCGGCGGCAGGGCCGGCGTCGGCCCCACGGCGCCGCTGCTGGTCCGCACGGTCACGTCCACGTCGACGCCCGCCGCGCCGACCTTGTACAGGCCCAGCTGCACGTGCCACTTTCCGGCCGGAATGGAGCCCGGCCAGTAGCCGGGCGTCGCGTCGTCGACCGCCACGAAGCCGCCGGTGCGCTCGCCGCCCGTCCAGCCGCGGAAGGCGG
>JAICEW010000265.1 GCA_025923995.1 Vicinamibacteria bacterium | reverse complement strand
GTTCCTCTACGGCGTGAACGCCGTGGCGCTGCTGCTGCTGGCGGCGGTCTGCGTGAACCTGGCCAGCGCCTTCGCGGCGCGCGCCGCCGACCGCAGCCGGGAGCTGGCGCTCCGCGTGGCCCTGGGGTCGGGCCGGGGGCGGCTGATCCGGCAGCTCCTGACCGAGGCGCTGCTGATCGCGATGATCGGAGGCGCGACGGGGCTCGCCTGCGCGCGCGTGCTGGTGACGGCGTTGAACCGATGGCCGTCTTCGCTGGGGGCCGGCTACGAGCGTCTGGACCTGGACCTCGATCCGCGCGTGTACCTGGCGGCCCTGGCGCTCACCGTCGCCAGCGCCCTGCTGATCGGGATGGTGCCGGCCCGGCGTGCGTGGGCGGGCAGTCCGCTGGAGATGATCAAGGCCGGACCGGCCGGACCCATCCACCGTCGGTTCTCTCTCCACGACGCCCTGCTGGTCGCACAGATCGCCATCTGCACGCTCCTGGTCGCGGGCTCGCTGGTGGCCGTGCGCGGCATGAAGCGGGCGCTCGATGGCACCTCCGCGGGTGTCCGTCCGCAAGGGGTGATGCTCGCGACCGCGCGGCTCCCGGATGGGCTGCATGCCGACCAGGTGCTCTCGGTTCAGAAGGTAATGGTCGAGGCGGTGCGAGGCCTTCCCGGAGTGACGGCGGTGGGAGCGGCTCGCGAGACGCCGCTCAGCTGGCCGCGGCGCGTGACTCCGGTCTACCGGCAGGGAACGACGGAGCTCACGGCGGAGAACCAGGCCCTGCCCACGCACGTGTACCCGGTGTCGCCGGATTACCTGAAGGCCGCGGGCACGCAGCTGCTGGCGGGCCGGGACGTCTCCTGGCAGGACACCAGGGAGACGCCGCGCGTGGCCATCGTCAACGAGGCCTTCGCGCGGACGCTGTGGGGCGACAGCCCGGCCCTGGGTCGGCAGTTCGTCCTGGGGGAACGCTCGATGGAGGTCGTGGGCGTGGTCGAAGACGGCAAGTACTACAACCTGATGGAGTCGCCGGCGGCCGCGGTCTTCGTGCCGCTCTCGCAGGACACCGGTCACGCGATCCTGGTGGTGCGCTCCTCACTCCCCGACGCAGAGACCGCCGCGGCGCTGCGCCGCACCCTGGGCCGCGTCCAGCCCAACGTGCCCGTCACGCTGCAGGCCTGGCCCGAGGCGCTCTGGCGCGTGCTGTACCCCGCCCGCGCGGCCGCGTTCGCGCTGAGCGCCATGGGATTCTTCGGCGTGATGCTGGCGGTGACGGGCATCTTCGGCATGGCCGCCCACCGGGTGAGCCGCCGCATGCGGGAGCTGGGCATCCGCGTCGCGCTGGGCGCGCGCGAGGCGCACGTCGTGCGGGTGGCGGTCGGGCGGCCGGCGATCCTGCTCCTGGTCGGCTGCGCACTGGGCCTGCTCGCGGGGGCCTTCGCCCACCGGATGCTGGGACGGATCGTCTATCAGGCGGACGCGAGCCATCCGGCGGTGCTGGTCGGCGCGGTGCTGACGATGGTCCTGATCGGCGCCGGCGGGTCGGCCGTTCCCGCCCTGCGCGCGCTCGCCGTCGATCCCTCGAGGCTCATGCGCGCCGAGTGAGAGCGCCCGCGCCATGAACTCCGCCCTGATCGCGGTGCTCCTGGGACTCGCTGGCCCCGCGGGCGTGAGCCCTCCCTCCGGGCCCCCCAACATCATCCTCATCGTGGCCGACGACATGGGCTGGGGCGACCTGCCCTCCTACGGCCACCCCGTCATCAAGACCCCGCAGCTCGACCGCATCGCCAGGGAAGGCCAACGCTGGACCAGCTTCTACTCCGGCGCGCCCTACTGCACGGCCAGCCGCGCGGGCCTGCTCACCGGCCGCCTGCCCGTGCGCAGCGGCATGGCTAGCGAGGCCCGCACGGTCCTCTTCCCCGACTCCACCGGCGGTCTGCCCGCCACCGAGATCACCATCCCGGAGATGCTCAAGACGCGCGGCTACGCCACGGCCATGATGGGCAAGTGGCACCTGGGCCACCTGCCGCGGCATCAGCCCGAGAACCACGGCTTCGACCTCTACTTCGGCATTCCCTACTCGAACGACATGGACGCGCCGTTCCCGGACGGCCCGGAGAAGAACGCGCTCATTCGCAACCCCAAGCCCGACTCGTTCAACGTCCCCGTCTTCAGCGGCGGCAGGATCGTCGAGCGCCCGGCCCGGCAGCAGACCCTCACGCGGCGCTACATCGAGCGCTCGATCGAGTTCATCAGGGCCAACGCGAGGAAGCCGTTCTTCCTCTACGTCGCGCACCACGCCCCTCACGTTCCCCTCTTCGCCCACGCGGACTTCGCGGGCGGGAGCCCGCGCGGCGCCTACGGCGACGTGCTCGCCGAGATGGACGACGGCGTGGGCCGCCTGCGCGCGGTGCTCGAGGAGCTGGGCCTCGAACGCAACACCCTCCTGATATTCACGAGCGACAACGGCCCCTGGCTGGCGCAGCGGGACATCGCGGGCAGCTCCGGCCACCTGCGCGACGGCAAGGGCACGACGTTCGAGGGCGGTGTCCGCGTTCCCGCCCTGTTCTGGTGGCCGGGCACCATCCCGCCCGGCGTGGTCGACCAGATGGGCGCCTTCTTCGATCTACTGCCGACCTTCGCGCGGCTGGCCGGAGCGCTCCCCGAAGGGCGCGTGCTCGACGGCGGCGATCTCACCCCGGCCCTGACGGGCACCGGTCCCAGCCCGAGGCGCGAGTACTTCTACTACCGCGGGTCGACCCTTCAGGCCGTGCGCTCCGGCCCCTACAAGGCGCACTTCGTCACGCGCGTCGAGGGCCACGACCAGTCGCCGCGCACGCTCGACCGACCCTGGCTCTACGACCTCGACCAGGACGTCGAGGAGCGCTACGACATCGCGAGCGAGAAGCCGGACGTGGTGGCGCGACTCAAGCGCCTGGCCGACGAGCACAGGCGCGGCGTGGTGCCCGTCGAGGACCAGATCGCGCCCCGCGCGGCCAGGAACTAGCGATCGCCCGGCGCGCAGGTCGAGATCTGCCAGTCCGCCGGCGGGGGAGCGGACGACCCGTCCGGTGAGGCGAACCCCCGCTCCATGCGCCGCCAGGCCGTCGCGCCGCTCTTCGCGTCGGCGTAGGCCTTGATGAGCTCGTAGGTCGTGCCCGGCGTGGCGTAGGACATGGCCTCGGGCAGCCGGCCCTCGCGCAGGAGGTAGCTCACGTCGCCCTTGGCGTTCACGCGATAGAGGAAGTATCGCTCCTCGCCACGCTTGCCCTTGAGCGCGAGGCCGATCAGCTTCACCAGCGCCGTCTGGAAGTCGGCGGAGGGGCTCGGGTGCCAGCGCGCGGCCCGCATCTCGATGTGTGTCGGCGCACCCCCTCCCGGGGGCGCTCCTCCGGGCCGGCAGTCGGACTCGATCCCCTTGAGGAACCGGTCGAGCATGACCTGCGGCGCCTTGCCGACGACCTCCACCTCGGTCTCGAAGCGGGGCAGCTGTTCCTGCTCCAGCCGTTCCTTCACCAACCGGTCGATGTCGAGGCGCAGCCGCTGCGGTGACGGTGTGGGCGTGGGCTCGGGAGCCGGCTCCGCGGCCTGCCCAGGGTCGGCATGTGAGAGGGGCGGCGGGGTCTGTGCGTCCGTCCTTGCCGAGAGGAGCGTGACCACGACGAGGGACGCGACCGCGCCAGCGGCTCGGCGACCGGCGTCCCCCAGGGCCATGACGATCCTTTCGACGCTAGGGCAGCCTCAACGGATTCTGTCCCGATGTCCATGGTGACACCGACCCGCCGCCGATTCCTGAGGGCGAGCCTGTCCACCGCCGGCGCCGTGCTCGCCCAGGCGTGCGGAGGATCTCGCGACGTCCCGCCGCAGAGGGCCGGTACGAGGGAGGGCGCCATGTGGACCGCGACGTCGAGAGACGGCACGCGCATCGCGTACTGGCGCAGTGGCCGCGGCCGTCCGCTGCTGCTGGTCCACGGTGCGATCGCGGACCACACGACCACCTGGCGGCAGGTCCTCCCGTCGCTCGATCGGCGCTTCTCGGTCCACGCCATGGACCGACGCGGCCGCGGCGGCAGCGGGAACGCCGCGCCCTACGCGCTCGCCCGCGAGGCCGAAGACGTGGCCGCCGTGGTCGACTCGATCGGCGGGCCGGTCGACGTGCTCGGCCACTCCTACGGCGGCCTGTGTGCCTTGGAGGCCGCCCTGCTGACGCCCAACGTCCGGCGGCTGATCCTCTACGAGGGCGTATCCCGTCGCGGCTCGGACAACTACCGTCCAGGATTCATCGACAGGCTCGATGCGATGATGGCGGCCGGGGACGTGGAGGGCATGCTGGTCACGATGCTGCGCGAGCTGGTCGAGATGCCGGCCGGGGAGATCGACCTGCTGCGCTCCGAGCGCGAGGCGTGGGCGCGCCGTCTGGGCAACGCCGCGACGGTCCCGCGCGAGCTGCGGGCGGACGAGGGCTACCGCTTCGTGCCGGAGCGGTTCAAGGACATGCGGTGCCCGACGCTGTTCCTGGTGGGCGGCGACAGTCCGGCGCGCGAGCGCGACAACGCCGAGGCCATCGCTGCGGCGCTGCCCGACGCGCGCGTGGCGCTGCTGCCCGGGCAGCAGCATCTCGCGATGTACACGGCACCGGAGGCGTTCGTGGCCGAGATCGTCCGCTTCCTGGAAGGCTGAGCGGCGGCCCGGGCCGCAGGCCGCCGCCCATGTGCTCGACGAAATCGGCTACTGCAGCTGGCCGTTGAAGGCGTCGCACGACACCTTGGAGTGCCAGTTCACGAACGTTCCGGTCGGGTTGTCCTTCCACGCCCAGACGTGGAGCGTGTAGAAGTCGGGCAGGCCGAACCGGTTGGGGCCCTCGAACAGGTGCAGGAGCTGCCCCATGATCTGGGGCGGCTCGTTCGGGTGCTCCGCATCCCACGCGGCCTTGAAGACGAGGAAGTCGGCGCCGATGAGGCGCACGCCACCGTTGGGTCGGGGCTCGTAGATCACGATCTCGGGGCGAGTGGGGTCGAGCTCGGCGTCTCCCACCAGACCCAGGTTGACGAAGTGGAGGCCCATCGCCCCGGCCTCGTCGCCGCTGACGCAGCCGAAGAGGAGGCCGTAGCCTTCCTTCTTGGCCACCTCGACGTCGTGGAAGCGCTCGGTCGCCTCACGGACGACCCGGACGAGATCGCTGGTCGGCAGCCTCTCGCCCGCGGCCGGACCGTGATGCGGGGACGCGGCGGGGGCGGCGCCCGACTCCGCGGCGGCGGCCATCGCGGCCGTCAGCGCAAAGGTGGAAGTGACGGCCAGGGCGCGTCGAAGCGCCGACCGTGCGACGGTCTGCAGGGATGCGTAGCTCATGACTTGTGCTCCTTTGAACGAAGACGATGTGGGGTTGCGTTAAGGCGGGCTGCGGCCCGGATCAGGAAGGGAAGTCCTTCGAGTTGAGGTCCACGGTGATCATGAAGCCGTTGGTGCCCTTGAACTCGAACGCGTTCGGGCCCACGCGGTAGGTCTGGATCTCGTTGGGCATCATGAGGAAGCCGTCGTTGCGCGGCGCGCCCCAGTAGCGCAGGTTGCGGATGACGACGGGCTGGTCGGTCATGCCCGGGAAGCGGCGGAGCTTGACCTCCGCGATCTTGCCGCCGCCGAGCAGCGCGTGCGCGCCGTCCTTGTCGAACTGCCACTTGTCGATCGTGGCCTCCTCGGTACGGAACGACTTCCACTTGACGGGGAAGATCTTGCTGGCCACCACCCCGATGGCCTCGCGCTGCGCCGGGGTCAGCGACTTGTCGAAGTAGAGGACGCCCCAGTCCAGCTCGCCGTCGCCGAAGTCCGCCCCGAGGTCAGCGGCGACCCAGAACTTCGCTCCGTCGAGCCTGGTCGCGCCGTGGTGGCCCTTGTTGATCTTGTAGGCGAGGTTGGCGCGGCAGAAGTGCGTCGCACCGCCATGGGCCTCGTGGCCGGCCCCGTGCGAGGCATGGCCGGCCGGCTCCCGGTTGAAGTAGCACTGGCAGAACATCGGGCAGCTGCAGGCTTCGATGGCGGTGAGGTTGGCGGCCCACTCGGTCCCCTGCGGGGCGGTCGGGCCCGACGCCGCGAACCCGGCCCCGGCGATGGCGGCCGTCACGGCCGCCGACAACATGTAGCGCATCGCTTGGCTCCTTTCGGTGACGCTGCAAGGTAGGGGTCGGCGGCTCCCCATGTCACGAAAGAGCGCCGAAGAAACTCCAAAGAAAGGACGGAAGTGGCTGGAATCCAGCGCTTTCGCTGGCGGCCGGGCTCGCCTATGATCGCTGGCGACCCTGAAGTCGAGACGACCCTCGGACGATGACCGACCCCGCGAACACCCTCCACTCGTGCTCCTTCGGGGTGTTCACCCTCGACGTGGAGCGCGGCACCCTCTGGCGCGGAGGCGAGGAGGTGAAGCTCCGCCCGAAGGTCTTCGAGACGCTCCAGTACCTGGTCGGTCACCCCGGCCGTCTCGTCCCCAAGGACGAGCTCATGAAGGCCCTCTGGCCGGACTCGTTCGTCACCGACGACTCGCTCGTGCAGTGCTTCGTCGAGCTGCGCCGTGCCCTCGGGGACCAGGCGCAGGCGCTGCTCAAGACCGTCCCGAAGCGGGGGTACATCTTCACGGCCGACGTCATGGACGGCGAGCGGCCGGCCGGTCCCGAGACGGCACTGGCGCCGCCCGCCACCTTGCCGGCGGCGGCCGCGCGCCCGCGGCGCATCGTCTACGCCGCGGCGCTCCCCGCCGTCCTGGCCCTCGCCGTTCTGGCCTACGACGTCACGCGCCGGCGCTCCGAGGCGGAGCTGGCGGGCAAGGACAGCATCCTGATCGCGGACTTCGTCAACACCACGGGCGACGACGTCTTCGACGGCACGCTCCGCCAGGCCATGGCGGTCCAGCTGGGACAGAGCCCGTTCCTGAACGTCGTCTCGGACGACCGCGTCCGCGAGACCCTGCGCTACATGGGCCGGTCACCCGACGAGCCGGTGACCCGCGACCTGGCCCGGGAGGTCGCGCAGCGCCAGGGGGTGGAGGTGGTGCTGGCCGGGTCCATCGCCAGCCTCGGCCGCCACTACGTCATCAACATCGACGCGCTGAGCGCGGCCAGCGGGGAGGCGCTCCTGCGCGAGCAGGTGGAAGCCGAGAGCCGGGAGCACGTCCTGAAGCGGCTCGGCGAGGCCTCGGGGCGGTTCCGCGAGAAGCTGGGCGAGTCCGTGGCCTCGCTCGAGAAGTTCGCGACGCCGATCGAGCAGGCCACCACGCCCTCGCTGGAGGCGTTCAAGGCCTACGACCTGGGCCGGCGGCGGCACTTCAAGGGCGAGTACTTCGAGGCCATCCCGCTCTACAAGCGCGCCGTGGAGCTGGACCCCGAGTTCGCGATCGCGTACGCGGCCCTCGCGATCACCTACGGCACCGCGCGTGAAGACGACCTGGCGGCGCAGTTCTCGGAGCGCGCGTTCGCGCTTCGCGACCGGGTCACCGAGCGCGAGCGCTTCTACATCTCGAACCGGTACTACGTGGACGTCCTCGGCGCCACGGACGAGGCCATCGAGGTCATGGAGCTGTGGAAGCAGACCTATCCGCGCGACTTCGTCCCCCGCACGAACCTCTCGGCCCGCTACGCCGCGAACGGCCAGCACGAGCGGGCCCTGGAGGAGGCGCGCGAGGGCGTCCGGCTCAATCCCGGCGCCGGTGTCGCGTACGTCGCGGTCGCGCAGAACGCCATCTGCCTGGACCGCTACCCGGACGCCCAGGTCGCCCTCGAGCAGGCCCGGGCGCGGAACGTCCTGCCGGCGTATGGCCGGTACATGCTCTACGGCATGGCCTTCCTCCAGAACGATGCGCCCGCCCTCCGCGAGCAGGTGGACGCCGTCGCGGGCACGCCGCTCGAGGCGGGGATGCTGTCGAACCAGTCGGTGGCCGCGGCCTACGCCGGACAGGTGGGCCGGGCGCGCGAGCTGACGGACCGGGCCATCGACCTCGCGGTGAGCCGCGGCTTCGAGGAGGGCGCGAGCCTCTATTCGGCGGGGCAGGCCCTCTGGGAAGCCGCCTATGGCGACTGCCCCGCGGCGCGGCGGACGGCCGAGCGCACGCTGCGTCTCTCCCGGACGCGGCCGGCGCTGAGCTGGAGCGCGCTCAGCCTCGCGACGTGCGGCGAGGCCGCCAGCGCCCAGCGGCTCATGGACGACATGGACCGGCGGTTCCCGCAGGACCTCTTCCTGCAGACCGCGTGGCTGCCGATGACAGGCGCCGCGCTCGAGCTGCATCGGGGCCAGCCCGGGCGCGCCCTGGAGCTGCTGGAGCCGGCTCAGCGCACCGAGCTGGGGACCGTGACCGCCTTGTGGCCCGCCCACCTGCGCGGCCGCGCGCATCTCGACCGCGGCCAGCCGACCGAAGCGCTGGCCGAGTTCCAGAAGATCCTGGACCACAGGGGCGTGCTCGCGCCGAAGGAGTTCAACCCCGCGGCCATGATCCTGTATCCCCTGGCCCAGGTCGGCCGCGCCCGGGCCGCCGCGCGCGTGGGCGACCTGGCGGAGAGCCGGCGCATGTACGAGTCGGTGCTCGCGCTCTGGGGAGGCGCCGACGCGGACTTCCCGGTCCTGCAGGCCGTCAAGCGCGAGCACGGCGACCTCGTCGCGCGCACGAAGGCGGGCCCCTCGCGATAGCCTACTTCGACCAGGACTGCAGCTCGATGACGTTCCCCTCGGGATCGGTCACGTACACCCAGGTCACCTTCGAGCCCGTCGCGGTGGTCAACGTGACGACGGTCCTTCTGCCCCCTCCGCGCGGTCGGCTGGACTGGGAGCGGGGCTGGCCCTAACCTACGGGGGCTTTCGTCAGGATCCAAATCGTCGCGCGAGCACGGGGAGACGCATCGATGGTCAGGTATCCCTCCAAGACGAGCATGCTCCGCTTCCTGCGCGAGGCGGGGGTCCCGGTGGGCACGGTGCTGGACGTCGGCGCCCAGATGGAGACCGCCGAGCTGCG
>JAICEW010000264.1 GCA_025923995.1 Vicinamibacteria bacterium | reverse complement strand
AGACTTGCGCCGGCCTCGCACGCAGGCCGACGCCCGTCTCGAGCGGAAGCAGGTCCGCCTCGTCCAGCAGTGGCTCGACCGGCGCCGCTGGCGACGCGATCGTGCCCAGGGTCCTGCGAGGCAGGTGGCGCGGTGGCCGGCCCGCGGCGACGTCCTCGAGGTCCTCCGCGAACTCCAGGGCCCTGGCATGCCTGTCGGCCGGCTTCTTGGCGACCGCGGAAGCCACGAGCGCATCGACGTCCGCCGGCAGTCCGGGCACCAGACGGGACGGCGGCGCGGGATCGCGGAAGGTCACGAGCGCGAGCGTGGCGGGGATGGTGCCGCCGTCGAAGGCCACGCGTCCGGTGAGCATGAAATACAGCACGGCCCCGAGCGAGAAGAGGTCGCTGCGGCCGTCGATCGGCTCGGTGGCGAGCTGCTCGGGCGAGACGTAGGAGGGCGTGCCCATGAACTGCCCGGTGGAGGTGAGCTCCATCGCGGGCAGCTTGGCGATGCCGAAGTCCATGATCTTCGGCTGCCCGTCCTCCTGCACCATGATGTTGGCGGGCTTGATGTCGCGGTGGACGATCCCGCGCTCGTGCGCGACGTGCAGCGCGCGGGCCAGGCGCGCCGCCAGGTCCAGCGCGCGCGTCCAGGGCAGCGGTCCGTCGTCCCGCACGACGTCGTCCAGCGTGCGGCCCCGCAGCCGCTCGAAGGCGATGAACGGACGCCCGGTGCCGGCGTCGCGACCCACGTCGTGCACCACGACCACCGCCGGGTGCGTGAGGCCGGCCGCCGCTCGGGCCTCGGCCAGGAAGCGCTGGTCGAACCCCTCCTGCTGCTGCGGAGAGGCGGTGAAGGTGAGCTGGATGCTCTTGAGCGCGACCGTCCGCGCCAGGTCGGGGTCGAAGGCCTCGTAGACGACCCCCATCATCCCGCGCCCGATGACGCCTCGTATCTCGTAGCGGCCGATCGTCCGGGGCAGGGGGTCGGTCACGGTCGCTCCGGCGCCATTGTCCACGAAAAGACGAACGGCGCGGGCGCCCCCTGACGGGGCGTCCCGCGCCGCGATGCCGGGAGGGCCGACCGGGGTCGGCCCCCCGCTACTGCTTGGGGGGCTCGGGAGCGGCGGCGGCGGCCTCCGGGACCTTGATGAAGCTGACCTCGGCGCACTCCTCGGGGGTCGCTCCGTCCTTGCAGGTCAGCGTGACCTTGTCGCCTGCCTTGACCTTCTTCAGCCGGTACATGGCGAGCGGTCCGACCGGCGCGCTCTTCTCTCCCGCCGCGGTCTTGAACGTGACCATCTTCTTCTCCACGTCCGCGGAGACGATCTCGGCCTCGACCTTGTGCGACTTGGCAGGCTTGGTGGCCGGTGCCTTGGTCTCAGCGGGCTTAGCGGCCTCGGGGGCGGGGGCCTGCGCGGCGGCGAACGAAGCGGTCGCGAAGGCGAGTGCGAGCGGCAGTGCGAGCTTCTTCATGAGAGTTCTATGCCTCCTTCTGCGGGATCGATGCGGCTCTCGTCACCGGACCATCTCTTCCGCGGGAGCAATCATGATGCCAGCTCGCGGACGACGTAAGTTCCTGACGCGTTTTGCGTTCCGCCCGGCGGCGCCGGGCCGCCCTGCACGGAATCGTGCAGGCCTGCACGCGCGCGTCTACAGGCCGATCCACTCCAGGCCGCTCATCGCGTACTTCTTGAGCTCCGTCTCGTGCTTCCGGAACAGCTCCACGTTGGCGGCCGGCACGTCGAGGGACTGCGCCGCCTCGCGCGCGGCCTGGTCGCCCGCGGTGACGGTGCCGCCGGCCTTCTCCATCTGTTCGGCCGCGCGATCGTAGGCCTGTCCCACCGCCTCGGAGACGCTCTGTCCGCCCGTCGCGTCCGCCACGCCGGCCGCCCAGCTCGACTTGTAGACCTGCTGGACCAGGAACGCGTACTCGGCGTCGCTCATGCCCTCCGCCACCTGGGCCGTGGCCTGCACCAGCCGGATCTCGTTCATCAGGGCGAACGCCTTGCGCACGTCGCCCAGGCTCGCCTTCTCCTGCTTGTCGTCCGCCAGCGCCTTGATGGCCGCCTCGTTCTTCACGTACACGTCGTAGACGCGCTTGCGGACCTCGATGAACTTGAGCAGCCGCGGCTCCGAGATCACGCCGTCCTCGGGCTCCGTGAACGGGTTCTTGTTCGCCTGCTCCTGGAGGTCCGTGATCTGCTTCTGCTCGGCGGCGATCGACTCGGCCTTGCCCTTGACCCAGAAGATCCCGGCTCCCACCGTGAGCACGACCACCAGCACCCCGACCAGGGCGGCGATGCCGCACCCGATCGCGATCTTCCCACCCGTTCCCAAGCGTGCCTCCTCGCGTTCGCGCCGAACGCGAGATCTTAGCTCACTCGATGCGGAAGTCCATCAGCTCGACGGGAGTCGGGGCCAGCACCGAGGAGGGCACGTCGCCCGGGCAAGCGAGGCGGAGCGGGATGTCGTAGGTGCGGTCCTCGGCGCGGCTGGCGGAAGGGCCGACGCCCAGGTTTGTGACGCGGAAGCGGTTGGGCGTCTGCGTGTTCGCGTTGGCCGTGATCTCCGTGACCACGAAGTACCTGCGCGGCGGTGGGCGCGTGACGAAGCAGGCGGTCTCGTGGATCGTGTCGTTGCGATGCCAGGCGACGGTGTTGGCGGTGAAGGCGGCCGAGAGTGCGTCGATGTCGCCGTCCCCGTCCACGTCTCCAGCGACGACCGAGACGGGCGTGGCGGCCGTGGCGACGGTGCGCGCCGTCCAGGCGGCCCCGTTGCCGGCGGTGTTCTCGTACCAGCGCACGGCATCGACGAAAGCGGCGGTCACCAGCAGGTCCGGGTCGCCGTCGGCGTCCAGGTCCGCGGCCGTGACCGAGAAGGCGCCGTCCACCGCGGTCGAGACGACGCGCTCGGACCAGGCGGTGCCGTTGCCGGCGGTGTTCTCGTACCAGGCGATCGTGTCGTCGTAGACGGACGCCGAGAGCACGTCGATGTCGCCGTCGCGGTCGACGTCCGCGGCGGACACGGCGACGGCGCCATCCGCAGCGGTCGAGATCGTCCGGACGGTCCAGGTCGTCCCGTTGCCCGTGTTCTCGTACCACGCGACCTCGTCGTCGTTGATCGAGGCCGAGAGCACGTCCTGGTCGCCGTCCCCATCCACGTCCGCCGCCGCGACCGACCACCCGCCGTCGGCCGCCGTCGAGATCGTCCGCGGCGTCCACGCCGTCCCGTCTCCGAGCGTGTTCTCGTACCAAGCGACCTTGTCGTCGTTGCGGGAGACCGACAGGGCGTCGGTGTCCCCGTCTCCGTCCACGTCTGCCGCCCATACGTCGCGCGGTCCGTCGGCGTTGAGCGCGATCGTCCGCAGGGTCCACGCCGTGCCGTTCCGGGCGGTGTTCTCGTACCAGGCGATCTTGTCGTCGTAGCCCGATGCCGAGAGCGCGTCCAGGTCGCCGTCGCCGTCCACGTCGGCGAGGGCCCCCGAATACGCGCCACTCCCAGAGCTGGTGACCGGCGGCTGGGTGACGAAGGGCACGTTGCCGGCCCGAGCCGGCGCCGCGGCCAGCACCGCGGCTCCCGCGAAGACCCCCGCGCGCAGGAGAGGCGCAAAGCGTACGCGTCGGGTCATGGGCGCCCTCCGGAATGTGCTCGGGTGAACCGGAGTCTGCGCCTGCCTTGGCGAGGGAGTCAAGGGTCGGCGAAGGGGATGGGAGAGGTGGGTTATACTCTCCGGTCGGCCGTCCGGGTGCAGCGGCCGCAGGCGGAGGGTCAAGACGATGGAACCGACGTGGCACGACGGGCTGAGCCGGAAGGCGCTGGTGGACCTGCTGGAGGCCCTGCTGGGCGCCCTGGACAAGGCCGTCCCGCGTCTGGACGCCGTGGCGCACCACCTGTCGCTCATCTCGCAGCAGGGCGGCGAGAACGAGATCCTGGGTGGGATCAGCGACCAGGTGGCCGACATCGGCGACGAGCTCTACGCCGCCAGCGACCGCGACAAGCTCCGCGAGTGGGGCAACGAGATCGACACGCCCGACAAGGCGCACTGATCGAGCGAACGATTCACCACTGAGGACGCGGAGAGAACCAGAGAGCGTGGCCGAGCAGGGGAACACCGGAGACGGCTGGTCGCCCGTGGCGTTCGGGCGTCGTCCGTCCGCTCCGGGGACGGCCGCGCTCGCGCCAGGCGAGACGTTGCGCGTCGGGCTCGTGAGCCTGGGCTGCCCCAAGAACCTCGTCGACAGCGAGGTGATGCTGGGCCGGCTGCAGGCGCGCGGCCACGCGCTGGTGCCGGACGCGCAGGACGCGGACGTGATCGTCGTGAACACGTGCGCGTTCATCGACCGCGCCAAGCAGGAGTCGATCGACACCATCCTGGAGATGGCGCGCGAGAAGGAGTCGGGCCGCGCGCGCCGGCTGGTGGTCACGGGCTGCCTGGCCCAGCGCTACGACGAGGACCTCCGGAAGGAGATCCCCGAGATCGACGCGACGCTGGGCACGGGACAGGTCGAGGACATCCTGCGGGCCGTCGAAGGCGAGGCGACCCGCGTCGTGCCGGAGGAGACCCCGACCTGGGTGTACGACCACGTCGCGCCGCGCGTGATCACGACGCAGGGGCACACCGCGTACCTCAAGATCAGCGAGGGGTGCGACTACACCTGCTCGTTCTGCATCATCCCGAAGCTGCGCGGCCGGCACCGCAGCCGCGCGCACGACGACGTCCTGGCCGAGGCGCGGGCGCTGGCGGAGCGCGGGGTCAAGGAGCTGGTCCTGATCGCCCAGGACTCGACGCGCTACGGGCTGGACCTGGGACGCCGGGACGGCCTGGCCGACCTGCTGCGCGACCTGGGGCGCGTCGACGGCGTGAGGTGGATCCGCGTGATGTACGCGTACCCGGCCACGATGTCCGACCGCATCCTGGACGCGATCGCCGAGACCGACCAGGTCGTGAAGTACGTGGACATGCCGCTCCAGCACGCGAGCGACGCCGTGCTCGCGCGCATGAAGCGGCCCACCGGGCGCGGCCACCTGCGCGGGATGGTGGAGCGGGTCCGCGAGCGCGTGCCCGGCGTCGCGTTCCGCACCTCGTTCATCGTCGGCTTCCCCGGGGAGACGGACGCGGAGTTCGAAGAGCTCCTCTCCTTCGTGCGCGAGGCGGAGTTCGACCACCTGGGCGTGTTCACGTTCTCGGACGAGGAGGGCACGACCTCGTTCGACCTGCCGGGGCGGGTGGCTCCGGCCGTCAAGGAGCGCCGCCGCCGGCGGCTGCTGGCGGAACAGAAGAAGGTGAGCGTCCGCCGGAACCGGCGCCGTGTCGGGGAGCGGGTCGAGGTCCTGGTGGAAGGGCTCCACGAGGACTCCGACCTGCTGCTGCGTGGCCGGCTGGCCACACAGGCGCCGGACATCGACGGCGGGGTCATCATCAACGACGGAACCGCCGCGGTGGGCACGTTCGTGGCCTGTGAGGTGACCGAGGCGCATCCGTACGACCTGGTGGCCCGAATCGTATAACTGGGCCTCCGGACAGGGCTTGCCGCGCCCACCCATCATCGTTATAATGGGTGTTCCAGCTCGGGCTTTGCACCGGAGTGGGCATGGGCCCACTCTTTTTTTTGGGAAAGAAGGGTTTTGGCCGACGTCAAGGAAGCGGTCCGGAAGGTGGCCGAGCGGGTGGCTGCGGGCCGCGGGTTCGAGCTCGTCGACGTCGAGATCAAGAATGCGCCGGGCAGCCGGGTAGTGAGGCTGTTCGTGGACAAGGAGGGAGGCATCGGTCTGGACGATCTGCAGTCCGTGTCCGAGGAGGTCTCGGCCATCCTGGACGCCGAGGACCACATCCCGAACGCGTACACGCTCGAGGTGTCGTCCCCCGGACTCGATCGCCCCCTGCGCAACGAAGCGGACTATCGACGGTTCGCCGGCAAGCTGGCCAGGCTCTCGAGCTACGAGCCGGTCGACGGCCGGCGTCAGTGGACGGGACGGCTGGTCGCGGTCGAAGACGGAGACGTCGTGTTGACCCTGCCCTCCGAGGGCGACGCCCTCTGCCGCATTCCCCTGGACAAGATCGCGCACGGGCGCCTGGAAGTCGAGTTCCCGGCGGCCGGCCGCGGCAAGAGGTGAGTACCGAGCAATGGCCAACCAGCTGCGACAGCAGATCGACCAGATCAGCCGGGAGAAGAACATCAACCCGGACGTGATCATCGCCGCCATCGAGGACGCGATCCTCACCGCCTCCAAGAAGTACTACAAGAACAACGAGGACCTCCGCAGCCGCTTCAACGAGGAGACCGGGCAGATCGAGGTCTTCGCGGTCAAGCAGATCGTCGAGACGGTCGAGATCGACGAGACGCAGATCAGCCTGGCCGAGGCGCAGAAGCTGATCCCCGAGGCCGAGGTGGGGCAGGAGATCGAGTTCCCCAAGCCCACCGACATCCTGGGCCGCATCGCGGCGCAGACGGCCAAGCAGGTCATCTTCCAGAAGGTCCGCGAGGCCGAGCGCGACAACGTGTTCTCGGAGTACTCCGGACGCGTGGGCGAGGTGCTGAACGGCATCATCAAGCGCCAGGAGATGGGCGACTTCGTGGTGGACCTGGGCCGGGCCGAGGCCCTGCTCCCGCGCAAGGAGCAGAGCCGGGCCGAGACCTACCAGCCGGGCGACCGCGTGCGCGTCGCGCTGGTCAAGGTCATGAAGTCGGCCAAGGGCCCGCAGGTGATCGTGAGCCGTACCGATCCCGCGCTGCTCGTGAAGCTCTTCGAGATGGAGGTGCCGGAGATCTACGACGGCACCGTCCAGATCAAGGGCTGCGTGCGCGAGGCGGGGGAGCGGGCCAAGGTCGCGGTGGTCTCGCGCGAGAAGGACGTGGACCCGGTCGGCGCCTGCGTGGGCATGAAGGGCACCCGCGTGCAGTCCATCATCCGCGAGCTGCGCGGCGAGAAGATCGACATCGTCGAGTGGAGCGAGGACTCGATCACGTTCGTCGAGAAGGCGCTCTCGCCGGCCAAGATCAGCCGCGTCACGATCGTCGACGAAGAGCAGCGCATCATGGAGGTCGTCGTCGAGGACAAGCAGCTCTCGCTCGCCATCGGCAAGAAGGGGCAGAACGTCCGGCTGGCGGCCAAGCTGGTGGGCTGGCGCATCGACATCAAGAGCGAAGAGGAGAAGCGCCAGGAGGTCGAGGCGGAGATGGCGCGCATGCAGCGCGTCGTGGAGGAGCTGCGCAGCCTGCCGCACGTCGGCGACAAGATCACCCAGAAGCTCATCGACGCGGGCGTGGCCGGGCTCGACCACATCCTGCAGATGACCGACGAGGACATCTGCTCGATCGAGGGCATCGGACCGAAGACGGCCGAGAAGATCCGGGAGGCCGCGATCGAGGCCAAGACCGAGTGGGACCGCCGCGACGCGGAGGAGGCGGCCCGCTACCAGCAGGAGCAGGTCGAGGCCGAAGCCGAGGCCGCAGCGGAAGACGCGGCCCGGGTCGCGGCGGAGGCGGAAGCGGAGACGGCGCCGGCCGAGGCCGGCATCGAAGAGGTCAGCGCGGCGGCTGTCGAGCCGGGCGAAGGGGGAAAGCCGGATGACGAACGTTAGGGTCTTCCAGCTGGCGAGGGACCTGAATCTCTCCAGCCAGGAGGTCATCGACCGTCTCCGCAAGCTCGGCGTGGAGGTGAAGACCGCCTCCAGCTCGGTGGACGAGGACACCTCGGACAAGCTCAAGCGGGCGTTCAAGATCGACGCGCTCACGACGCGGAAGCGGCGGATCTACGGCAGCGAGGAGGACGAGGCCGAGCGCGAGCTGCAGGAGCAGGCCGCCGCGGCCCGCATCGCGGCCGAGAAGGAGGAGCGCGAGCGCGCCGCCGCGGAAGCCGCGGCCGCCGCCGAGGCGCGCAAGGCGAAGAAGCCGCGGCCGGCCGCGCGCGCGGAGAAGGAGCCCGAAGCGGCGCCCCGGCCCGCCCCCAGGCCCGCGGCCTCGGAGGAGACGCCGCCGGCGCTCATCCATCCGCCGGGCGCTCCCCGGCTGGCGCCGAAGGTCGTGGCGCCGCCCCCGGCGCCGATCGACGAGGAGACGTACGAGGAGGAGGAGGAGGACACCGCGGAGCCGGCCGACGACGAGGCTCCGGTCGCGGCGCCCCCGGCCGCCACCGCCGCGCCCGTCGGCCACGCGCCGGCGGCGCAGCCCGCCTCGGTCCTCGCGCGCCCTGCGCCACCCCGCGTCACCGGTCCGGTGCGGCCCATCGCGCCGCCGCCGCCGCCGCCACCGCCACCGGTGGTGGCCGCACCGCCGGTCGTGGCCACTCCGGCCACGTCGCCCGCCGGTGCGACCATCGCCCGTCCGGCGGTCTCGCCGTCCCCCGGCCTCCCGCGGCCGGTGCGGCCCATCGCGCCGCCCAGGCCCATCGCGCCGCGTCCCGCGGGACCGCATCCGACGAGCGCCCACCCCGGAGGCGTGATGCCCCGGTCGCCCCATGCGGTGACGCCGGGCGCCCGTCCCGGCCTGCCCGGCGCGCGTCCGGTCTCGCCCTTCCCGGGCCCGCGTCCCGTCGGACGCCCCAGCCCCAAGCGGACGGACCGCCAGACGCGCGGCGTGCCGCCGCCGTCGGCGCCCGAGCGTCCCACCTACACGGGCCCGCCCCGCAAGATCACGCTGACGGAAGGGGTGACCGTGAAGGAGCTGGGCGAGAAGATGTCGGACGTCAAGAGCCGCGACATCATGAAGTCGCTCATCGGACGCGGGATCATGGCGACCGTCAACCAGACGCTGGACCAGCAGGTGGCGGTCGACCTGGCCAAGGAGTTCGGCTACGAGGCGTCCTTCCAGTCCTTCGAGGAGGAGGTCGTCCAGGAGCAGGCGGTCGAGAGCAAGCCCGAAGACTTGAGTCCTCGCGCGCCCGTGATCACGGTCATGGGCCACGTCGACCACGGCAAGACGTCGCTGCTCGACGCCATCCGCACGACCACGGTGGCCGCCGGCGAGGCCGGGGGCATCACGCAGCACATCGGCGCGTACCACGTGGACGTCGGCACGCGGAAGGTCGTCTTCCTCGACACGCCGGGCCACGAGGCGTTCACCCTCATGCGCGCGCGCGGCGCAAAGGT
>JAICEW010000263.1 GCA_025923995.1 Vicinamibacteria bacterium | reverse complement strand
CTCGCGTCGTCCCTGGCGGCGCAGGAGAAGTCGAAGAACGCGCCGGACTTCGTGAAGAGCGTCAAGGCGCCCGGGCTGGACGTGCGCTATCTCGACTTCAAGTGGGACGAGGCGGCGTTCGACGCGATGGAGAACGGTGGCGCGCACCCCGCGGCGGGACGGAGCTGGGTGCTCGCGCGGCTGATGCTCCAGCGCGAGTCGCTCAAGTGGGACGGCTCGAAGCGGATCCCGGTCGGGTCCGCCCTGCTCGTCCTCAACCCGCGCAAGGGCGGCAGCGCGATGAGCCTCGAGATCCGTCGCGTGGACATGCGCGAGATCTTCACCGACATGAACGTGATCGCCGAGCCGCCGCCGGACGTCAGCTATCGCATCGCTCCGGCCTTGTTCGACAAGGTCGCGGCCGTGGCGCCGCGCCTCGAGGTCGGGCTGGAGGAGAAGGGCAACAACTACGAGCTGACGGTCCACTACGGCAACAGGCAGACCTCCGTCACGCTGACCCGATAGCGCCGATGGGCGATTCCCGCACGATCGACATCGTCTACCGCTTCGACCCGGATCGCCCGGCCCGGCGCCACGGACCCCGAACCGCCGCTGAGGCCCTGCAGCGGCTCGTGCGGGGCAATGGCGCCTTCGCGGAGCTGGCCGATGGGCGACACGGCCGCACCCGCATCATCCCGCTCGACCCGAGCGACGTGGGCCACGGAGTCGAGCCCGGCGAGGCGCCCGCACAGCAGCCGTTCGCGGCCGTGCTCGGGTGCTCGGACGCGCGCGTGCCGATCGAGATGGTCTTCCAGCAGCGGGCCAACGACCTGTTCGTGGTGAGGGTGGCCGGCAACGGCCTCGGGACCGGCTGCGTGGGCAGCCTGCGCTACGCCGCCGGCCACTTCGAGCGGAGCCTGCGGGTGGCCGCGGTGCTGGGCCACTCCCAGTGCGGCGCGGTGACGGCGGCCGTGGACGCGTTCCTCAAGCCCCGGACCTACCTGCCGCTCGCGGCCGACTTCCCGCTGCGCCAGATCGTGGACGCGATCCTGGTCGCCGTGCGCGCGGCGAGCCTCGCGCTCGAGAGCGCCCACCGCGGACGCGTCGCGAAGCGTCGGGGGTACCGTGCCGCCCTGGTGGAGACGACCGCGGTGCTCAACGCCGCCCTGGCGGCCTTCGCGCTGCAGCAGGAGCTCGAGACGCGCACCTGCCGCGTGGTCTTCGGGATCTACGACCTGGCCACGCGGCTGGTCCGCGTTCCCGGCCTGGCCGGCTCGCCGAAGGGCAGCGGGACGGGCCTGTTCCCCCCTCCGCGCGACGACGCGGAGTTCCGAAGCCTCGCCGCGGACGTCGCGGCCAGCGCGCCGATCGCCGCCCTGCTCGGGCGGTAGCGCGTCAGGTCCGCCGCTGGGCGGCCGAGAGGCCCAGGCCCTGCCGGTCCTCGACCAGCGCGTCGTTGCGGTCGTCGCCTTCCTCGAAGGCGCGCGCGATGCCCTTGTCGACCCGCTCCAGGTAGGTGTGCAGCGCCTGGCGGCGCTCGGCCGGGACGTGCTCGCGCAGGTCGAGCAGGAGCGCGCGCATGCGGCGCATCACCTGGATCGAGCTGGCGCCGTAGAAGCGGATCTCGTCGAGGGCGAGGAGCAGGAAGTCCTCCCAGCGAGGCACGGGGAACACCAGGCGGATCGCGCCGGCCGCGTCGCGCGCGCGTCCCGTGTCCAGGTCGCACCGTCCCAGCCGCAGGAGCAGGTCCTCGATCTGGTCGAGCGCCTGCACACCCGTCGTGGGATCGTTGATGGCGGGCGACAGCGCGCGGATCGCGATGTCCACCAGGATCCGGATCGCGTACTTCGGGTCCTGGTCGAACGTGCGGTCCAGGCCGAGGCGGATGAAACGCCGCAGCTTGTCCTCGGGGAGCGGAGCACCGGTCCCGTGGACCCGGACGATCGGCATGCCGTCCACCACCGTGTCGCCGACCGCCCAGGCGACCGCGACGACACCGTTCGCGGACGAGGCGAGCGCGACCAGGCCGCGTACGTCGAGGCCCTGGATCACCGCGGGGCCGCCCCGATGCACCAGCACGTGCGTGACCGGAGGCAGCTCGGGATCGTGTCGGGCCTCCGGGGTCCCGCCCAGCGGTCGGTAGTCCCGCGCGATCACGGAGCGTCCCTGGTCGCCGGCGTACTCGAGGACGCGCGAGATCTGCAGGCTCATGAGGCGCTCGATGAGCAGCATGAAGGAGACGATGCCCACCAGCAGCAGCACGATCGCGACCCAGACGGTGAGCAGGGGGACCTTGCCGCTGCCGCCGCGGTCGATCCACGCCAGGGCGGCCAGCGCATAGAGGAAGGCCGCGGTGAAGATGCCGAGGGAATGCCTCATCATCCCGGACCCCGCGAACCACGAGACCAGGCGCGGCGTGTAGGCGGTCGCGCTGAACTGCACCATCACGAAGGCCAGCGAGAACACCAGGCCCGTGAGGGGCAACATGCCCGAGGCGATGGCCGAGAGGAGGCTCATCGCCGCGCTCACGCTGACCTTGGCGGTCAGGCCAGGAAACAGGCGCTCCTCGAAGCGCGGCAGGGTCATGCCCAGCACGACCGCACCCGCCGCGTAGGCGAGCGGCACCCCGACCGCGTCCAGGACGCGGCTCCCTCGCGATCTCATCGCGCAAGCATCGCCGTCGCTCGCGCCGACGGCTATCCGGAAACTGCGGGGGGCCCGCTCCGCGGGTGCTGATGGGTTGGCACTCGTGCCGGCAGTGCAGCAGCGACGGGTGCGAGGCGCCCGGATCGCGCCGGCCGCCATCCTCGTAAACGTCGAGCCCGTCAGCGAGATCGAGAGGGCCTCGCACCTCCACGCCGACCGGCACGCCGCGTGCAAAGCGCGACTGCAGCATTCAGCGCACACGTCGAGGCTCGTCGACTCTCGGAATCGCAAGGAGGAGCGTGATCGCGAACACGTTGCCGCGGCTGCTGGCTCCCGCGGCGCTCGCATGCGCGCTGGGCACCGCGCACGCGGCTCCCCCTCAGGGAAAGCCGCTCCTGATCGAGCTGCCTCCCGAAGCGCTGGCCACCGACGTCGGAGCGGGCGGCTTCGTCGTCGCAGGCACGCTCTATCCCATCGGGTCGTTCACCTGGCTGCCGACCTCCGCCGTCCAGCCGATGGGAGGCTTGACAACCGTCGCCGTGAGCCGCGACGGCAAGACGCTCGTCGGCCGCGCCTTCGACGCTCGCGGCCTCGAGAACGCCGCCGTGCGGACGATCGACACGGACTGGCGGCGGCTCGGCGGTTTCACGCCCGACGCGCAGCCGTGCGATCGGCTGCTGAGCGGCTCGTACGGCGCGAGCGACGACGGCACCGTCGTGGTCGGCCTGGGCTGGAACGGATGCGGCTACGCGCACGCCTTCCGCTGGGAGGAGTCGACGGGCATGGTCGACCTCGGAAGCATCACCGGCCAGTCGACCCGCGCCAACAACGTCTCGGGTGACGGACGGGTGGTGGTGGGCTGGGAAGAGGATCCGACTGGTCCGCGCCTGGGGGCCAAGTGGGTCGGCCGCACCCAGGAGATGATCCGCGGGCCCAACGGTCCGGTGGGAGAGGCCTTCGCCGTCAACCGGGACGGCTCGATCATCGCGGGCGTGCGCTGCGACTTCTCGGGCTCACTCCCGGCGACGGGATGGAAGTGGACGGCCGCGAGCGGAGTGCGCTGCCTCCCCGTCCAGCGCCCGCTCAGCATCCCCAACCTGCCGTATTCGGTGCTCATCAACACGATGAGCGACGACGGGCGCGTGATGGGTGGCGCCTTCTCGTTCGGGCTGGACAGCGAGGCGCTCGTCTGGTTCGACGACGAGGTCGTCTTCCTCAAGGACTACCTGCGCGCGAACGGCGTGCCCGACGCATTCGAAGGCTGGTTCAACACCGGGTTCGTCCTGGGCATGACGCCGGACGGCCGCACGCTGGTCGGCTACGGAGCGGGCCGCACGACGTTCCAGGGCTACATGGTCGTGCTGCCGGAGCTGGAATGAGCCGGCTCCTGGTCGTCGCCTTCCTGCTCGTCGCGCCGCCCGCGTTCGCGCAGCGGACGGAGGTGTCCGTCCTTGGCGGCTACACCACCTCGGGCGACATCGACATGAAGGCGGCCGGCATCGAGGAGCTGAAGGCCGGCGGCGGCTTCACCTGGGGCGTCGCGGCCGGCTGGTTCTTCTCGGACCACTTCGGGTTCGAGGCGTCGTGGGTACGGCAGGAGAGCGCCGTCACGATCGGCACCAGCGCGGGCAGCGCCGACCTCTTCGACATGACGCTGAGCCAGCTGCACGCCAGCGCCGTCTATCGCTTCGGCGCTGACAACGCACGGCTCGTTCCCTTCCTGACGGCCGGAGCGGGCGCGTCCTTCCTGAGCGCCGAGGACCTCGAGGGCGAGACGAAGTTCGCCTGGACCCTGGGCGCGGGCCTCAAGTGGCTCGCGTCCGAGCGCGTGGGCGTGCGGGCACAGGCCCGCTACGTGCCCACGATGCTGAACGACGAGTCGTCGGAGTTCTGCGACCCCTTCGGCTTCTGCCAGGGGTCGCTGCAGCAGTTCGAGCTGATGGGCGGCGTGGTGCTTCGCTTCTAGGCCGGGGGTCGAGTGAGGACGAGCGGGTGACCCTCCAGATCGTCGTTCGGGACGCCGGCCACGAGCCCGTGATCGAGCTGCACGGGTGGCTGCGCGGACCCGAGATCGGCGAGTTCCAGGACGCGTGCTCCCATCGCACGCTGCCTCTGCGCATCGACCTCGAGAACCTGTCCGGAGCCAGCGCGGACGGCATCCTCGCGCTCAGGGAGCAGAGGGCGCGAGGAGCCGTGCTCACCGGGGCCTCGCCCTACATCGAGCTGCTCCTCTCGGGACGTCAGAAGCCCGCCGCCGGCGAGGCTGGTAACCCCAAGGGTCACTGATCTGCGGCGTGCCCACTCGCTGGCACGGGTGCCGGGATTTCGGCTCGACGCGGGCAGTTCCCCGCGCGGCGGCCGTGCCCGAGGCGGCCGCCAGATCGTGACCCTCCAGCGAGTTGACGGCCGTCCGAACCCGTCCCTGTCCCGCCGGCACGCGGCCTGCAGGGAAGCCGCTCCAACCAAGGAGCGTGCATGCGAGAAGGACCCGGTGTGATGCGGATGGCACTTCTGTGCGGAGCCGTCCTCGCTGCCTCGACCGCCCAGGCCGCACCGATCACCATCAGCTGCACGTCCAAGCCAGGCGATCGCAACCACTGCGCCGGGGACACGTCGAAGGGAGTCGTCCTGGCGCGGTCCTTCGGCGACTCACCCTGCCTGCTCGGCAAGACGTGGGGCTACGACGACAAGGGTGTCTGGGTGGCGGACGGCTGCAGCGCCGAGTTCCTCGTGCGTGACGACAGCCCCTTGCCGGTCGAGCCGAAGGAAGAGAAGAGGAAGCCCCTCGAGTACATCCCCAACGTCGGCTTCCTGCTCTACGACGGCGAGAAGGGCCAGATCTACATGCGGCTCTTCACGTACGTCCGCTACCTGAACCAGAAGGGGCTCGACCCCAGCTACGTCGACGCCTTCGGCAACACCAAGACGGTACCGCAGCGCCAGGACGTCCAGCTGAACAAGTTCTTCCTGCCCTTCAGCGGCTGGTTCCTGACCCCGAAGTTCCGCTACTACCTCTACGTCTGGTCGTCGAACGCCTCGCAGGGCGATCCCGCGCAGGTGGTCGGCGCGGGCAACATCAGCTACACGTTCAACCGGCACGTTTCACTGGGCGGCGGCATCACCAGCCTCCCCGGCGTGCGCAGCACCGAGGGCCAGTTCCCCTACTGGCTCGGCATGGACGACCGGCTGACCTCGGACGAGTTCTTCCGGCCCTCGTACACGACCGGCTTCTGGCTCAAGGGCGAGATCTCCACCGAGCTCAAGTACATGGCCATGATCGCGAACAACATGAGCACGCTCGGCGTGAGCGCCGCCCAGCTCGACAACGGCATCAACACCACGTCCTTGATGCTCCAGTGGCTGCCCAGCACGGGAGAGTTCGGCCTCTACGGCACCTTCGGGGACTTCGACTACCACGAGAAGGTGGCCACGCGGCTGGGAGCGCACTACTCGCACAGCCGCGAGGACAAGCAGAGCCAGCCCGGCACCGACGGCATCGAGAACAGCCAGATCCGACTGACCGACGGCAGCGTCATCTTCACGCCGGACCTCTTCGCGCCGGGGACCACCGTCGAGAAGGTGACGTACGACATGGTGAGCCTCGACGGCGGGATCAAGTACAGGGGCCTCTCGCTGGAGGCGGAGTACTACTGGCGCTGGCTCTCCGACTTCACCGGAACCAACACGGGCGCGATCGAGGACATCGACGACCACGGGTTCCAGGTCCAGTCCTCGGCCATGGCCGTGCGGAACCTGCTCCAGGTGTACCTGAGCGGCGCGGCCATCCGCGGGCGATACGGGGACTCCTCGGAGGTGCGTGCCGGTGCCAACTACTTCCCCCTGAAGGAGCGGGGATTCCGCGTGAACGCGGAGTGGCTGCACCTGAACAAGTCGCCCGTGGGCTACACCGCCGTTCCCTATCCCGTCGGAGGCAACGGCGACGTGTTCCACGTGAACATCGAGCTGAACTTCTGACCGTGGAGGGCAGCGCCATGACCCGCTTCGCCGCCGTGCTCGGCCTCGCCCTGGGCGCACCCCCGGCCGTGGCCGCTCAGCAAGCACCCGGCTACGTCGTGAACGACTCGCACTTCCACCTCACGAACTACGTCCAGCAGGGCACGGACATCCACGACTTCGTGAAGATCATGGGCGACAAGGTCGGCCGGGTGGCCCTCTTCGGCATCCCCCTGCAGCAGTCCTGGTCCTACGCGAACACGGGCGACTTCGCGCCGACGTACTACCTGCAGAGCGACGCGCCGCTCTACTACTACTCCTTCACCGACGCGTTCATCGCGATGGCGTACCGCTCCTTGAAGCCCGCCGAGCAGGCGCGCTTCGACCCCATGATCACCGGCTTCAACCCCGCCGACATGTACGCGGCCGACCACATCAAGCGCGTCCTGCAGACCTTCCCCGGCGTGTTCTCCGGCATCGGCGAGTTCACCATCCACAAGGAGTTCGTCTCCGCCAAGATCCCGGGCGAGACGGCCAGCCTGCGCAACCCCGCGCTCGACCGCATCCTGGACTTCGCCGGCGAGGTGGGCCTGGTCGCCATCCTCCACAACGACGTCGACATGCCCTTCCCGAAGCCCGGGCAGGATCCCTACCCCGCCGTGCAGCTGGCCGAGGTCCTGCGCCGGCATCCGAAGACGACGGTCATCTGGGCCCATTGCGGGCTCGGGCGCATCGTCCACCCGGTGAAGGACCAGCTGGGAATCGTCCAGCGCGCCCTCACCGATCCCCGGCTCGCCCACGTCCACATCGACATCTCGTGGGACGAGGTCGCGAAGTACCTGGTCGCGTCGCCGGAGTCGATCCAGGCGGCGGCGGACCTGATCAACAGGCATCCCGACCGGTTCATCTTCGGCACGGACGAGGTCGCGCCCAAGGAGCAGGGGGCCTACCTGAAGGTCTACGACATGTACGCGCCCCTCTTCGCGAAGCTCACGCCCGAGGCGAGCGAGAAGGTACGCAAGGGCAACTACGAGAGGCTGTTCGACCGGGCCCGCACGCAAGTGCGGGCCTGGGAGAAGGCGAACCCGCGGTGAACGGGCCATGGAACGCGCCCATCGCTCCGCGCGAGCAGGAAGGCAGGAACGCATGAGAAGGAGGACGCACTTGAACACTCCACGATCCACGAGCCGCCACGTATGGCGCGCAGGAGGGATGCTGGCCCTGCTGCTCGCGGCTGCGCCCCTGTCGTACGCGGACTCGAGCGCCGCCTCGCCGGGGCCCGAGCCCGCGCCGTCGCCGTCGCCGGCCCCCGCCCAGGGCGCCGACGACGACAAGGGCGGCACTCGCCTCGACATCTCCGGCTTCGCCATGCTGGACATGGGCTATCAAACCGGCCAGAACGACCCCGCCTGGTTCGACGTGGTGCGGCCGGTGAAGCTGCCCGCGTTCGAGAACGAGTTCGGCGAGGACGGCCGCTTCTTCGCGGGGGTCCGCCAGAGCCGCCTGGGCGTCCGGAGCTTCACGGACACCGACCTGGGCGAGCTCAAGACCATCTTCGAGTTCGAGCTGTTCGGCACCGGTGTCGACGCGGGCCAGACGACGTTCCGCCTGCGGCACGCCTGGGGCGAGCTGGGCGCGTTCGGCGCGGGCCAGACGTGGAGCCCGTTCATGGACCCGGACGTCTTCCCCAACTCGGTCGAGTACTGGGGGCCCAACGGGATGGTCTTCTTCCGCAACGTGCAGGTGCGCTGGACGCCCTGGCAGGAGGGCGACTCGCGCTTCGTGGTCGCGCTGGAGCGGCCGGGCGCCTCCGCCGACCAGGGCGACTTCGCGGGCCGCATCGAGCTCGAGGACGTGAGGGGGCGCTTCCCGCTGCCCGACCTCTCGGCCCATTTCCGCATGCAGGACGACTGGGGCCACGTGCAGCTGGCCGGGATCGTCCGCAAGATGGAATGGGACGACCTCAACAACGACGCCTTCGACCTGAGTGGCGACGCCACCGGCTGGGGCCTCAACCTGAGCTCCAACATCAAGGTGGCCCAGAAGCACGTGGCGCGCCTCCAGCTCGCGTACGGCCACGGCGTCCAGAACTACTGGAACGACGCGCCGGTGGACGTCGGCATCGAGAACAACTTCACGAACCCGCGCACGCCCATCGTGGGCAAGGCGCTGGGGCTCGTCGGCCTCTCCGCCTTCCTCGACCTGAACTGGAACTCGAAGTGGACGAGCACGGTCGGCTACTCGCTTGTCGACATCGACAACAGCGACGGCCAGGCGGACGACGCGTTCAAGAAGGGCCAGTACGCGCTGGCGAACATCCTCTACTACCCGACTGCGAACGTCTTCCTCGGGCCCGAGATCCAGTGGGGCAAGCGCGAGAACTTCCGGGACGGCTTCACGTCGGACGACGTCCGGATCCAGTTCTCGGCCAAGTACAACTTCAAGCTCTCTCTGGGAGGCAAGTGATGCGGGGACGGAAGACTTTGGACCGAGGGTGGCT
>JAICEW010000262.1 GCA_025923995.1 Vicinamibacteria bacterium | reverse complement strand
TGGTCTTCGGGGGAACCGCCGCATGCTACGACCGCGGGCCGCGCAGGGTCAATCGACCACGGTCGCCGCGTCGGGACGCACGCCGAACCGGTGCAGGCGCACGCCCGGGGCCGGGGCGGCCAGGCCGACCAGGTTGTCCCCGCGGAACAGCGCGTCGCGCGGGATCGTCAGCAGGTGCCGCTGCATCTGCGCGCCGACCGGCGCGTCCCCCAGCACGCGTCCGTTCACGTCGACGCGCACCGTGGCCGGCACGGTGGCCGACAGCCAGAGCGCGAGCTGCCACGTGTCGGGCGCCAGGCACGGGAGCACGAGCGTGGCGCGCGCTTCCTGCGTGAACACCTCGGCGGCGGAGATGCTCCACGGGCGCGGCCCCCACCCGTCGCGGAGGTACCAGCGCATGCGGCCGAGGTCCCGTGCGTCCGACTGGCCGTCCACGAAGTAGTCGCGCCCTGGATCGAAGGTCGTGAACCGCCCCCGCGCGAGGCGCCGCGCGGACTCCAGGGACTCGCGGCAGAACGCGAGCACCAGCGGGCCGTCCCGCGTCCCGCGCAGGTCCAGCCGGCGGTAGCGGTCGAGACCCAGGCCCAGCGCCAGCACCATGGCCACGGCCAGCCCGCCGGCGACGCGGTCGAGCCGCGCGCCGGCCGCGGGCACCGCGGGCGCGTGGGACGCCGGCCCTCCGCGCAGGGACTCGATCGCGTGGAGGGCGAGCGGGAAGAGGAAGGGCACGGCGTAGAGGAGCAGCCGCTCCGTGTTCTTCCCGAAGAAGATCACGCGCGGGTCGCCGACGTTCACGAACGCGGCGAACGGGACCACGAGCGTGACCGCCAGGCCGTATCCGTAGCGGCGCAGGTAGGGCCACGAGCGGGGCAGGCACGCGCCCACGGCGGCGAGCGGCGTCAAGCCCAGCAGGACCGCGCCCCGCCAGGTGTCGGGCCAGTCGCGCCACCAGGCCTGGAGCACGGCGTCCAGGGGCGGCCGTCCCACGGCCACCGAGGGCAGCGGCGTCCACGTCCGCACGATCAGCGTCGCCGCCGCCGCCGCCGCGCCCACCAGGACCGTCTTGCGCAGCGCCGCGCGCGCCCCGTCCTGGGGGGCGCGGACGAAGAACACCAGCGGCACCAGGAGGACCTGGACCTCCTTCGAGAGGGCGCCCAGCACGGCGATGGCCGCCAGCACGCCCGTGGAGCCGCCTCCCGCGAGGGCCAGCAGGAACCCCAGCTCGAGCGCCAGCGTCACGGGCTCGACGAGGTAGGGATAGGCGATCACCTCCCGCGTCGGCCCCAGCACCGCGAAGAGGCCCGCGGCGACGGCCGCGCTCGCGGGATGGTGGCCCAGGCGCAGGAGGAACAGGTTGAGCAGGACGGCCGACGCCAGCAGCCCGGCGAAGGTCATCGCCTCGAAGCCGCGAACGGCGTCCAGGGGCAGGGCCCGCACGAGCAGCGGTCCCAGGACGCGGTAGCCCCAGGGAGCCACGGTGAAGTAACGCGGCTGCTCCGCCATCGCCACATAGGCATAGGCATCGTAGGCGGGCAGGAAATCCCGGTCGTAGCCCTCGCGCGCCTCGGGATGGGCCACCCATTGGCCCAGCAGGAGCGCGGCGGCCACGACGGCGGACAGGAGTGTGAGGCGCCTCACGCGGGCGACGTATGCCCGATTCACGGGGGACGGTCAAGCGTAGCGGATCCAAGGCTTTCGGGATCACGTGCCGGACCGGTGACCATCGTCACCCCTCGCCGGCGCGGTTTCTGCTACTCTCTTGGCCCCTCGGATGCTGAAAGGAGATCCACGAATGCGAAGGAGTCTTTGGGCGGTCGTCGCGGCCGGCCTGATGCTGGGCGGCGTGACGACCGTGCGGGCGGACGTGTGGGACCTCGACACCCTCGACGAGGACGACGGCCCGGGCACAGACAACGTGCTCACGCACGGGATCATCCAGGTGCACGACCTGGCCGCCGAGGCCAGCGTCGTCGATCAGGACTGGTACTTCGTCGCGACGCAGCCCTTCTCCTCCTATGAGGTCCTGCTGGACGGCGTCACCGGCGACCTGTGGTCGTCACCCCTGCCGCTGGACCTGGTCGGCGCCGACGGGAGCACGGTCGTCGCGTCGGGCATCAGCCTGCCGAACTCGATCGCCGCGACGCGCACGATGCGTTGGCAGAACACGACCAGCACGGCGGCGGACAACTTCGTCCGGGTTACGGGGAGCGGCTCCAGCTGCACCACGGCCTGCACCACGCAGGACCAGTACACCGTGCGCTTCTGGGAGACGTCCGCCTCGGTCGCGCGGTACAACAACGCCGGCAGCCAGGTCACGATCCTGCTGCTCCAGAACCCGGCCGCCTACGACATCAACGGCCGCATCTTCTACTGGACCTCGCTCGGCACGCTCGCCGGCAGCCAGCCCTTCAGCCTCACTCCGAAGCAGCTGCTGGCCATCGCCACCGCGGGCACCGCCGGCACGACGTCGGGGTCGATCACCATCACCCAGGACGGCCGCTTCGGCGACCTGCAGGGCAAGTCCGTCGCGCTGGAGCCGTCGACCGGCTTCTCGTTCGACACCCCGCTCGTCTACCGGCCCCACTAGTCGGCTCCGGGGTTCATCATCGAGGGCGGCGATCCCGCGAAGGGTCGCCGCCTTCGTCGTCCCTGGCGGCCCCGCCGAGGCGGTACAGGCGATAGCCGTCCTCCCGGAGCACGAGCTCGTGCCCGTCCAGCGCAGAGGGATCGCGCACCAGGTCCCGTTCCTGAGGGCCCACGAGCAGGTGCGTCGCGCCTCTCGTCCGCAGGCGGCCCACGGCGGCCGCATCCCCCGAGTAGACGCGCTCGATCTCCAGGGCCCGGTCGGATGCGTCAAGGCCCTGCGACCAGATGTGCCCCGGATAGCCCAGCAGCGAGCGCCGGCCGGAGAGCAGCACCGGCGAGTTGTAGGTCGGGTCGTGCAGGACGAGCGCGCGCGGCGGCGTCGCCTCGACCAGGCGCTCCACGAACGCGAGGGCCTCGCGGTCGAACAGCACGTGCTCGCGGCTGCGCGAGGCCACCCGCCAGGCGTCGAGCGCGCCGGACGCGGTGGACGCCGCCAGCAGCAGCCCCGCCGCGGCGGCTCCGGCCGCCCCCAGGCGGGACAGCCGTGCCAGCAGGAGGGCGACGAGCGGCACCGACGCGACGTACCAATAGAACAGGAACTTCACGTTGTCCCAGATCCAGGGCGACAGGCGCAGCAGGTTCGGAACAGCGAGCCACAGCGCGAACGGCAGCGCGAAGCGGGCGACCCCCTCGGGCAGCCACCGCCGGCCGGCCCCCAGCGCGGCGAGGTAGAGGACAAGGAACACACCTGCGTTCAGCGCCCAGAAGACGAGCGGGTTCAGCTCGCCGCGGTCCCAGCCGACGTGCCAGGCGACGAACCCGCCCGCGCGGGTCGCGCTGCCCTGGGCCATCCACAGCGCCTGGGGCAGCCCGACGACGATCGCCGCCGCGAAGAAGACGAGCCAGCGGGCGCGGGGCGGGTGGAGCAGCGCCAGCAGCGCGCCCACGCTGAGCAGGACGACGAACCCGTGCGCGTGCGCGAGCGGCAGCAGCCCGCAGAGCGCGCCCGCGCCGGCCATCGTCCGGCGCGCCCGCGCCACGTCGGCGTCGCGTACCGCGTCCCACCACAGCGTGACGACGAGGAGGAACAGCGGCAGCCCCAGGAGGAAGGCGCGCTGCGGAACGAGCAGCGTGGTGAGCGCGTTGCCCCAGCGCAGGCCCGCGGCGCCCAGCATCGTGTAGTCGCGGGGCAGACGGGCCAGCAGCTCCCAGGCCGTCCCGGGGTACGCACGCAGGTCGCGCAGGAACCAGACGAACCCCAGCCCGCCGCTCAGCAGCACGAGTGGGGGCGTGATCAGCGCGGCCCGGCCGTCGCCCGTCAGGCGCAGGGCGAAGCGCCAGAGCAGGAACGCCGACGCGGCGGCCAGCAGCAGGTCCTGGAGCAGGAACGCCTGGCGGTACGTCGCGCCCGCGGCCACGTGCAGCGCCGCCGCCATGTCGACCGCGAAGGGATAGGTGAGCCGCACGCCCGCCAGCTCGGGGTGCTCGGGCGGGAAGTTCGCGCCGCGCACGAACCCGGCCACGATCGAGAGGTGGAACGGCAGGTCGCCCAGGTTGTGGTCGACGCCCGTGCCCAGCCCTCCCGGCCCCTCGACGATCGCGCGGTCGAAGACGGCAACCAGCAGCGCGCCCAGGAGGAGCACGCAGGCCGACCCCACCAGCAGCGCTCGCCTGGGGCCACGAAGCGTCGCCGAGACCGCGGCGCGGGCGGCCGCCAGGTCCTCCCGCACGCGCGCCCGGCCCGCGCGGCCGGCGCCCAGGACGCCGGCCAGCAGCAGCACCGACGCGGCGACCGTGAGGGTGTAGGGGCGCAGCCCGAAGGAGGCGCCCAGCGCATAGCCGATGAGGCCCAGCGCGGCGGTCGCGATCGGCACCGCCGCGGCCAGGCGCGCGCCCAGCGACGCCCGCCCGTCCCAGGCGCCGGTGAGCAGGACGGCCCCCGCCAGCGCGGGCAGGAGCGGAAGCAGGGCCGCGGTCAATGCGTGATGCGCGGCGGGCTGAGCGCTTCCAGCTGCTGCTTGATCTCCGTCAGGTCGCTCGTGACCTGGCGCAGCGTCTCGCGGACGCGCTTGTCGCGGAGGTCCTCGCGCTTGCTCAGGTAGCGCAGGGCCTGCGCGAGCTTGCTCGCGATCGCGGCCTGGAACTTGAGCAGCTCCTGCTCCATTCGATCGAGCCGGCTCGACAGCTCGAGGAGGCGGGCTTGCTCTTCGGGCGTCATGGGCAGCAAGACTACACTACCGGAAGTCGCGCGAGGACGTGGGGAACGCGGGCAGACGCGCGGACCGCACGGCGTGCGCGCGCACCGACACGCCTTCGCGCACCTGCAGCACGCCGTCCACCTCCAGCACCGCCTCCCCCACCAGCACCTCGCGCTCCCGCTCGTACAGGTCCGGCCGGACCGTGACGTTGACGAGGCCGGTCTCGTCCTCCAGCGTGAGGAACAGGAACCCCTTCGCGGTGCCCGGACGCTGGCGGCAGATCACGGCCCCCGCCACCCGCACCCGCCGTCCCTCCGGGAGCGCCGGCAGGTCCGTCGCGCGCCGCACGCCCCGGGCGGCCAGCGTGCCCCTGTGCAGGTGCAGCGGGTGGCGGCCGACGGTGAGGCCGGTGCCGACCATGTCGGCGTGCAGGCGCTCAGGGAAGTCCATGTCACGCAGCGGCGAGGCGGTGGGCTCCGGCTCGTCGAACGCGAGGCGTCCCCGGGGCCGGCCCGTGCGCTCGACCTGCCACAGCGCGCTGCGGCGGGTCAGCCCGAACGCATTGAGCGCGCCGATCTCGGCCAGCCGCTGCTGCTCGTCGCGATGCAGGCCGGTGCGGTCGACGAAGTCCTGGAGCGACGCGAACGGCCGCGCTTCGGCGATCCGCCTGCCTGCTGCCTCTCGCAAGCCCGACGCGTAGCGCAGGCCCAGACGGACTGCGGGCTGGGGGGAATCGGGGAGGTTCTCGAGCACGCAGTCCCAATCGCTACGCGTCACATCGATCGCGCGAAACACCACTCCATGCCGCTGCGCGTCCTTCACCAGCGTGAACGGGTGGTAGAAGCCCATCGGCTGGTTGTTGAGCAGGGCCGCGGTGAAGGCCGCGCAGTGGTACGTCTTGAGCCAGGCGCTCGCGTACGCGATCAGCGCGAACGAGGCCGCGTGGGACTCGGGGAACCCGTAGAGCGCGAACGACGTGATCGAGCGCACGACGTCGTCGGCCGTCTCCCCCACGATGCCGTTCTTCGCCATGCCCGCGCGCAGCCGGCCCTCGATGTCGCGCATGCGCTTCTCGGAGCGCTTGAAGCCCATGGCCCGCCGCAGGTCCTCCGCCTCGCCGCCCGTGAAGCCGGCCAGCGTCATGGCCATGCGCAGGAGCTGCTCCTGGAACAGCGGCACCCCCAGCGTGCGCGCGAGGATCGGCTCCAGCAGCGGGTGCGCGTAGACGACCGGCTCCCGCTTCGCCCGCCGGTCGAGGTAGGGATGCACCATCTTCCCCACGATGGGCCCGGGCCGGATGATGGCCACCTCGACCACCAGGTCGTAGAAGTGGTCGGGCAGGAGGCGCGGCAGGGTCGCCATCTGCGCGCGGCTCTCCACCTGGAACAGGCCGACCGTGTCCGCCTGCTGCAGCATGCCGTACACCTGCGGGTCGTCCATGGGCAGGTGCGCCATGTCCACCTCGACGCCGCGGCGGCCCAGCATCGTGATCGAGTCCTGCAGCGCGGCCAGCATGCCCAGGCCCAGCAGGTCCACCTTCACGATGCCCAGGTCGGCGCAGTCCTCCTTGTCCCACTGCACCACCACGCGGTTGGGCATGGCGGCGGGCTCCAGCGGGACGACCGCGTCGAGCGCGCCCTGAGCGATGACCATCCCGCCCGAGTGCTGGCCCAGGTGGCGCGGCAGGTCCTGGATCTCCAGGAAGAGGCGGGCGAAGAGCGCAACGCGCGGGTCGGCCCGGTCGAAGCGCGCCTCGGCCAGCCGGTGGTCGAGCGTGTCGTGCGCGTCCACGTACTCGAACCGGCGCAGGAAACGGCCCAGCCGGTCGATCTCGCCCTCCGGGATGCCCAGCACCTTGCCGATCTCGCGCGACGCGCTGCGCTCGCGGTAGGTGATGACGTTTGCGGTCATGGCCGCGCCGCGCGCGCCGTACTTCTCGTAGACGTGCTGGATCACCCGCTCGCGGCGGTCGCCGCTGGGCAGGTCCAGGTCGATGTCGGGCCACTCGCCGCGCTCCTCCGAAAGGAAGCGCTCGAACAGCAGCTCCATCTTCACGGGGTCGACGGCGGTGATGCCGAGCGCGTAGCAGACCGCGCTGTTGGCCGCCGAGCCGCGGCCCTGCACGAGGATGCCCTCGCGGCCGCAGAACTTCACGATGTCCCAGACGATCAGGAAGTAGCCCGACAGCTCCAGCTTGCCGATGAGCGCCAGCTCGCGCTCGACCTGCCGGCGCGCCTTCTCGTGGTAGGGGCGGAAACGATGGCGCGCGCCGGCTTCCGTCATCCGGCAGAGGAAGCCGTGCGTGGTCTCCCCCGCCGGCACCGGGTACTCCGGGAAGCGGTAGCCGAGGTCCTTCAGGGTGAACTGCAGGCGATCGGCCAGCGCCTCGGACGCGCGCAGCAGCCGCGGGCGGTCGCGGAACAGCGCCTCCATGTGGCGCGGCTGCTTGAAGTGGCGCTCGGCGTTCTCGGCCAGCAGGCGGCCCGCGGTCGCGAGCGTGCGCTTCTCGCGGATGCAGGTGAAGACGTCCATCAGCGCGCGGCCGGCCGAGCGCGCGTGGCGCACGCCGTTGCTGGCGACCGCCTGGAGGCCCAGCGCGTCGGCCAGGTCCAGCAGCGCCTGGTTGGCCGCTTCCTGGCGCCGGCGGCGGTGGCGCTGGACGTCGACGGCCACGTTCGCGGCGCCGAAGACGCGCAGCACGTGCGCCAGGCGGTCGGTGTCGGGCGGGAAGCCGAGCGTGTCGACGCCCGGGAGCGCGATGAGCCCCTGGGCGCGGTCGTCCTCCTCGAGCGCCGGGAGGTCGAGCGCGCCCTCGCCCTTCTTCCGGCCGGACTTGAGGTCCGTGATGAGCCGGCAGAGGTTCTGGTACCCGCGCTGGCTCTCGACCAGCAGCGGCAGGCAGCCGCCGCCCGCGAGCGTCAGCTCGGCGCCGACCAGCGGGCGCAGGCCGGCGGCCTGGGCGGCCTTGAAGAAGCGGGGCGCGCCGCTGACCGAGTCGCGGTCGACGAGCGCGACCGCTGCGTACCCCAGCTCGGCCGCCCGGTCGACCAGCGCCTCGGGCGAGGAGGAGGCGCGCAGGAACGAGAAGGCGGAAGAGGCGTGGAGCTCGACCTTCATGGAGCCGTCCCGAGGGAGGCTCCATGTTTTCGCTTTTTATTCGCTACGTCAAGCCGTGACGGCGATCAGGCCTTCGCGGCCAGCAGGCCGGTGAGCAGCGACGAGAAGCGCGTGCGCAGCGCCTCCACCTGCTCGGCCGGCAGGCCGTACGTGAGGATTACGAGCCAGCACTGCCGCTTCCCCGGCCCGCAGCCCGGAAAGTCCAGCGTCAGCATGGCGTCGTTCCAGGCCGCGACGGTCGCGCCGAACGCGCTCGGGGGCGCGTGCAGGATCACCACACCTTCGAGCCGGTCGCCGGTCGCGGCGGTGGTCGCGTACGGTCCGCCCGCGCGGAGCGAGGTGGGATCGATCGCAAGGCCCTGCGGCCCGGCCAAGCGGGACCAGGCCTCCTCGACCGGGATGTCGATCGGCACCGGGATGATCACCTGCCGGCACGGCGCCCCGCGGTGCCGCTCCAGGTAGTGCTTCAGGTTGCCCAGGAACACGGCCCAGCCGCGCGACGTGTCGTCGTACTGGTCGTCCCACTCCGCGTCCGCGCTCCACCCCGAGTGCACCAGGCGCAGGATCGTCTTGCCGCCCTTGCCCTCCAGGGACCAGTCCACCGACATGAGGACCGGGCCTGCCTGCTCGCCGGTCTGCAGGCGCTTCCCCGGCTCCCAGACCGTGATGGGCGTGCTGCCCTCCATGCCGGGCCAGGACATCCAGATGCTGCCGCCCACGCCGGGCGTCACCTTGGCGTCGAGCGCGAACCACTTCGCGAGCTCCTCGCCCTCCGCGATGGCCTTCCAGACCACGTCGACCGGCGCGTCGATCTCGATCGTCCGCTCGATCGACCGGGTCGGCTTCTCGTCGCTCATTTCGCCTCCTTCGCCAGCGCCGGGTGCATCCCCAGCAGCAGGCGGAAGCGCCGCCCGCCCTGGGCGGACTCGTCGTGGTACTTCTCGACCAGCCGCGCGACCGCGTTCGCCAGCTCCTCCGCGAAGCGGTTGCGGTCCGGTGCGCTCGCGAAGCGCACCTCCGACTGCAGCGTGAACGTGGGCAGGCTCTTCCCCGCCTTGTCCGCGCGCTCGCGCAGGACCGCCAGCTCGCGGATGGCCCGCGCGGCGGTCGCGACCAGGTAGCGCGACGAGAACGGGTCGCGCGCGGCCTGCGGATCCGCGGCCAGCGTCGCCAGCGCCTCGGCGCTCACGACGTACGACCGGGCGGTCGCACGCACGATCCGCTCGACGCAGTTGCCGCGCTTGCGCTCCTCGACCAGCTCGACCAGCCCCTGCTTCTCCAGCTCGCGCAGGTGGTAGTTCACCTTCTGGCGCGGCACGCCGAGCTTTCGCGCCAGGCCAGCCGCGGACGCCGGCTCGCCCAGCGCCTCCAGCAGC
>JAICEW010000261.1 GCA_025923995.1 Vicinamibacteria bacterium | reverse complement strand
TTCGTGCGGTCCCACCAGTGCACCGAGAGCGCCAACGCGCTCGCCAGCGAAGAGGCGCTGCTCCCGTGGCTGGCGTCGCTGCTGGAGCGCCATGCCGAGCTGCGCGTGACCCGCGAGGCGCTGCTCGACGCCGCCGACCCGCGGGTGAAGCGCGTGCGCGAGCGGATCGACGCCCGGCCGGAGGCGGAGCTCACGCTCGAACAGCTCGCGTACGAGGCCGGCATCGGCCGGTACCACCTGGTGCGCAGCTTCGCGCGCGCCTACGGCATGACGCCGCACGCCTGGCAGATCCAGTGCCGCCTCGTGCGCGCGCGCGGTCTCATCGATCGCGGCCGCGCGCTGGTGGATGCGGCGGCGGAGGCCGGCTTCTGCGACCAGAGCCACCTCACGAACCGCTTTCGCCGCGCGTACGGCATCACGCCTGGCGAGTACCGCCGCACGCGAGCCCGCGTCCAGGAGTAACGACCGATCGGGGCAGCGTCCCGGGCCGCGGCGGACGCCATAATGAAGATGGGATCGGAGGGGTCGGCCATGATGACCACGCGCGCGCTCGGCACCCAGGGGCTCACCGTCTCGGCCCTCGGGCTGGGCTGCATGAGCATGAGCCATGCGTACGGCACGGCCGAGGAGCGCGACGAGCGCGAGTCGATCGCCACCGTCCACCGCGCCATCGATCTGGGCGTGACGTTCCTCGACACCGCCGAGGTGTACGGGCCGTTCACGAACGAGGAGCTGCTGGGCCGCGCGCTGGCGGGCCGACGCGACCGCGTCGTCCTCGCCACCAAGTTCGGGTTCAAGATCGAGCACGGCGCCATGACGGGCCTCGACAGCCGGCCCCAGCACGTTCGCGAGGCCGTCGAGGGCTCGCTGCGCCGGCTGGCCACCGACCGCATCGACCTGCTGTACCAGCACCGCGTGGACCCGGCGGTGCCCATCGAGGACGTCGTGGGCGCCATGGCCGAGCTGGTGCGCGCGGGCAAGGTCCGCTACCTGGGCCTCTCCGAGGCCGGCGAGCAGACGATCCGGCGCGCGCACGCGGTGCACCCCATCGCCGCCCTCCAGAGCGAGTACTCGCTGTGGGAGCGCAACCTCGAGCCGCGGATCATCCCGCTGCTGCGCGAGCTGGGGATCGGGCTGGTGCCGTTCGCGCCGCTGGGCCGCGGGTTCCTCACCGGCGCGGTGAAGCGGGCCGAGGAGTACCCGGAGACCGACTTCCGCCGCAACGACCCGCGCTACCAGGGCGGGAACTTCGACGCCAACGTGCGGGCGGCCGCGGTCGTGCACGACCTGGCCGCGTCGAAGGGAGCGGCTCCGGGGCAGATCGCCCTCGCCTGGCTGCTCCACAAGGGACCCGACATCGTGCCCATTCCGGGCACGAAGCGGACGCGCTACCTCGAGGAGAACGCCGGGGCCGCCGACGTGGTGTTGAGCGCCGGCGAGATGGCCGCGCTCGACGCGGCCCTCGCGCCCGGGAAGATCGCGGGACCGCGCTACGGCCCGAAGCTGATGGCCCAGGTGGACCGCTAGACCGGTGTTGCATTCGGGAACGACCGCGCGGCGCACGCTATTCGCGCTTCTCCTCACCGCCGCGCTGGCGGCGCGAGCCGCGGCCGGCGACGAGCCGCCGCCGCCCAAGCCCGACGAGGTCAAGCGCTTCGAGACCGTGGAGGTCGAGGCCGAGAAGCCGGCGGAGCCGGAGGCGCCGGCGCAGATCCCGCTCCGCCCGGCGGCCGTGATGGCCGTGCCTGGCGCCGCCGACAACGTGTTCCGCACGCTCCAGACGCTGCCCGGCATCGCGGGGACCAGCGAGTTCGACTCGCGGGTCTCGGTGCGCGGAGGCTCTCCCGACGAGAACCTCACGATCATGGACGGCGTCGAGATGCACAACCCGTATCGACTCTTCGGGCTCACGAGCGCGTTCAACCCGGAGACCGTGCGGTCGTTCGACCTGTACGCGGGCGCCTTCCAGGCGAAATACGGTGACCGCCTCTCGTCGCTGCTGGTGGTGGAGAACCGGCCGGGCACGCCCGACGAGCGCCTGCGCGGCTCGACGACGATGAGCCTCACCGACGCGAACGCCCTGGTGGAGGGACGGCTGGGCGGGGACGCCGGGTCCTGGATCGTGACCGCGCGCCGCACGTACTACGACCTGGTGGCCAACAGCCTGGTGGACGCCGAGCTGCCCGCCTTCACGGACGTGCAGGGGCGTCTCGACTGGACCCTCCGCCCGGGCACGCGGGTGTCGCTGTTCGGCCTCTTGAGCCGGGAAGCCACGGACGCGTCCTTCGAAGGCGACCGTGAGGGCGAGCAGGGCGACTTCGTGACTTCGGCACGGAACGACCTGCTCGCGCTCGAGCTCTCGACCCTCATCGGCCGGCGCCTGTCGTCGCGCACGACGGCCTCCTTCTACCTGAACCGCGACGACATCGACGCCGCCGCGCGGTTCCGCAACGAGGGGCGCCGTTCGAACGCGGCCAGCGACGACGTCGGCTTCGGGCAGGCCGCCTTCGACTTCACGCGGGACCTGGAGGTGCGGGACATCGCGCTGCGCCAGGACCTCGCCGTGGACGCCGGAGCCCACCTCGTCGAGACCGGCCTGGAGCTCCACGGCCTGCGCACGCGAACGCTCTGGCGCATCGAGGGCGACCGCAACCCGGGCGCCGCGAACGGCTCGAGCGTCCAGGGCGGAGCGGGCCTCCCCAGCGACCTCGACTCGGCCGTGGACTCGATCCGCGCGGGCGCCTGGGTGCAGGACAGGTGGACGACCGCGAGCAGGCTGACGCTCGAGGCCGGGCTCCGCTTCGACTGGAGCGACGTGAACCAGCGCGGGACGGTCTCGCCGCGGGCCGCGGCCACCGTGCGACTGGGCGCGCGCACGCGGCTGCGCGCCGCGGGCGGGCTGTTCACCCAGAGCCCCGGCTACGAGAAGCTGATCCAGTCCGACTACTTCGTCGACCTGACGGGCGAGCTGGGTCGCTCGCTCCGCTACGAGCGGGCCGTCCACGCGGTGGTCGGCCTGGAGCGCGACCTCGGCTCTTCGGTCACCGCACGCGTGGAGGGCTACTGGAAGGGTTTCGACGACCTGATCGTCGGGCGCCTCGAGACCCCGCAGGAGCGGCTGGCGCGCCTCTCCCGATACGATTTCCCGGCGGAGATCGCGGGGAGCGTCCCCACCGACGCCATCGTCACCAGCTTCCCGGTGAACGGCGCCGCGGGCCGGTCCTGGGGGTTCGACGTGTTCCTCCAGAAGCGGCCCGCAACCGGCAGCAAGGTCTCGGGCTGGGCGTCCTACACCTGGGGCCGCGCGGAGCGTGACGAGTACGAACGGACGGTCGCGTTCGACTACGACCGTCGGCACGCGGGCACCGTGGTCGCCTCCTGGCGGGTCAGCCCGAAGTGGGAGCTGGGAGCGACCGCTCGCGCCTTCTCGGGCTTTCCGCTCACGCCGGTGCTCGGCCTGCGCGTGGCCGCCGAGGAGACGCCGGAAGGGCGTTTCGCGCCCCAAAGGGACGCCGAGGGAGGCTACGTCTACGAGCCCGATCGCGGGGGCGTCGACAACCTCAACGCCGGCCGCCTGCCCGCGTTCTTCCGGCTCGACCTCCGCGTCTCGTGGAAGCCGCGGGGCGACGCCGGACGCTGGCTCATCTACCTCGACGTGATCAACGCCACCAACCGCGAGAACGCCGGCGAGCTCGACCCGCGCCTCTCGTACGACCCCGCCTCACCGGTCGACCAGCCGCGCCTCACGCTGGAGCCATCCGCGGCCATCCCGTTCCTGCCGTCCGTCGGCGTTCGTTTCCGCTTTTGAGCGCGGAGACGACGGCCGCTAGACGCGCACCGCGAGGTACGCCGCCGTGATCGCCAGGGTGAGCAGGGCGACCGGCACGCCGATACGGGCGTGCGTCCTCCAGTCGATGGGCACTCCGGAGCGGGCGGCCGCGTCCACCACGATGATGTTGGCGATGCTGCCGACGATGAACAGGTTCCCCGCGAGCGTGCTCACGAGGGCGAGCAGGGGCCCGGCCAGCGCGTGGTGGGCCACGGGCAGCAGCAGCATGACGGCGGGCACGTTGGAGACCGTGTTCGAGAGCACGAAGGTCGCGACGAAGAGCGGCAGCGGCTGCTCGAGGTGCACGCCGGCGGCCGCCAGGTCCGCGACCAGCGTGGCGGGCAGGCCCGTCGACTGGAACGCCTGGTTGACCACGAACAGCCCGCCGAACAGCACGAGCAGCTCCCAGTCCACCAGGCCCAGCATCTTGCGCGAGTGCATCCTGCGGCTGGTCAGCAGCACGCCCGCCCCCGCCAGGGCCGCCACGTCGCGCGGCCAGCTCGTGAACAGGAAGATCACGAGCAGGACGCCGGCCACGGCCAGCCCCTTGATCGACTGCCAGCGGTCGAGGGGCGCGTCCTCCTCCCTGCGCTCGATGGGCGCCGCGGCGTCGGCGCTCACGTCCCACCGGCGGCGGGACTGCCACACGATGACGGCCCAGGTCGCGGCCAGGCCCAGCACGACCGGCAGCGCGGCCTCCAGCACGTACCCGCCGAAGGACAGCCCCAGCGCGCTCCCGATCAGCATGTTCTGCGGGTTGCCGATGAGCGTCGCCGCCGATCCCACGTTCGCGGCGCAGGCCAGGGCCAGCAGGTACGGCACGGGGTCGAGCCGCCGCTCCAGGCAGGCGCGTGTGAGCACCGGTGCGACCGAGAGGCACACGATGTCGTTGCTGAAGACGGCGGACAGCGCGGCCACGACCAGCACGACCGCGCCCAGCAGCGCCGCCGGCCCCAGCCGTAGCCCGGCCAGCTGCGTCGTCACCCAAGGGTAGAACCCGCCCAGCCGGAGCTGCGCGGACACGACCATGAACGAGAAGAGGAGCACCACGGTGGGAACGTGGATCGACCGGACCGCGTCCTCGAGCGTGATGGCCTCCATCCCGATGAGGACGATCGCGCCCAGCAGGGCCACGCCCGTGCGGTCCAGCTGGAGGAAGGGCAGGCCGCCCAGGATCATGCCCAGGTAGACCAGGAAGAACACCACGACGATCGCGGTCGTCACGGCCGCTATCGTCTCATCGTCAGGCGAGAGCAGCCACGCTCCGGCGCTTCCACAGGAGGTAGACGGCGGGGTACACGAGCAGCTCCAGCAGGAACGACGTGGCCAGGCCGCCCACCATGGGCGCGGCCACGCGCTTCATGACGTCGGCGCCGGTGCCGGTCGACCACATGATCGGCATCAAGCCCATCATGGCCGCGGCCACCGTCATCATCTTGGGGCGGACCCGCTTGACCGCGCCGTGGACGATGGCCTCGTGCAGGTCCTCGCGCGTGCGCAGGCGGCCCGCGGCCCGCGCCTCGTCGTACGAGAGGTCCAGGAACAGGAGCATGAAGACGCCCGTCTCCGCGTCCAGGCCCATGAGCGCGATCATCCCCACCCAGGCGGCGATCGAGACGTTGTAGTCGAGCAGCCACATGAGCCACACGGCCCCCACGACGGAGAAGGGCACCGCGAGCATCACGATGCCCGCCTTCACGCCGGAGCGCGTGTTCAGGTAGAGCAGGAAGAAGATCAGGAAGAGGGTGACGGGCACGACCAGCTTGAGCCGCTCGCGCACGCGCAGCATGTTCTCGTACTGCCCGCTCCACTCGAGCGAGTAGCCCGGCTCGAGGGGAACGCCCATCGCCACGGCCCGCTTGGCCTGGTCGACGTATCCGCCGACGTCGCGCCCCGCCACGTCGACGAACACGTAGCCGCAGAGCAGACCGTTCTCGTTCCGGATCATCGAGGGGCCGGTGACCATCTTGAGCTCCGCCAGCTGGCCCAGGGGGACCTGCGCCCCCGACGGCGTCATGACCAGCACGCGGGACAGGGCGTCCAGGTCGTCGCGCAGCTCGCGCGGGTAGCGCACGTTGACCGGGAACCGCGCGCGGCCCTCGATGGTGGTGGAGACGTTCTCCCCGCCCACCGCCGACATGATCACGTCCTGGACCTGCGCGACCGTCACGCCGTAGCGGGCCAGCTCCTCGCGCCGCAGCTCGAAGTCCATGAAGTAGCCGCCGGCCACGCGCTCGGCGAAGACGCTGCGCGTACCGGGGACGTCCCGCAGCACCGACTCGATGCGGCCGCCGATGGCCTCGATCTGCCCCAGGTCGTCCCCGTACACCTTGATCCCGACCGGCGTGCGCACGCCCGTCGTGAGCATGTCGATGCGCGCCTTGATGGGCATGGTCCAGGCGTTCGTGGTGCCGGGGATGCGGAGCCGCTCGTCCATCTCCTCGACCAGCTCCTCCCAGGAGATGCGGTCGGGCCACAGGTGGCGGAGGAGCGCTCCCAGCCAGTCGGGCGCCCAGGCCGAGTACCAGCGGGCGCGATGCCGCCACTGGTCGTGCGGCTTGAGCATGACCGTCGTCTCCATCATCGAGAACGGCGCCGGGTCGGTGGAGGTCTCGGCGCGCCCGGCCTTGCCGAAGACGCGCTCCACCTCCGGGAACGACTTCAGGATCTCGTCCTGCACCTGCAGGATCCGCCCCGCCTCGGTGACGCTGAGCCCCGGCAGCGTCGTGGGCATGTAGAGCAGCGTGCCCTCGTTCAGCGGCGGCATGAACTCGTGGCCCAGCTGGAGGTAGACGGGCACGCTGGTGGCGACGACGAGCGCCGCCGCGCCGATCACGGCTCGCGGATGGCGCAGCACGAACCGGCACGCGGGCTCGTAGGCGCGGAAGAGCAGCCGGCTGATCGGGTGCCTCTCCTCTGGATGGTAGCGGCCGACGGTGACCTGGTTCCAGACGACGCTCAGCCACCGCGGGCGGAAGTGCACCCAGTCCATCCGCGTGAACAGCATGCGCAGCGCCGGATCGAGCGTCAGCGCCAGCCCGGCCGCGATGAACATGGCGAGGTTCTTGGTCCAGGCCAGCGGGCGGAAGAGGCGCCCCTCCTGGTCCACCAGCGTGAAGATGGGCAGGAACGCGACCGCGATCACGAGCAGCGAGAAGAAGACGGACGGTCCGACCTCCAGCAGCGCCTCCAGCCTCACCTCGTGGAAGTCCCCCTGGCGGCCGCCGTGCTCCCACAGCTCGAGCTTCTTGTAGGCGTTCTCGACCTCGACGATGGCGCCGTCCACCAGGACGCCGATGGAGATGGCGATGCCGGCCAGCGACATGATGTTGGACGAGATGCCCATGAAGCTCATGGGGATGAAGGCCAGCAGCACCGAGACCGGGATGGTGACGATGGGCACCAGGGCCGAGGGGATGTGCCACAGGAACACCAGGATGACGAGGCTCACGATCACCATCTCGAGCGTCAGCTCGCGCTTGAGCGTGTCGATCGAGCGCTCGATCAGCTCCGAGCGGTCGTACGTGGTCACGATGCGCACGCCGCGCGGCAGCGAGGGCTCGATCTCGCGCAGCCGCTCCTTGACGCGCTCGATCACCGCCCGCGCGTTCTCGCCGTGGCGCATCACCACGATGCCGCCGACCGCGTCGCCCAGGCCGTCCAGGTCGGTGACCCCGCGCCGGATCTCGGGCCCGAGGGCGACGTGGCCGACGTCCTTGAGCAGCACGGGCGTGCCGCGCTCGTCCGTCTTGAGCACGATGCCCTCGAGGTCGGCCGTGGACTTCACGTACCCGCGTCCGCGGACCATGTACTCCCGCCCCGAGAACTCCAGCAGCCGTCCGCCGACCTCGTTGTTGCTCGACCGCACCGCCTCCGCCACGTTCATGATCGCGAGGTCGTAGGCCTTGAGCCGGTTGGGGTCGACCGTCACCTGGTACTGCTGGACGAATCCGCCGACCGACGCCACCTCGGCCACGCCCGGGACCGACTGCAGGCGGTAGCGCAGGCTCCAGTCCTGGAACGTGCGCAGGTCGGCCGAGGAGAGCGCGCCCGAGTCGTCGACCAGCGCGTACTGGTACACCCAGCCCACGCCGGTGGCGTCGGGCCCCAGCTCCGTGCGCACCCCCGCGGGCAGCAGGGTCTGGATCTTGCTCAGGTACTCGAGCACGCGGCTGCGCGCCCAGTAGAGGTCGGTGCCGTCCTTGAAGATGACGTAGACGTAGGAGAAGCCGAAGTCCGAGAAGCCGCGGATCGTCTTCACGTTGGGCGCGCCCAGCAGCGCGCTGACGATCGGGTAGGTGACCTGGTCCTCCATGATGTCCGGGCTGCGGTCCCAGCGCGAGTAGACGATCACCTGCGTGTCGGACAGGTCCGGGATCGCGTCCACCGGGATGTGCCGGACGGTGTAGAGGCCGTACGCGACCGCGACGGCGACCGCCAGCAGCACCAGCAGGCGGTTGTGCGCCGAGAAGCGGATGATCTGCCGGATCATTGTTTTCGCGTCCTCGGCCGCGCATCTGCGTGTTCCGCCCGCGCGGGAATGAACCCCGCGCGCAGCGGAGTGGGAGCGCGGCCTGCGGGTCTCATGTCAATGCCGGTGCGCGGCGGGTGAGGCGGGAGCTTCGGGCGTCGGACCCGGTGGCGCGAAGGCGGACAGCGCGGCGCGCAGGCTCGACTCCGAGTCGAGGAGGAAGTTGGCGACGGTCACCACCCGCTCGCCTTCCTCGACGCCGCTCACCACCTGCACGCCGCCCGGCACCTTGGGGCCCACCTTCACCTCGCGCGGCTCGAGGCGCCCCTCGCCCAGGTCGGCGAACACCAGCGTGCGCTCCCCCGTCTTCAGCAGCGCGCTCTCGGGCACCACCAGGCCCGTGCCCAGCCCGCTCTCGAGGATGACGTCCGCGAACATGTCGGGCTTGAGCTCCCCGTCCGCGTTGTCCACCTCGATGCGGACCTTGATGGTCCGCGTCTTCTCCTCGACGGTCGGGGCGATGTAGGTCACGGCCCCGCGCCAGGTCCGTCCCGGCAGGTAGCTGAGCGTCAGCTCGGCCGGCATGCCCAGGCGGACCGCGCCCAGGTCGGACTCGTACACGTCGGCCAGCACCCAGAGCCAGCTGAGGTCCGAGATGTCGAAGAGCGTGTCGACGGGCGTCACGCGCATCCCGTGCAGGGCCATCTTCTGCGTGACGTATCCGCTGACCGGCGAGTGGAGGTCGAGCGTCCGCCGCACCTCCCCGGTCTGTTCCAGCCGGGCGATGTCCTCCTCGCGGATGTCCCACAGCAGCAGGCGCCGGCGGGCCGCGTCCAGCAGGTCGACACCGCCCTGCGCCACCGCGGGCAGCGCGCTGGACGCGAGCTGCTTCTTCGCGCGCGCCGCCAGCAGGTACTCCTGCTGGGTGGCCACCAGCTCGGGGCTGAACAGGGACGCGAGCGGCTGGCCCTTCTTCACGAACATCCCGGTGTAGTCCACGTGCAGGTGCTCGATGTACGCCTCGTACTTGGTGTGGATGTGGTGCAG
>JAICEW010000260.1 GCA_025923995.1 Vicinamibacteria bacterium | reverse complement strand
GAGGTCGCGCTCGGCAGCAATGCGCACCATGAGGTCGGCCCCCTGCGACGGCCCTCCGACACGAAGGACCGCGTCGCAGCGCTCGAGAAGACGCTCCGCGATCGGATGGAAGATCTCCTCGAACGCAGCGTCTCCGACGCGTTGCGACCCCGCCAGCGCGACCAAGGGCAATGCGAACCACTCGCCCACGACGGGGACGTGCCCGGCCCGGAACAGCGGCAGGGCGTAAGCCTCCATCGCCCGGACGTTTGCGGCCATCTTCTCCGGATCGTCCCCCGTGCCGGAGCGATACGGCCCCGCCACGAGGATCATGAGCCCGGCCTGGTTCATGGGTGCGCCTCCCGTGAGGGTCACCTTGCCACAAGGTTCCCATTTCCTCGGAATGCCGGCCTGCCCCCACCCCCTCGGGTGATGACAACCCCCCCGGGGGGTGCGATAATCCCCGCCGTTGGAAGCCTTTGTGAGGGCTGCGGGGTCGACTCGAGCACGTACCAGCCCGGCCCGCGAGAGCGCGCCCGGCAAGGGCTCGGAGTTCGTCCAGGCCCTGGAGGCCGTCAGCAACGGCATCCGCAACCCCGTCGCCAAGCTGAGGTTCATCCGCCTCTCGCTCGCGCGCTACCAGCGCCGGAGCCGCTGGATCGAGACCGTCCCCTGGGAGTCGGTCCGCCGTCGGATGTACCACTGGCTCGGCCTGGAGGAGCTGCGCTATCTGCTGAGCGCCAACTCGCTGGGCGCCGCCGTGGGCATCGACAGCCGCACGCGCCTCTCGATGTTCATGACGCGGCTCGCGCGCACCGGCGTGGGGCTGGCCGCCCTTTCGGGGCTGCTGCTCGTCGCGGCGGGCGCGTACCAGCTGTGGCGCAGCGCCCCGGCACCCGCCACGGCCGCCGCGGCCGCACCGGCCAAGATCGAAACGGCCGCAGCCGAAGCGTCGCCCTCCGCCGGCGTGGCGCCGACCGGTATCTGGCTCGTCGAGCAGGGCGCCGAGTTCGAGCAGTACAGCAACGGCCTGCGCATCGACACCAGCTTCACGACCACGCACGAGCCGCGGCGCTTCCGCACGCTGACCGAGGACGGGCTGCTCGAGGCCGGCACGTTCGACAAGCCGGTCGGGATCCTGTTCCACACGTCCGAGAGCGACGTCTGGCCGCTCGAACCGTCCTACAACGAGAACCTGCGCGACAGCTCGCGCCGGCTGCTGCGCTACGTGCAGCGCAAGAAGCTCTACCACTACCTGGTCGACCGCTTCGGGCGCGCGTACCGCCTGGTGGACGAGGCTTCCAAGGCGAACCACGCCGGCCACTCGGTCTGGTCGAACGGCGGGCACGTCTACATGAACCTGAACCACGCCTTCCTCGGGGTCTCCTTCGAGACGCGCTGGGAGGGCGGCAAGGCGCTGCCGATCACGCAGGCGCAGTTCGCGACGGGGCGCAACCTGTCGGACTTCCTGCGGCAGCGGTACGAGATCCGGCCGGAGATGTGCGTGACCCACGGGCTCACGAGCGTCAACCCCAAGAAGCGGCAGATCGGGTTCCACATGGACTGGGCGCGCGGCTTCCCGTTCGAGGCGTACGGGCTCCCCGACCAGTACCAGAAGGCCGCGCCCAGCGTGACGCTGTTCGGCTTCGGGTACGACGAGGACTTCCTCAAGGTCCTGGACCAGCCGTGGCCGGGCGTGCAGGAAGCGGAGAGGCGCCTCGAGGGCGAGGCGCTGGCCAGCGGTCGCAGCGTGGACGAGATCCGTATGGAGCGGCAGCTTCTTTTCGACCGGTGGCTCGCGGTCCAGGCGCAGGGCGAAGCCGTCGCCGGGGCGGAGCAGTGGTCGGCACCCAAGCTAAGCGGAGGATAGGAGCATGGAAGAGCGCAAAGACCACCTCTGGAAAGTAGCCCAGGAGGTGGAGGAGAGGATCGACGAGCTGGACAAGGCCGGCGCCCCTATGGGCCTGGACGTGGGCACCAGCAAGGTGGTCGCGGCCCGCCGCCGGACCAAGGGCGTGGAGACCGCCGGGCAGCTCAACGCGTTCATCCCCGTGCCCTACTCGCGCTTCACCGAGAACACGCTCAGCCAGAACGAGATCGCGTACTACCGCGACGGCGACCAGCTCGTGATCTACGGGACCTCCGCCGAGCGCTTCGCGAACATGTTCAACGCGGACGTGCGCCGGCCCATGGCCGACGGGCTCATCAACGCGCGAGAGAAGTCGGCCATGCCCGTGCTGGAGGCCATCCTGCAGACGATGGTCCCGCGCGCGAAGACGCAGGGCGAGATCCTCACCTTCTCGGTGCCGGCCGCCGCGCACGGCCAGGACTCGCAGCTCACGTACCACGAGGCCACGCTGCGCCGCTTCTTCGAGTCGATGGGCTACCGCGCGGTGGCCATCAACGAGGGGCTGGCGGTCGTGTTCGCCGAGCTGGAGAACAACAACTTCACCGGCATCGGCATCTCCTGCGGCGGCGGCATGTGCAACGGCACGCTCGCCTACCTGTCGATCCCGTCGATCATGTTCTCGATCGCCAAGGGCGGCGACTTCATCGACGCCTCCGCCGGCGGGGTGCTGAACGAGGCCGCCACGCGCGTGAAGGTCCTGAAGGAAGAGGGCCTGGACCTGTCCCGCCCGCCCAAGGACAAGTTCGAGAAGGCCATGCACATCTACTACGAGGACCTGGTCGAGACCCTCGTGGAGGCGCTCCACCGCGCGATCAACACCGCGGAGAAGCTGCCGCGCGCCGACCGGCCGCTGCCCATCGTGCTCTCCGGCGGGACCGCCAAGCCGAAGGGCTTCAAGGACATGTTCACGCGGGCGTTGTCCTCGCGCAGCCTCCCGTTCGAGGTCGAGAGCGTGCGCATGGCGTCCGATCCGCTGACGGCCACCGCCCGCGGGGCGCTGATCGCCGCACAATACGAGAAGTAGGCCGTCTCCCGGCCGGTGCCCTCGCGAGCGCCGGCCGGGCATGTCTCCCCCATGAAGCGACTCGTCTCATCGCTGCTGCCGGTCGTCCTGCTCCTCGTGTCCCCTCCCGCCTGGGCCATCCAGGAGTGGTACGACCACTACCGCGCCGCGGAAGCTTCGATGCGGCGCGGGCGCTACCAGGACGCGCTGCACAGCCTGCAGGAGGCCGTGCGGCTGCGGCCCGGCTCGGGCATGAACGTGCGCACGTACGGGATGGACTTCGTCGAGAGCTACTTCCCGTACTACCAGCAGGGCGTGTGCTACCTGCGCCTCGACGACCAGAACTCCGCGATCCGGATGTTCAACATCGAGGAGAAGCAGGGCGCGATCCGGGGCTCGCGCCTCTACGCCGACCTGGTCCAGAAGCGCGAGCAGGCCCAGCAGCATGCCAGCCTGGCGCAGGAGGCGGCGGAGAAGCAGGCGGGCATCCGCCGCGCCTCCGAGGAGGTGGAGCGTCTGCGGCGCGAGGGTGCCGACCTGTACCGCGAGGCGAAGCACGAGGAGGCGCTGGCCCGCCTCGCGCAGGCGGAGAAGGTGGCGGAGGTGCTGGAGCCGGCCGTGCGCCAGCAGGTCGCGGACCAGGTCAAGCGCATCCGCGCCGAGCAGAACGAGCGCGCCGAGCGCGCCGCCACCGCCCAGAAGATCGAGGAGGGGCTGGCGCGTGGGCGCCGGCTGCTGGAGGCCGAGAAGGCCGCCGAGGCGCGCATCGCCTTCGATGGGGTGCTGGCGCTCGACCCGCGCAACCCGGTCGCGCTGGACGGCAAGCGCGACGCCGAGGCGCGCATCATGGCCGAGACCACGCAGCAGGAGCGCGACGCGGCGTTCCGCGCGGGCAAGGCGTTCTTCGAGGCCGGCCAGTACGAGCAGGCGCTGGAGCCGCTCACCAAGGCGGCCGCCGACGCCACCAACCGCGAGGCGGCCACGCTGCTGGCCCGGGCGCAGAGGACGCTGGAGCGGATGCGCTTCCAGAAGGACGTGCGCGCCCGCATCGACGCCCTGCTGGCCGAGGGCCAGCGGCTCATCACGGCCGGCCAGTTCCCGCAGGCCGTGGTCAAGCTCGGAAGTGCGCTGGATCTGGACCCGGGCAACACCCTGGTCGCCGAGCGCCTGCGCCACGCGGAGCAGATGATGCGGGACCAGGAGTTCGAGAAGAACTTCCCCAACCAGCCGCCGGTGCTGACGTTCTTCGAGCCGCCGCCGGAGGAGATGGAGGGCTCCACGCTTGCGCTGCTGGGCGTGGCGACGGACGACCGCGGGATCGCGCGCGTGGAGTACCGGGCCGGTCCGACCGTCGTGGGCGAGCGGGTGGAGGTCCCGGAATCGGACGGCGCGCTGCCGAAGAGCTCCCGCATCGAGCACGTGTTCGACCTGGAGGCCGGCCCCAACCTGGTCTCGGTCGCGGTCACCGACGGACGCGGCCTGATCAACCTGAAGGCCTTCTCGGTGCGCCGGAAGCTGCGCTTCTACGAGACCGCCGCGTTCGTTCCCTCCGCCCTGACGGCCGCCGCGGGCCTCATCGGCGCGGTGTGGCTGGGCCAGCGCGCCCGACGCCGGCGCGCGATGCGCAGCCGCTTCAACCCCTACATCGCGGGCTCGCCCGTGATGACGGAGGACATGTTCTTCGGCCGTCGCAAGCTGCTGACGCGCATCCTGAACGTGCTGCACCACAACAGCCTGCTCATCACCGGCGAGCGCCGCATCGGCAAGACGACCTTCCTCTACCACCTGCGCAAGGCGCTCCTGGCCGACGACCAGACCGGCTACCGCTTCTTCCCCGTGCTCACCGACCTGCAGGGCGTGCCGGAGGAGGCCTTCTTCCACACCATCATGTCGGACATCGCGGAGTCGCTGGCCCTCAAGCCGGAGACCATGGCCGCGCTGCGCTTCCGGCGCGAGGAGCCGCGCTACGACGGGCGCGACTTCAGCCACGACCTGCAGCGCGTGATCGACGAGCTCAAGACGCGCACGCCGCAGCACGTCAAGCTGGCCATGCTGGTGGACGAGGTCGACGTGCTCAACGAGTACTCGGAGCGCGTCAACCAGCGGCTGCGCAGCATCTTCATGAAGACGTTCTCGGAGCACCTGGTGGCCGTCATGAGCGGCGTGGGCATCAAGCGGCTGTGGACCAGCGAAGGCAGCCCCTGGTACAACTTCTTCGACGAGATCGAGCTGTCGGCCTTCACCCGCGAGGAGGCGGAGGCGCTCATCCGCGAGCCCGTGGAGGGCGTGTTCCGCTACGAGGCCACCGCCGTCGCCGCCATCCTGGACGGGAGCGACCTCAAGCCCTACGTGATCCAGAAGTTCTGCATCCACGCCGTGAACCGCATGCTGGAGGCGGGCCGCACAACGGTGACCGCGGAGGACGTCGAGGCCGTGCGCGAGGACGTCCTGCGCGAGGGCCGCGACCAGGCGCCCGCCGACGCGCCGCTCGCCCACGCCTCCGCCTGACGTATGTCAGACTAGGCGCGTCATGAGCGGGGTGCGGAATCCATTCATCGCCGGCAGCTGGGTGCGCGGCGACAACTTCTTCGGGCGCTCGGACCTGCTGCGCGAGGTGCTGGAGGGCGAGCGCGACTCGCAGTGGGTCGTGGGCGCGCGCCGGCTGGGCAAGACGTCGTTCCTCAAGGAGCTGGAGTTCCGGGTCCTGCAGAGCCGCGACACGCCGTTCGTCGCGCTCTACTGGGACCTGCAGGGCAGCGCCGACGCGCGCGGCCTGGCCGACGGGCTGCTGGGCAGCGTCGAGGACTCCGAGGCCTTCCGGCGCGCCACGGACGTGGCCGCCGAGGACCTGGAAGGCCTGGCGGTCGGCGAGATGCTCACCACCGTCGTGCGCCGGACCGTACGCAGCGGCTGGCGCCTCCTGCTGCTGGTGGACGAGGCGGAGGAGTTCCTGACCGTCGCCCGCTCCGAGCCGACGGTGCTCCCGCGGCTGCGCCGCATCTTCCAGAAGGGCCCCGAGGTGCGCACCGTCTTCACCTCGACCCGGCGCCTGGCGCGCATCGACGAGCGCACCGACTTCGCCACCTCGCCCTTCCTGCAGGGCTTCATCCCGCCGCTGTACCTGTGCCCGCTGGAGGACGACGAGGCGCGCGCGCTGCTGGCGCGCGGGTCGTTCACCGAGGACGAGAGCCGGCGCATCCGCGAGCGCACGGGCAGCCACCCGTTCCTGCTCCAGCTGATCGCCAGCCGGCTCTTCGAGAGCCGCGACCTGTCGGCCACGCTCGAGCACGTGGCGGCCGACGAGATGGTCGCCAACTTCTTCTCGGTCGACTTCCAGACGCTGGAGGAGCACGAGCGGGCGCTGCTGGAGGAGATCGCGCGCGAAACCGGCCTCACCCGCCGCGCGCTGGCGCAGGCGCTCGGCCGCAGCGAGGAGGCGCTGGAGCCGCAGCTCTTCGGCCTCGTGCGCATGGGCTACCTGAGCGAGGTGGACGGCAGCCTGCGGCTGGGCAACTGGTTCTTCGAGCGGTGGCTCAAGCGGGTGGCGGGCGCGCGCGTGGGCGAGGCGCGCACGCTGCCGTGATCATCGGCGCCAACCGGATCGTCGAGCACGAGGGGCGCGCCTACCACGTCCAGTGCGAGGACCTGGGCGTCGAGTCGGCCAACTTCGAGGTGCGCGTCTACGAGAAGGGGACCGTGCTCTGGCACAAGCGCGTGCCCTACCGCGCGGTGCTGATCAAGAACCTCCCCAAGCTCGAGCAGGACGAGGAGCTGCGCTCGCTGATGGAGAAGACCATCCAGACGGTCGGCGCCGCGATCGTCAAGGGGAAGCTGGCCGGCTCCTGACCGCGGCCGCGCCTCAGCCGGCGCCGAGCAGCCGGAGCCCCTGGTAGGTCACCAGCGCCGCGACGTAGGCCAGCACCGTCATGTACGCGAACTGGAACGCCGCCCACCGCCACGAGCCCGACTCGCGGCGCATGACCGCCTGCGTGGGCAGGCACTGCATGGCCAGCACGAAGAACACGAGGAGCGACAGGGACGTGGCCAGCCCGAACACCGGCGTGCCGTCGGCCCGGCGCTGCGCGCCCAGCGCGTCGCGCAGCCCGTCGGACGCGACGTCGTCGTCCCCCACGCCATAGACGATCGCGAGCGTCGCCACCAGCGTCTCGCGGGCCGCGAACGAGCTGAGCACGCCGATGTCGATGCGCCAGTCGAAGCCGAGCGGCCGGAAGACCGGCTCGATCCCCCGCCCGATGCGTCCCGCCGCCGAGTGCTCGAGCCGCGCCGACGCCAGGTGGGCCTCGCCGCCGGCGGCGAGCGCCTCGGCGGCTCGCGCCTCCGGCAGCCGGGGGTACGTCGACAGCGCCCACATGCCGATCGAGATGAGCAGGATCGCGGTGCCGGCCTTGCGCATGAACACGCCGGCGCGGTCCCTCATGGCCAGCAGCGCGTTGCGCAGGCTGGGCGTCTTGTAGGTCGGCAGCTCGATCACCAGCGGGCGGCTCTCGCCCTTCAGCAGCGAGCGCCGGAGCACCCAGGCGACGCCGAGCGCGGCGATCACGCCCAGCGCGTACGCGCCCGCGAAGACGAGGCCGCCCTGCAGGGGCCGGCCCGCGAAGAGCAGGGCCACGATCATGGCGTACACGGGCAGCCGCGCCGAGCAGGTGAGCAGGGGGATCACCAGCATGGTGGCCAGCCGGTCGCGCCGGTCCTCGATGACGCGCGTCGACATGAGCGCGGGGATGGCGCAGGCGTGCGCCGAGAGCATGGGCACGAACGCCTTGCCGGGCAGCCCGACCTTGCCCATCAGCCGGTCCATCACGAACGCCGCCCGGGCCAGGTACCCGCTGTCGTCGAGCAGGGAGAGGAAGAAGAACAGGATCGCGATCTGGGGCAGGAACACCAGCACGCCCCCCACGCCGCCGATCACGCCGTCCACCAGGAAGCTCTGCAGCTCGCCTTCGGGCAGCCGCCCGGACACCCAGCCCCCCAGGGCGGCGACGCCGCTCTCGATCGCGCCCATCGGGTACTCGGCCAGCGCGAACAGCGCGACGAACAGTGCCGCCATCAGCACGGCGAAGACGGCGAGGCCGGCCACCGGGTGCGTGAGCACGCGGTCGATCCGCTCGGTCCGCTGGGCCGACAGGCGCGGGGCGCCGCTGCTGGCCGCCGCCGCCACGTCCTCCGCCCAGTCGAACCGCTCGGAGCTGGCGGCGCACCCCCCGCAGGACCCGCACGCGGAGAGCCGCTCGGGCAGCGGCGGCCGGGGCGCGCGCCCGTCGACGAACTCGCCCAGCGCTTGGCGCAGCGCGCCGAGGCCCTGGCCCGTGCGGGCGCTCACCGGCACGACGGGAGCGCCCAGCTCCCGCGCCAGCGCGGCGACGTCGACGCTCAGCCCCTCCTCTCCCGCCAGGTCGGTCATGTTGAGCGCGACCAGGACCGGCACGTCCATCTGCCGCACCTGGCTCACCAGGTACAGGTTGCGCGCGAGGTTCGTCGCGTCCACCACCACCAGTGCGCCCGCCGGCGCGGGCACGCCGGCGGCCCCCAGCAGCGAGTCCTGCGCGATGCGCTCCTCCGCGTTCGCGGCGTGCAGCGCGTACAGCCCCGGCAGGTCCTCGAGGTGCACCTTGCGCCCGCCGATCAGCGTGGTGCCGACGCGCCGCTCGAGCGTGGTGCCGGCGAAGTTGGCCGTCTTCGCGCGCAGGCCGGTCAGGCGGTTGAACAGCGAGGTCTTGCCCGTGTTGGGGTTCCCGATCAGCACGACGGTCGGGGAGTCGCCCGCCGCGGCGACCGCCACGGGATGGCACGAAGGCGCGATCGTGGGCAGCGGGACTTCAGCCATGACGGACGACGCGCACGGTCGCCGCCAGGCGGCCGGCCAGCCCGATGCGCGTCCCGAGCACGCGCACGATCATCGGATCCCCGGTCTTCACGACCTCGACGGTGCGGCCCGCACAGAGGCCCATGACCTCCAGCCGCTCGCGGTCGAGCCCGTCCACCTCGAGGTCCACGACCCGCGCGGACACTCCGCGCGGCAGGGCGATCATGAAATCCGATTTCATGATCGGGATTCTAGCAAGATGTCGACCGGGAGCAAAATGGCTGCTCCCTGCTGACTCCAAAGGAGTTATGGCCGAGCCACCCGCAGGGACTGCGCGGCGTTCCGCCCCGCGCGCATCGGTTGCGCGTCAGCGCATCTTGACCGTCACCGGGAAGATGACGGGCACGGGAATGCCGTTCTCGAGCGTGGGAGCGTAGACCCACTGGCGGAGCGCTTCGGCGATCGGCTTGTCCACCGCGGGGTGGCCGCGCAGGACGCTCGCCTCCACCACGCGCCCGCGCTCGTCGACCGTCAGCTCCAGGATGACGGTGCGCGGCACGTCGGCGGGGAGATTGCTCGGGACGCGCGGCTGCACGAAGTTCAGCCGCTTGGGCTGCGCGATCGCTCCGCCCACGCG
>JAICEW010000259.1 GCA_025923995.1 Vicinamibacteria bacterium | reverse complement strand
GGTGCGCATGAAGGGCAACAAGGAGACCGAAGGCAAGGAGATGCTGCGCGCGTCCGGCCTCAACTTCGTCACCGCCGACGACATGACGGAAGCCGCCCAGAAGGTGGTGGCGGCGGCGGGAGGTGCGAAGTGAGCGTCCTCTGCGGCAAGGGCACGCGCCTCCTCGTCCAGGGCATGGGCAAGCACGGGACCTTCCACGCCATCGGCTGCCGCGACTACGGCACGAACGTGGTGGGAGGCGTGACGCCCGGCAAGGGCGGCACCACCGTCGAGGGCTTCCCGCTGTTCGACAGCGTCGCGGAGGCGGTGCGCAAGACGGGCGCGAACGCGACCGTCATCTTCGTCCCGCCGCCGGGCGCGGCCGACGCGATCATGGAGGCGGCCGATGCGGAGCTGCCGCTGATCGTGGCCATCACCGAGGGCATCCCGACGCTCGACATGGTGAAGGCGGCCACGTTCCTGCAGGGGCGGAAGTCGCGGCTGGTCGGCCCCAACTGCCCGGGCGTCATCTCGCCTGGCGAGAAGTGCAAGATCGGCATCATGCCGGGCCACATCCACAAGGGCGGCACGGTGGGCGTGGTCAGCCGCAGCGGCACCTTGACCTACGAGGCGGTGGGGCAGCTCACGGCGCTGGGCATCGGCCAGTCGACCTGCATCGGCATCGGCGGCGACCCGATCATCGGCACCAACCACACGGCGGCGCTCAAGCTGTTCAACGACGACCCCGGCACCGAGGCCATCGTCATGATCGGGGAGATCGGGGGCAGCGCCGAGGAGGACGCGGCCGCGTACGTGAAGCAGCACGTGAAGAAGCCGGTGGTCGGCTTCATCGCGGGCCAGACCGCGCCGCCGGGCCGCCGCATGGGCCACGCGGGCGCGATCATCGCGGGCGGCAAGGGCACGGCCGACGAGAAGATGAGGGCGATGGCGGACGCGGGCATCCACGTGGTGAAGAGCCCCGCGGACATCGGCGCGGCCATCCAGAAGGTCATCAAGAAGTAACGAACCGTAGAGGAGACCAGTGGAGCGAACGTTTTCGATCATCAAGCCGGACGCGGTGAAGGCGGGCAAGGCCGGGAAGATCCTGGCGCGCATCGAGGAGGCCGGCTTCCGCCTGGTCGCCGTGCGCCAGCGCCACCTGACGAAGGCGCAGGCCGAGGGCTTCTACCACGTCCACCAGGCGCGCCCGTTCTTCGGCAGCCTCGTCGAGTTCATGACGTCCGGGCCCTGCATCACGCTGGTGCTCGAGAAGAACGGCGCCATCGCGTCCCTGCGCGAGCTGATGGGCGCCACCGACCCGGCCAAGGCCGCGGCGGGCACCATCCGCAAGGACTTCGCGGAGTCGATCGAGGCGAACGCCATCCACGGCTCGGACGGCCCCGAGACCGCGGCCTTCGAGATCGGGTACTTCTTCGCCGGGCTCGAGCTCGGAAGCGGCTCCTAGAGACCCTTGGCGTTGCGCGGATCGTCCGCGGGGTTCACGTACGTGAGCCCCCACGGACCGATCGCGTAGACGTGGACGATGGTCTCTCCGGTCGTCCACGCGAAGTGCGGCGCGCCCTTGGGCATCACGGCGAAGCTCCCCGCGGGCAGCGCACGACCGGCCGAAGCGTCGAAGCGCTCGCCGGTCCCCATGTGGAACGTCCCGCTCACGACCAGGATGTGCTCGTCGGCGGGATGGAAGTGGGGCGCAATCCGGTAGCCGTCCGGGAACTTCACCCGATAGCCGAACAGCACGTCCGGCGCCTTCAGGTCGCCCTCGAGGACGGCGCACTGCGCGCCCGGTGGCAGGGCCGCCGAGCACTCGCCCCACTGCAAGTCAGCGGGCGTGAGCATGATGTGGCTTGAGACGGCTGCCCGGGCAGGCGCCTCCACGGCCAATGCGCCCACTGCGACTCCGAGCGACAGGGCGAGACACGACAACGGTGCCGACCGCCACATGGGTCCTCCTCGTCGTTCCGGACGCATGAACGGGCCGCGCGCCCACGCTATTCCCGGGGCGTCAGGGCGGCAGCGCCTCGTCCGACTCCTCGGTGATGCCCTCGAACAGGATCGTCAACACGTAGAGCTGTCCTAGCGGATCGCCGGCTCCGGGCTCACGGCCGCGCCCAGGACTCGGTCGTTGATGATCGTGGACCGGACGAGCGATCGCGGCGCGTCGAGGCAGGCGGCTCCCTGCTCCCAGGGACGTGCCATCGTCTGCGGCAGAATGCGACCGCAGACGTCGTGGGCCTCCAGCGCGATCGTGCCGTCCCGGCGGCACTCGACCGTGACCCTAACCGGCGAGCAGGGCAGCGGCGCGTCGAAAGGCCCGATGGTCAGACGCCCGAGGGCCACGGCCGGCTCACCCGGCTGGCGGAACTGCACGACGTCCAGGAGGAGGCGCTCCTGATACGGTCGGCTCGTGAAGTAGGTCGCAGTCACGCGCACGGGCAGCGGGGTGTTCCTCTTGACGAGGACGTCGATGCCGACGCTCGTGGTCGCGGCATCGAGCGTGTGGATCCCCACGCCGTGGGCGGTGACCCCCCCCCAGGACCGGAGGCAGCCCGTGCCGGTCCGCCTCGCTGGCCAGCTGGCCGGCATGCATCGCCGCGCCGTAGGCCACCGCCCGGATGGGCTCGTGCCGGAGCACCTCCTGCCCTGCCCCGCCGAAGAGGCCGCGCAGACGCTGCTCCACCAGCGGGATTTGTGAGCATCCCCCGACCAGCAGCACCCGGGTGACATCGCGCGGACGCAAGCCCGTGTCCCACAGGCACGCCAGGGCCTCGGCTTCCGTGCGGCTCACGAGGTCCCGGATGGCGGACTCGAAGTCGGCCCGCGCGATCTCGACCTCGACCGCCCGCCCGTCCCACTCCACCGTGCGCCGCACACGGCTTCGTCCCGACGCGCACAGCTCGATCTTGAACTCCTCGGCGATGCGGCGCAGGTGCGCCAGGGCTTCGGCGTCCTTGGGGAAGGAGCGTCCGGGCACTCTCTCGAGCTCCGAGAGGACCCGGTCGGCCACCTGCTCGTCCAGCTCCTTGCCTCCCGCGTCCGCAAGGCCGGTCTTGCCCAGCGTGTGGACGCCGTGCGGGTCCATCGTCAGCACCGTGGTGTCGAGGCCGCCCCCGCCGAAGTCGTAGACGAGGACGACCTCGTCGCTCATGTCACGCGCGGCGCCGTAGTGGAGCGCGGCGGCGACCGGGGCCTCCACCAGGCCCAGGACGTCCAGGTCCGCCAGCGAGGCGGCGCCCAGCAGCGCCCGGCGCTGCGGATCGGTGAAGTGCGCCGGGACCGCGATCACGGCCTGCTGCAATGGACTTCCCGAGTGGACTTCGGCGTCGAAGGCCAGCTTCCTGAGCAGCAGCGCCGACACGCCTTCGGCACTCCAGGCCGCGGCGCCGTCGTCGTGGAACACCGGTCGGCATTGCCCCAGGCGCCGCTTGAAGAAGCGGATGAGCGGCACGCGGGGATCCTCCTCCAGCAGCTCCTCCGCGCGGCCGCCGACGAGAGCGGACCCTCCCGACAGGTGGACGACGGACGGCGTACGGAAGACGCGCGGTTCGCTGCAGTCGGGGATCAGTGCCGGAGCGCCTGCGTCCAGCCACGCCGCGAGCGAAAACGTCGTGCCCAGGTCGATGCCTGCCCTCATCGCTCGTGGACGAGCCCGGTGTCGAACGTGAAGCCGGTCGCCACGTCGTCGTCCTGGGTGGGGGACGAGTCCCACACGTCAGCCGTTGCCCGCGACCCGGACGTGCACGTGAGGGGCGCGACCAGCAGCCCGAAGCCCAGCCTCTTTGCCATCCGTCCTCCTCGCCCCAAGCCGTCCGGTCAAAGCTAGGAGTGCTCGGTGGGCATTCCCTGCAGAGGCGGTAGGAGTCGGGTCAAGAACGGGTCGTGGAGCACCGCACCGCCACGCCCCCATCCGAAGCGAGGGCTCCGCCCACTCCTTCGACGCCCACAGAATCGGACTTCTGTGGCTGGTGCTTGGTGCGGGCTCGCGGTAGTCGCGACCGCGTGTCGGGAACCCTTCACGAATCGATGGACGGGTCGAACCCGGCGGGGCGGCTACGGCAACAGCGCCTCGTCCGGCCGCTCAGACGGTGTCGGACTCCTCCGTGATGCCCTCGAAAAGGATGGTCGACAGGTAGCGCTCGCCCGTGTCCGGCAGCATGGCCAGGAAGACCGAGCCCTTGGGCGCCTTGTCCGCGACCTTGAGCGCGGCCGCGAACGTCCCGCCCGCTGAGATGCCGCAGAAGATGCCTTCCTTCTGGGCCAGGCTGCGCGCGGCGTCGCGCGCTTCGACGTCCGTCACCAGCACCGCCTCGTCGTAGATCTCCCGGTTGAAGACGGCCGGGACGAAGTCCGGATTCCAGCCCTGGATCTTGTGCGGCTGCCACTCGCCCTTGGTGACGATGGCGGCGCCCGCCGGCTCGGTGTAGACGATCTTGATGTCGGGCCGCGCCTTCTTGAGCATCTCGCCGGCACCCGTGATGGTCCCGCCGGTGCCGATGCCGCTCACGAAGTAGTCGAGCCGCTTGCCCGCGAAGTCGCGCAGGATCTCGGGACCCGTCGTGTTGCGGTGGTACTCGGGGTTGGCCGGGTTCTCGAACTGCTGCGGCAGGAACCAGCCCTTCTCCTTGGCCAGCTCCGTCGCCTTCTTGACCATGCCGGAGCCGCGCTCGGCCGCGGGCGTCAGCACGACCTTGGCACCCAGGCCCTTCATCAGCTTGCGCCGCTCGACGCTGAAGCTGTCCGACATCACGGCCACGAACGGGTAGCCCTTGGCCGCGCAGACCATGGCCAGCGCGATGCCGGTGTTGCCCGAGGTGGGCTCGACGACGGTCTGGCCCGGCTTCAGCGTGCCGCGCCGCTCCGCGTCCTCGATCATGGCGATCGCGAGCCGGTCCTTGACCGAGCTCATGGGGTTGAAGGCCTCCAGCTTGACGTAGACGGTCGCGTGCGCCGGGGCCAGGCGGTTGATGCGAACGACGGGCGTGTTGCCGATCGTGCCCAGGATGGATTCATGGATCATGCGTTGCCTCCGGAGGAATCGTACGTCTTTTCCCCTACGCCAAGAGGATCGGAAAAGGCCGCCCGGAAGGCGACAGGGCCCGGCGTCAGGGCGCCGGCGGGGTGACGATCGCGCGGAAGAACGCGTCCGCGACGGCCGCGTAGCCGTCGTCGTTGGGGTGGACGTGGTCGGAGAACAGCTCGTCCAGGTGGGAGGCGCCGGCGCGGGTCATGGCCGCGTGCACGTCGGCGACCACGCCGCCCTCGGCCCGGATGAGCGGACGCAGCGCGGCGTTGGTGTCGACGACCCAGCCGTTGCGGTCCTCGGCCAGGCGGTCGGTGAACGCCGGGTTCACGGGGGGCAGGGTGCCGATCACCGGCAGGCTGCCGGCGGCCTTGATGGACCGGATCATCGAGATCACGCTGCTCCGCGTGAAGCAGCTGTCCACCCGCCGGCACGCGAACGTGTTCCAGTCGTTCGTTCCATAGAGGACGAGCGTGTAGGCCGGTCGCGAACGCCGCAGCGCGGTGTCGATGCGCGCGGCGCCGTCGTCGCTGCGCGTCCCGCCCACGCCTTCGTCGATCACGCGCGCGGGCACGCCCCAGTGGCCGGCCAGCATTCCCTCGAGCCGGCTGCGGTACCCGTCGCGCCGGCGCGAGCCGTCGCCCTGCGTGATGCTGTCGCCGAACGCCATGTAGGTGTGGGCCCGGTTGCCCCCGATCGGCAGCCGCAGCGGCACGCCCAGCTCGAAGGCGGGGGGCGGCGGCACCGGGAACGCGGCCATCGGCGGCGCGGCGAAGAACGGCGGCAGGCTGGCGGCGACCACCTCGGGCGTGCGCGTCCCCTGCGCGACCCCCGCGACGGTGAAGCGGCCCTCGGACGCGCTCTGCCCCGTGGGCCCTCCGATGCCGACCACCACGCCGGGGACGCGCGCGTCCTCGCCGGCGTCCAGCGTGCCGCTCCCGTTCTCGTCGTAGTACACGACGCCCGAGACCGGGAAGGTCGGCAGCGACGGCGTCGGAGCGGGAGAGGGCGTCCCGTCGGGCCCCGAAGGGCCACCGCCGCAGCCGGACGCGATCAGTGCCAGGGACACGACGCGGAGCGCGCGCATGCGGGAGACGAACGGTAGCACGTCCCACCGGCACGTCGAAGCACGCGCTACCATCGAGGGATGCAGGAGCTCGGCCGTCCGCTGATCCTGATCGGGGTGGTGCTCGTCCTGGTGGGCCTGTTCCTCGCCTTCGGACCCCGCATCCCGGGCCTGGGCCGCCTGCCGGGCGACGTCGTCTGGAGGCGCGGGAACACGACCGTCTACGTCCCGATCGTGACCTGCATCGTGCTCAGCCTGCTGCTGACGCTGCTGTTCTCGCTGTTCCGCCGCTAGGGCTTGCGCGGCGTGCCGGTGGCCGTCCGCCCGGGTCCCCCGATGCGGTGCTGGAAGCCGAACGACACCCCGGCGGCGAACGCGAAGGAGGCGGCGTTCACGTCGATGTGCGAGATGGTGCGCCCGACGCTCGCGTAGAGCGTCGCCTTGGGGTTGAGGAAGTAGACGGCGCCGCCGCTCAGGTCCCAGCGGCTGCCCGACGAGCCCTCGGCGTCGGCCACGGGGTCGTCCTCCAGCGAGTGCGCGAAGCTGAGCGTGCCCGTCACCGTCACGCGCTCGCTCACGGGGACCTCGACGGCCCCGGCCGCGAAACCGGAGCCGCGCGAGTAGTAGCCGACGCTGCCGTAGGTCCGGAACGACTCGAACCGCTTCTCGACGGGTACCGCCAGCGCCCAGTACGTGCGCCCCTCGCCCTCCGCGACCGAGCTGGAGCTGAGGAACTCGACGACCGGGACGATCGCGAGGCCGAACGAGCGGTCCGGATCGGCGGGATCGAGGAGCGTCATCTTGACCGCCCCGTAGGCGTCACCCATGCTGCGCGTCGTCGTGCCGTCGGTGTAGTCGACGCGTGTGAAGGGCGCGCTCACCGAGATCTGGATCTTCGGGGGGATCCCGATGCCGGCGTCGAGGCTGGGCGCATCCCACTGCTCCCCGAAGCTCGCGCGCACGTAGCCGACTCCGAACGTGGCCCAGCCCTCGCCGGGCGGCGAGACCGTCGCGTCGTCGAGCCACACCCCGAACTGGCGCGCGCCGGTGCCCTGGGCGGACGCCGGCCGCGCGAGGACGAGCAGGAGCGCCGCGACGGCGGCGCCCCCGATGAACCGGCCCACCGCGGCCTTCAGCCGCGGGCGTTCCGCTTGGTCTTCTGCCGGGTCGTGTTCACGTCCGCCGCCGCCAGGTCGCGGTTGGCGGCCGTGAGGGCCGTGTCCGCGGCGGCATTGGCGGTCTGGATGTCGACGCCCTTGAGCTGCTGGAGCGCCTGTCCGATGCTCAGCTTCCCCTCGCCGAGCATCAGCTGCCGCATGGCCTTGAAGTCGACGCCCTGGTTGTACGAGACGTTCACGGCCGCCACGAACTGGCCGAGGTTCTTGAAGCCGTTCGCGGCGCCGACGGGGTCGATGTCGCCAGGCAGCCGGGCCGCCATCTTGGCCCGCAGGTTGTCGTTCTTCATCAGGAGCTGCTGCGCCTTCGTCAGCTCCGTCGGGCGCGGGTTGGTATCCGCGACCGGCCGCGAGCCCGTGGCGTCGTCGGTCCGTGCAGTGCGCGTGGACTTGTCGCCCTTCACCTTCTGGCTCGAGCCCTTCGCCTGGTCGACGGACGTCTTCGTCTGCGGCTTGGTGCTGGCGGCCGTCGACTTGGCCCCGCCCTGCGACTTCGCCGGCTTGACGGCCCTGGCCTGCGTGGAGTTGCCGTGCACCTTGACGCTGGTGGTCGGCTTGGCCTTCACCGTCTTGGGGCCGTGCGCGGCCGTCGGCTTGACCGTCTGGGCCTTGGCCGTCGCCGGTTTCACCTTCGGCGGCTTGGCGTTGGGCTTGGCGTCGGCGGGCAGGGCCGTGATGAGTGCGAAAGCGGCGGCGACGGCCGCCGGGACGATCTTATGAGTGCTCATGGGTGCCCTCCATGGCGTCTCGACACGCAATGCGCGTGCCGTCAAGTCCAGTATCGGCCCAAAGGCTAAGCCGTGTCCGGCCCGGCACGAGTGATCGGCGTCACAGTGCCGAAGTCGCTGTATTTCAAGGGCTTGGCGCCGGTCGCGGCTCGTTGATCATCCGCTGGATGATCGGCGTGGCGAGATCGGCGACCGCCTTGTTGCCGGGCACCGTGAAGTGCGTGTCGTAGATGAAGTACATGCGCACTTCGCGGTCCTGCGCGACCAGGGCGGGCGTGGTGTCGATGAGCTGGACCTGGTGGTCGTGGAGCACGCCGGCCAGGACCGCATTCCGTTCGCGGACCGCGAGCGGGTCGGAGAAGTTGCCGTGGTGCGCGACCCTTCCGACGTCGGCGGGACGGACCACCCACGAAGGCGGCACGTAGATGAAGACGACCGGCGGGTGGCTCGCCACGGCGTCCTCCACGAACCGCAGGTAGTCCTGGTAGCGCTTCAAGCAGTCCGCCGCCGCGTTCGTCTCCGACAGGGCGTCCTTCCGGTAGAACTCCGTTCCCGCCGCGCTGGGCGCGTCCGGATGCCGGAGGGCCTGGTACATGCGCCAGCCGTAGAAGAGGGACGCCGAATAGCGTCGCCACAGGCGCAGGCGCGTCGCGACGGTCAGGTTGCGCGTGGGATAGAGGTAGCCGTCCCGCACCCACGGCCCGTCCGCGGGCAGCGTGTCGTCGCTCTCCACCGCCTCCGGGCCGGCCCCATAGACCGTCTGCACGATGAGGTCGGGTTCGTAGGCATGGCCCACCTGCTGCAGCCACTTGAGCTGGTAGCTCATCGGCTGCGACGGCGTGCCGACGTTCACCAGCTCGACCTGGCGGCCGGGCACGAGCAGGCCGCGGGCGATCAGGGGCAGGTACGCGTGCTCGTAGTTCACACCCCAGCCGAACGCGAACGACGGTCCCAGCGCCAGGATCCGGAAGGTCCCCGGCGGCTTCCGCACGCTCGCCGCTGGATGGGCACCGTCCGTGCGCATGCCGGCGTCGTCGGTCAGGTACTGGGCGGCGTATTCGCTGGTGCGATGCCAGTAGTCCAGGTTCGGCCGGACGCGATAGACGCGGACGGGATCGTTCTCGTAGATCGGGATCGCCCACCAGTCCCAGAGCCACCGTCCGGCGGTGAGGCGATAGAAGGCCTGCAGCGAGCCCTCGGCGAAGAGCCCGGCGATGGCGACGGTGGCGAGCGTGAAGAGGACGCGCTTGCGCCGGGACAATGCGGGCCGAGCCGGGCCGTTCGCCATACCCGACACTATAACGGCCGCCCCCGGCGCGAGCGGCTCCGAGGCGCTACGATCGGGCATGGGACTCGCGGCCCGTCTCGTCGTGTCGGTGGCCGGG
>JAICEW010000258.1 GCA_025923995.1 Vicinamibacteria bacterium | reverse complement strand
TGGAACTAAGCCTCGAGCGCGAAGCGCGAAGAGGCGAGAAGGTCTACGGCCGCGCGGGAGCGCGGCTGTTGACCAACTAAGCCTCGAGCGCGAAGCGCGAAGAGGCGTCGACCAACCAAGGCTGAGCGCGGCGAACGAAAGACCTAGTTCTTCGGCGGCTTCTGCAGCGACCAGACGTAGTGGTTGAGGTCGCGGATCGCTGCCTCGACCGTCGGCTCGTCCGTTCCCCGCGTCTTCTTGAGCGCGTCGCCCCAGGCCGGCATCTCGACCGTACCGTGTCCCCGCACCAGCTCCGCCGTCGTGATGACGCGGGTGACCCGGTCGTACGGGTACTTGCCGGCGTTGCGGTTGGCCATCTCGGTGAGGTCCGGCACCGGCACGCGCAGGTCGCCGGAGAGCGAGCCGTCTCCCTTGCCCGCGGGACCGTGGCAGGAGACGCAGAACCGCGTGAAAGTGACCTGGCCCTTGGCGGCCGCGGCGCGGTCGAGCGCGACCTCGCCTGCGGCACAGAGCACGGTCAAGGCCCCTAGCGCCACCGCGGCCAGGCTTGCCATCCTCGGGTTGTCCATGGTGACCCCCCGCTCGGCATTGTGGGTCGTGGGCGCGCTGGGCGCAATGGACCTCCTGGATCAGGAAGCCCATGGCTCCATGAAGGCAGACCCACCGGCTCGACGACATCCGCACGACGACCGGCCGCAAGCACCACGACGATCTTGCGCCAGGCCGGTCCGCCTCCGAAAAGCTGACGCCGATCGTGGCGTCCCTCGCCGCACAAGTCGAGACCTGTCGAAGACTTCGGCGGTGGCGTGCCTTTGGTACGTGGCTTGCTCCCACAGGGGATGAGGGTGCTCCTTTGGACGCCGACGCGGCGCTTCGGGAATGGGTCCGTTCCCACCATGTCACCTGGGAGCGCAAGGCGCACTTCGAGCTGGCGGAAGGCCGGATGATCCATACCGGCTACGACGTCACGTTGTTCGCTCTCCATCCGCAGCCGCTACACGACGACCCGGGCTGTGCCGAGTGTCTCCGCATCCACGCCTCGCTGCGTGACGCGGCCTCCATCGCGCTGGGCGACTCGCGTGAAGGAGGGGGCTTGGCCAACGCGCCCTTCGCTCCCACGCTGTCGATGCGCGTGGAGTCGAACTGGGCGCCCGAGGTGGAGCTCGACGTCGAGGTGTTCCAGCCCGGCGCGGTGATGCCATCCGACGCCTACCAGGAGGTGCATCCAGTCCATGGTGAAGCAGCTGCTTCGTCTCGGCGCCCGGCCCGGCCGGTGGGCGCGATGAGAATCTCGACGCCCCGGCGGCTTTCTCCACACCACGCACAAGCCTCGCGAATCACGCGACTTGAGCGGCTTGGAGCTCGCGCTGGTGCCGGGCCTGTGGACTTACGCGACACCACACCGCTACCCCGTTCGATGGCGCAACGGTTGGCAAAGCGCTTCCTTTCCAGCGACTTCCGAGCATCATGCCCGGGTCGGCATCGGGCTTGCCTTGGAAGCCGATCAGGAAAGGAGGTGAGCATCATGACAGTCCTCTTCGTCATCGCGACCTTCATGGTGTTCGTCCTGATCGACTACCTCTCGCACCGCGGCGTCGCGAGCGACGCGCGGGCGGAGATGCCGCTTCCGGAAGCCGCCACCGTCGAGCCCGTCTGGGTGGCGGGCTATCAGCTTCCCGAGTCGTTCCACTACCACCGCGGGCACACGTGGGCACGCCCGGTCGATGCGGAGCACGTCGTCGTCGGGATGGACGACTTCGCGCGCCGCCTGCTGGGTCCCGCGAAGGAGGTCTCTCTCCCCGCGATCGGCACCTGGCTGCGCCAGGGCGCGAGCGGTTTCAGCGTGTCGGTGGACGGCCGAGCGGCCGACCTGGTCTCGCCCATCGAGGGCGAGGTGGTGGCGGTCAACGACCAGCTCCGCGAGCAGCCGACGCTCGCAACCGACGACCCCTACGGGCGCGGCTGGCTGGTCAAGGTCCGCGCGGTGGACCTGGCCGCGAACCTGCGCAACCTGCTCTCGGGCAGCCTCGCGCGCCGCTTCGTCGAGGACGCGCGTGAGGGACTGGACCTGCGGCTCATGGCGCTCTCGGGCTCGGTGCTCCAGGACGGCGGAGAGCCCGTCGCGGACTTCGCGAAGCATCTCCCCGTCCCGGCCTGGCGGCGGCTCGTGGGCGAGTTCCTGTTGACCTGAGGAGGGCATCATGGCCACCGAACCGCGCGCACTCCTCATCGACCTCACCCGCTGCATCGGCTGCCGGGCCTGCGTGGGCGCCTGCCAGGAAGCCCACGGGTTCCCGGTGGACGACACGGCGACCGAGCTGGGCGTCCGGGCCTACACGGCGCTCGTCGACCTGCCACAGGACCGCCACGTCCGCAAGCTCTGCATGCACTGCGTGAACCCGAGCTGCGCGAGCGTGTGCCCCGTGGGCGCGCTGCGGAAGACGGCGGCGGGCCCCGTCACGTACGACGCCCGGATCTGCCTCGGCTGCCGGTACTGCATGGTCGCCTGCCCCTTCGACGTCCCCCGCTACGAGTACCGCGCGGCCGTGCCCTCCGTGCGGAAGTGCGACTTCTGCGTGGACCGTCAGGCCCAGGGCCAGGTCCCCGCGTGCGTCGAGGCCTGCCCTGCCGAAGCCACCGTCTTCGGCACGCGCGCCGAGCTGCTGGCCGAAGCGAAGAAGCGTGTCGCGGAGAACCCCGGGCAGTACTTCGACCGTGTCTACGGCGAGCGCGAGGCGGGCGGCACCTCGGTGCTGTTCCTGTCTCCCGTTCCCTTCGAGCAGGTCGGCTTCAAGGCCGCCCTGCCGACCGAGCCGCTCCCCGACATCACGTGGGGGGTGCTCGAGAAGATCCCGGGCGTCGTCAGCGTCGGCGGCGCCGCCCTGTTCGCGGTCTGGTGGATCACGCATCGCCGCCAGGAAGTGGCGGCCGCGGAGGAGGCGCTCCATGGCGCGCACTGAACGCCGTCGTCGTCCGGGCCTCTGGAAGAGCGTGTTCTTCCTGCTGGTGGGCCTCGGCAGCGCAGTGGTGGCCCTGCGCTTCACTCGGGGGCTGGCGGCGGTCACCAACCTGTCCGACCGCTTCCCCTGGGGGCTGTGGATCGGGTTCGACGTGATGTGCGGCGTGGGCCTGGCGGCCGGCGGCTTCACCATCACGACGGTCGTCTACATCTTCGACGTCAAGCGCTTCAAGCCCATCGTGCGGCCCACCATCCTCACCGCGTTCCTGGGCTACCTGCTGGTGGTGGCCGCGCTGCTGCTCGACCTGGGACGGCCCTGGAACCTGTGGCGGCCCCTCGTGTTCTGGAACCCGCGCTCGGTCATGTTCGAGGTCGCCTGGTGCGTGACGCTCTACACCACCGTGCTCTTCCTGGAGTTCTCCAGCCTGATCTTCGAGCGGCTGGGCTGGCGGCGCGCGCTGGTCGTCCAGCAGGCGCTGACCCTGCCCCTCGTGATCGCGGGCGCGCTGCTCTCCACCCTGCACCAGTCCTCGCTGGGCTCGCTGTACCTGATCGTGCCCGGCAAGCTGCACGCGCTGTGGTACACGCCGCTGCTGCCGGTGCTCTTCTTCCTGTCGGCGATCGCGGTCGGCCTGGCCATGGTCATCGTCGAGTCGCGGCTGTCGTCCCGCGCCTTCGGTGCCCGCCTGGAGATGCCGCTCCTGTCGGAGGTGGGGCGGGTCCTGGTGGCGGCCCTGGGCGTCTACGGCGTGGCCCGCGTCTACGACCTGGTGCACCGCCATGCGCTGGGGCTCGCGTCTGGCGCCTCCCTGGAGGCGCTTCTCTTCCGGCTCGAGTTCCTGGGCGGCGTGCTGCTGCCCCTGGCGCTCCTGGCCGTGCCCGCCGTCCGCGCGAACATCCGCTGGCTGTACGCCTCGGCGCTGCTGGTGGTCATGGGCTTCGTGACCAACCGGCTCAACGTGGCGATCACCGGCTTCGAGGCCGCCCAGGGCCAGCGCTACGTGCCCGCCTGGTCGGAGCTGGCGGTCACGCTGATGCTGGTCGCGATCGGCTTCGCGGCCTTCGGCCTGGCCGTGCGGCACCTCGCCGTCTACCCGAAGGAGGAGACCCACGTCGCCCACCCGGGGCTGCGCGCCGTGGCCTGACCCTTGACGAACAGGCTCGCCGTTCGGATGGGGATCGCCCTGTGCCTGGGCGCGGTGGCGATCCTCGTCCTCGCGGGCGCCTGGAACCTGCACCTCCAGCGCGCGCATCTCACGCAGGTGGTCGGCCTCTCCGCCGACCGCGTCGCGGAGACCATCCGCGCCTCCACCCGCGACGCCATGCTGCGCAACGACGCCGACGGGCTGCACCGCGTCATCGTCAACCTGGGCGCCCAGCCGGGCGTCGTGCGCATCCGCGTGTTCAACAAGGAAGGGCGCATCCGCACTTCGACGGAGCCGTCCGAAGTGGGGCGGCTGGTCGACACGCGGGCCGAGCAGTGCGTCGCGTGCCACGCGGGCGGACGGCCGCTCGACCGGCTGGAGCGGACAGACCGTGTGCGCACGTTCGCGGGCGGCGACGGACGGCAGGTGCTGGGCGTGATCGCGCCCATCCACAACGAGCCCCAGTGCCATGAGTGCCATCCGCACCCGCAGCGCGTCCTGGGCGTGCTCGACGTCCAGCTCTCGATGGCCGCGGTGGACGCGGCGCTCTTCGCGTCCGAGCGCCAGATGGTGGGCGGGCTGGCGGCCACCGTGGGCGCCGTCGTGCTCCTGGTCGCGGGCCTCATGTGGGGGCTCGTGCTCAAGCCGGTGCGGCGCCTCACCCGGGCCATGAACGCGGTGTCGCAGGGCGATCTGAGCGGGCGAGTGCCCATCACGTCCTCGGACGAGATCGGCACCATGGCCCTGTCCTGGAACGCGATGGCCGACGAGCTGCAGCGCTCGCGCACCGAGCTCACGCAGTGGAACCAGACGCTCGAAGCACGGGTGCAGGAGAAGACCGCGGAGCTCCAGGACGCCCACGCGCGGATGGTGCTGGTCGAGAAGATGGCGTCGCTGGGCAAGCTGGCGGCGGTGGTGGCGCACGAGATCAACAACCCGCTCGCCGGCATCCGCACGTTCGCGCGTCTCCTGCGAAGGAGGATGAAGGACGCCGCACCCACGAGTCCCGAGGACGGGAGGGACGCGCCTCCGGCTCCGGCGGACGCGGAGACCGCCCGCATCCTGGAGACGATCGACTCCGAGGCCGGCCGCTGCGGGGAGATCGTGCGCAACCTGTTGCTGTTCAGCCGCTCGGGCCCCGCCCGCTTCGCCGAGCAGGACCTGGGGGCCATCGTGGACCGCTGTCACCTTCTCATCCGCCACCAGGCCGAAATGAAGGGCCTGACGGTGGAGACGTCTTCCGAGCCCGGGCTGACGGCGGTCTGTGATGGCGCGCAGGTGCAGCAGATGCTGCTGGCCCTGGCCCTGAACGGCCTGGAGGCCTGTGCGGCCGGGGGGAAGGTCACGATCGCCGCCGCCCGCGAGCACGCCGGCGTGCTGCTGCGCGTGGCCGACACCGGCAGCGGCATCGCGCCCGAGGACCAGTCTCACATCTTCGAGCCCTTCTTCACGACCAAGGAGTCGGGCCAGGGCGTCGGGCTGGGGCTGGCGGTCGTCTACGGGATCGTGTCCCGGCACCACGGTCGGATCGACGTCGACTCGAAGGTGGGTTCGGGCACCGCGTTCAGCATCCACCTGCCGCCGCTCCAGCCGGGTGAGGCGGCGCCGACGGAAAGCGAGGCTTCGCCATGAAGGCCCCCTTGAGGATCCTGGTGGTGGACGACGAGGCGATCGTGCGCGACTCGCTGGGCGGCTGGTTCCGCCAGGACGGCCACTCGGTCGACACGGCCGACAGCGCACGGGAAGCCCTGCGCCGGTGCGAGCCCGGCCGCTACGACATCGCCCTGCTCGACATCAAGATGGCGGGGATGGACGGGCTGGAGCTGCAGTCGCGGCTCCTGGCGGCGGACCCCGCGCTCACCATCATCATGATGACGGCCTACGCGTCGGTCGATACCGCGGTGCGCGCGATGAAGGCGGGCGCCTACGACTACATCGTCAAGCCGTTCGACCCGGACGACCTCTCGATCCTGGTGAAGCGCGCCGCGGAGCAGCGCTCGCTGCGGGCCGAGAACCAGCGCCTCAAGCAGAGCCTGGACACGGCCGCCGCCCCGCCGCCCATCGTGGGAGCCTCGGCCGCCATCCGGCACGTGCTGGACCTGGTCCAGACGGTCTCCGCGACCGAGGCGACGGTGCTGGTGTCCGGCGAGTCGGGCACGGGCAAGGAGCTGGTGGCGCGGGCCATCCACGCCGCGTCACCCCGCCGCTACGGCCCGCTGGTGGTCGTGAACTGCGGCGCGCTGCCCGAGGGCATCCTGGAGAGCGAGCTGTTCGGCCACGAGGCCGGCGCCTTCACGGGCGCCCGTGCGAGGCACCAGGGCAAGTTCGAGCTGGCCGACGGAGGCACCATCTTCCTCGACGAGGTGGGCGAGCTGTCGCCCAAGGTGCAGGTGGAGCTCCTGCGCGTGCTGGAGGACAAGGCGGTGACGCGGCTGGGCGCACGCGCGCCGGTCAAGACCGACTTCCGCGTCGTGGCCGCCACCAACCGCGACCTGCAGGAGCGCGTGAAGGCGGGGGCCTTCCGCGAGGACCTCTACTGGCGGCTCAACGTGTTCCCGCTCGCGCTCCCCGCGCTGCGCGAGCGGAGCGAGGACGTGCGGCCGCTCGCCGAGCACTTCCTGACCCGCTTCACCGCCTCCATGAGCCGCAAGCCCATCCGCCTCGCGGACGAGGCGGCGGCCGCACTGGCCGCGTACCACTGGCCCGGCAACGTGCGCGAGCTGCAGAACGCGATCGAGCGCGCGGTGGTGGTGACCCGCGGCGACGTGCTGGAAGCGTCCGCGCTGCCCCTCGCGGTGACCTCCGGCCCCAGCCACCCCGCGTCCGGGTCGCTCGAAGAGGTGGAGCGGGCGCACGTGGAGGCGATGCTGCGCGAGACCGGCTGGAACGTCTCGCAGGCCGCGCGCGTGCTGGCCGTGGACCGGGCCACGCTCTACAACAAGATCCGCCGCTGGGGCCTCAAGCGGCCGGTCGATGCGTGAGAAGCGTCGAGCTGCACGCGCTCGGTGGGCTGGCGCCGGAAAGGGCGCGGACCCTCGCGGCGCGGCTGAGCCGGCGCGTGGGCGCGCCCTGCCGCGTGGCGGAGGCCGGGGCGGGCCCGGTGGCGCTGCTGCCGGGACGCGACCAGACCGATGCCGACGCGCTGCTCGCGTGGCTCGAGTCGCAACCCGTGCGCGACGCCGTCGTCCTCGGCGTCACCGCGCAGGACCTGGCGATCCCGATCTTCACATTCGTGTTCGGCCGCGCGCGTTCCGGCGGCCAGGCGGCGGTGGTGTCGCTCGCGCGCCTCGATCCCGCGTTCTACGGCCTGCCCGCGGACGAGGAGCTGCTGGTCCGCCGTGGCGTGCGGGAGCTGCTCCACGAGCTAGGGCACCTGGCACGCCTCCCGCACTGCGATCACCCCGAGTGCCTGATGCGCTTCGCGGGCTCGGTTGAGAAGGCCGACCTGCGCGGGGCGGAGTTCTGCGACTCCTGCGCGGAACGGCTGCCCGACTGGATGAGAAGGGGATCGCCCTAGAACTGGTACGTCTTGCCCTGCACCAGGAAACGCAGGTTCCGGCGCTTCAGCGACTGCACCTCGTCCTTGATGACCTTGAGGTGCTTGGGCTTCGCGCCGTACAGGAACACGGGCACGTCGCGCTTGAGCTTGCGCAGCTCCGGGTCCAGCGTCGCCGGCGTCAGGTGCCCCGAGACGTGCGCCAGATCCTGCAGCGCGTTGGGGAACGACGTCTCGGTGATGACGGCCTTCAGCTTCTTCACCTTGTTCACGACTTCCCAGAAGCGCTCGGTGGGCCCGGTGTCGCTGGAGAACGCGATCGCGCCCTTCTTGTCCTCCACGATGAAGCCCGCGGTCGGCACGATGTGGGAGACGGGGATCGCGGTGAGGGTGAGGCCGTTGATGGTGAAGGGCTGCTCGGGCTCGACGGCGATCAGCTTCAGCACCGGCGTCATGTCGTTGGGCAGCGAGGTGAAGTCCGGCCAGGTGAGGTTGTTGAAGAGGTGGTTCTTCATCGACGCCACCACTTCGCGCAGTGCGTAGATGCGGAGGTTGAAGCCGGGATGGCTGAAGTTGTTGTCGATGAGGAACGGCAGCGAGCAGGTGTGGTCGAGGTGCGAGTGCGAGATCAGGATGTCCTTGACCTTGACCTGCTCCCTGAGCGAGAGGGCGCTCGAGACCCATCCCGCGTCGAGGGCGACGGTGTCGTTCACGAGGAGCGACGTCATCCCGTGACCGGGGATGTTCCCGCCGTAGCAGCCCAGGACCTTAAGCTTCATGGATGGTGCGTGCCTCCAAGTCGCTCAAACTTCAGCGGTTGGAGGAACGTAGCGCCAGTCGGCGGACGGTAGCACGCGCTCTCGCGGCAAGTCAAGTGTCGCGCGTCACGGGAACGGTGCCGTACACAAGCCTTGGTGCACTCGCTCGCGCGACACTCCAAGGGTTGTGGCGTTTTCCCCTTGACAGCCCGCGAGGGCGCTCCGTACACTCGACTTACGCGAGAAAGGAGGTGGTCCAGTGGACAGTTGCCGCAACCAACGCGAGGTGGCTGACGCTTAGGTCTTCGTGCCGAGCGTAACCAACCAGGATCGCACTCCAACTGGATAGCCTCCGAGGCCGGACCGTAGGATCGGTCCCGCGCCCGGCCGAGAGGCCGCTGGGTGCCGTAAGCGACGACCTCAGCGAATCCCAACAGCCCAACCGGCCCCGGAGGGTAGGCAATACCCTCCGGGGTTTTTCGTTGGCGCGCTCCTACTTCGAGCCTTCCAGCGGCTTGCGGGCGAAGTAGTAGAGCGAGTAGGCCAGCGCCGCGAATGCCGCGATGCCGACCCAGGAGCCGATCACTCCCTCGTTCAGCCCCAGCGCTGGCCCGAACTGCAGGAAGTTGGCGGGCAGCCAGCCGGCTCCGTCGGGCTCCATCAGCTTCACCGCGATCGCCAGCAGCCCCACAATACCGCCGGCGGCGATGAGTCCGCTCGCGTAGAGCGCGCCCGGGCTGGCCTCGCCCTCCTCGGTCTGCTTCTGTCCGCGCTCGGCCAGCCACTTGACCATCCCGCCGCAGAAGATGGCCGCGGTGGTCCCGATCGAGAGGTACGAGCCGACGGCGAAGCTCAGCGAGCGGATGCCGAGCAGCTCCACGGCGATCACCAGGAACACGCCGAGCAGCACCAGTCCCCAGGGCAGCTTCTGGGTGAGGATGCCCTTGATCACGACCGACATGAGCCGCGCCTGCGGCGCCGGAGCGTCCTGGCTTCCGATCCCCTGCGTCCACTGCACCTGCACCT
>JAICEW010000257.1 GCA_025923995.1 Vicinamibacteria bacterium | reverse complement strand
GTGCTGCCGGACGTAGTCGTCGTAGCTCTGCCCCGAGACCTTCTCGATGATGGCGCCCAGGACGATGTACCCGCCGTTGCTGTACTCCCAGCGCTCGCCGGGCTCCAAGCGCAGCGGCTCCTCCGCGAAGAGGGCGAGGTAGTCGCCCACGGTCTGGAGCCTGTCCCGCTCGTCTTCGTACCGGGGGCCGAAGATGTTGCCGATTCCCCCCGTGTGCGTGAGGAGCTGATGGATGCTCACGCGCGCCGCGTCGGGGTTCGGGTAGTCCGGCAGGTGCTGCCGGATGGTATCGGTGAACCGCAGCTTGCCCGCCCGGGCGAGCTGGGCGACGGCGACGGCCGTGAACATCTTGTTCATGGAGCCCAGGTTGAAGCTGGTCTCGGCCGTGACCGGTGCCTGGCCCTCCACGTCCGCGAAGCCGCGTGCCTCCTGCAGTGCGACCGTGCCCCCGCGGGCCACCAGCACCACGCCCGAGAAGCGGCCGTCCGCGGCGCGCGCGTCGAGCTCGTCTCGGACCGCTGACGACCAGTCGCCTTCCGCGGCCGAGGCACCGGTGGCCGTCGCCAGGAGCAGCACGACGGCCGATCGGCGAGAGCGGGGCATGGACACCTCCGTCTCCTGCTTGCCTTCGGGGTGCGCTCGAGTTCCCCGGATTCAGCCGGTCGCCGCCTCCGGCAGCTCCAGCTCGACGCGGAACGACTCGGGCTCGCTGCGCGCGCGCATCTCGGCCGCGCGGCCGTACATCGTCTCCAGCCGGCGCCTCACGTTCTCGAGCCCGATGCCGGTGCCGGGCCGGCGCGGCGCCTCGGCGTCGCGCGGGTTGTCGATGGCGACGAAGAGGCGGTCGCCCCGGCGGCGCGCGGTGAGCCGCACGGTCCCGCCGTCGAGGCACTGCGCGATGCCGTGCGTCACGGCGTTCTCGACCAGGGGCTGCAGGACGAGCGGCGGCACCAGCCACTCGCGCGCCGCCTCCTCCACCTCGCTCTCGAAGCGCAGCCGCGCGCCGAACCGCACCTTCTCGATGGCCAGCAGGTCCTCGACCAGGTTCAGCTCCTCCGCGAACGAGACCCGGTCCCGCGCGCCCACCACCAGCGTCCGGCGCAGGAAGTCCGCCAGCAGGACGCACACGCGCCGCGCCTCCTCCGGCCGGCTGCCGATGAGCGCGTTGATCGAGTTGAGGCTGTTGAAGAGGAAGTGCGGCTGGATCTGCGCGCGCAGCGCCCGCAGCTCGGCCTCGCGGGAGAGGATCTGGTGCGTGAGTGCCTCCGTCTCCGCGCGGCGGGACTCCTCGAAGGCGGCCAGCAGGTAGTGCAGCGCGGCCGCGAAGAGGTAGAGCACGAAGCCGAGACCGAGGATCAGCGGCGCCAGCGGGCCGGCGTGACGGGCCAGGCTGGCCGGGAACATCTCGACGCGGTCGAGCAGCACCGTCCAGCCGCGCGCCGCCTCCAGCAGCAGCGAGGAGCACAGGGCGGCCGCGGCGATCTGGGCGGTGGCCAGCCGCAGGAGCGAGCCCGACAGCGGCGTCGCGCGGCACACCCAGAACGAGCCCAGGCAGATGAAGCCGTAGAGGGCGCTCAGCGGGATGGCGAGCGCCAGCGCCTCCGCCCAGGAGAACGCGCCCGCCATCACCAGCAGCACCGCGCAGAAGCCGCCCAGCAGCTCCCAGGCGGTGAGGTAGCTGATGAGCCGCCAGCGGTCGGCGAGGATCGGATGCATCGGTCCCTACCGGTCGCCCAGCGTCAGTTTTTCACCTCCACGCCCCCCATCACGGCGAGCCCGGTGATCACGAGCCGCTTGCGGTCGTCGAGCGGACGACGGGTCTTGTCCTCGAACCCTCCCAGCACCGCCATGCCGCGCGTCTCCACGCTCCAGTCCTCGGGCACGCGCACCTCTATGCCGCCCATGATCGCGAGCGTGTCCAGCACCGCGGACGTGCCCTCGGGCATGGAGGCCTCGCGCAGGTCGATGTCGCAGCCGCCCAGCGCGGCCGACGCGCTGCCGCCGCGGAAGTCGGTCGCGCGCGAGACGCGGTGCACGCCTCCCAGCAGCGCGAACGCGTCCATGCGCTGGCTGGCCTCGAGCGACGCCGCGTCCGCTCCGGGCTGGTTCGCGCCGCGCCAGGCGCGGAACACGATCACGCCGCCCACGGTCAGGAGGAAGAACGCGAGCGCCTGGCGGAACCCGAGGAGCCCGAAGTTCATGAGCAGCAGGCCGACGCCGATCAGCGTGAGGGCGTAGCCCTCGGGGCGTCCGCCGTGCCGGAGGCTCTGCTGGAGGCGCGTCAGGCCGATCACGATGAGGATGACCGGCCAGAGGCGGAAGATGTGGCGGACCTGGAAGAGCCCGAAGTTGTCGAGGGCGAGGGCCAGGCCCAGGACCATCACGGTGATGCCGAGGATGAGCCGGCCGACAGGGCGCTGGTCGCCGCAGTTGATGGTCATATGGGGTCTCCTGTGCCGCTCCTCTCACACGGAGCATACGGGCGCCGGAGGGGCTTTACGAGGCCGAATCGGCCAACGGGGGGCCTCTCCCGGCGAGCGACGGTGGAATCCACCCTAGAATCCCGTAGGGAGGCACGTGCTGGAGAAGCTGGGGCGGTACAGGATCACGGGCGAGATCGGCAAGGGCGGCATGGGCGTGGTCTACCGGGCCACCGACACCCGCCTGGGCCGGGAGGTCGCCCTCAAGGTGCTGGCTCCCGGGCCAGGGGACGACCCCGAGCGCGAGCGGCGGCTGCGCCTCGAGGCACAGGCGGCGGCCGCCCTCGCCCACCCGGCGATCTGCGTCATCTACGAGATCGACGAGGCGGACGACGCGACCTTCATCGCCATGGAGCTGGTCCGGGGCGAGCCGCTCTCGGTCCTGGTGCCCGGCGGCATGAGCGCGGCGCGCGCGGTCGACCTCGCGATCGAGGTGGCGGAAGGCCTGGCCGAGGCTCACGCCCGCGGGATCGTGCACCGGGACCTCAAGCCCTCGAACGTGATGATCACCGAGTCGGGCCACGCCAAGATCATCGACTTCGGCCTGGCCAAGCAGTGGCGGCCGCCCGAGGGCCTGGACAGCGGGATGGAGACGCCCGCCGGAGGGCGAACCGACCCGGGCCGGATCATCGGCACCGCGCCCTACATGTCCCCCGAGCAGGTGCGGGGCGCCACCGTCGACCCGCGCAGCGACGTGTTCTCGTTCGGCGCCGTGCTGTTCGAGATGCTGTCGGGCGTCTGCGCGTTCCGCCGCGAGACGGGCGTCGAGACGCTGCACGCGGTGCTCAAGGAGCCGGCGCCGCGACTGGTGGGGCTGGGCCTGGGCGCCGCCACCGCCGAGATGCAGCGGCTGCTGGACCGCTGCCTGGCCAAGGACCCGGCGGAGCGCTACGCGAAGGTCACCGAGCTGGCCACCGACCTGCGCGCGGTCCGCGCGAAGCTGGAGGCGGCCGACGTCCAGCCGGCGGCGAGGGCCGACACCACGCCCGCGGCCGCCGCGGACCAGACGCTGCGCGTGCTGGTGGTGGACGACGAGGAGCCGGCCCGCGCGATCCTGACCGAGTACCTCTCGAAGGAGAGCCGCGTCGAGATCGTCGGGCAGTGCCGCAACGGCTTCGAGGCGGTGAAGGCGGTCGCACAGCTCCAGCCCGACCTCGTCTTCCTGGACGTGCAGATGCCGAAGCTCAGCGGCTTCGAGGTGCTGGAGCTGATCGGCCGCGACGTGGCGGTGGTCTTCGTGACCGCGTTCGACGAGTACGCGGTGCGCGCGTTCGAGGTGAACGCGGTCGACTACCTCCTGAAGCCGGTGGCGCCCGAGCGGGTGACGGCCGCTCTCGGCCGCGCCCGCGAGCGGCGCGCGGCGAACGCGAAGATGCCGGTGCCGGAGATCGTGCGCGCCGCGCAGCCGCCCGACGCCAAGCTGGAGCGGCTGGTGGTCCGGCAGGGAGCGAACGTGGTGGTGATCCCCCTGGCCGAGCTCGACTACGCGGTCGCGCAGGACGACTACGTGGGGCTGCACGTGAAGGGCAAGGAGTACCTGAAGCCGCAGACGCTGGCGGACCTGGAGTCGAGCCTCGATCCCAAGCGGTTCGTGCGCATCCATCGCTCGTACCTGATGAATCTCGACCGCCTCTCGCGGCTGGAGAGCGAGGGGGGCGAGGTCAAGACGGCGCTGCTGACGGACGGGACCCGCCTGCCGGTCAGCCGCTCGGGCTATGCGCGCCTCAAGTCGCTGCTGTAGCGAAAGGCCACGGTTGACAGCCGGCCGGCGCTGCTGGAAACTCGTCCACCACCAAGGCTTCCGCGGATCCAGGAACACGCCGTCCCATTCTTCGTCTTATTCGGAGAAGCAGGATTGAGCAGCCTCAAAGACCTCGTCAGCAGGGGCGTGCGTCTCATCGTAGCGGAGACGCCCGGCTCCTCGGCGGAGGCGACACCCACCCCCCAGCCGACCGAGCGCGAGATCCCCGCCTCGGAGTTCGAGGCCGAGCCGCCTCAGCCGGTCGTGCAATCCCAGGTCCCCGCCGACGTCGACGACTTCGGCGCCGTCTACCAGGAGGCCGGCATCGAGCTGCCCCTGCACGGCTACGGGATCGACAAGGTCGCGGAGATGCTGGAGAGCAAGCGGCTCGCGACCCTCGGCCGCGAGGTGAAGGCCACCGCGGTCATGGCGGCGCTGGAGGCCGCGCAGGTCCCGGTGCGCGAGGTGATCCAGGACGCCGTGCTGCGCGACAAGGCGCTCGACGCGTTCGAGGCGGCCAAGGAGCGCGAGGTGTCGGAGCTGCGCCAGCAGAGCGAGGCGCGCGTCGAGGCCCTGAAGGCCGAGATGGACGCCTACCTGCGGGCGAAGAACTCCGAGATCGAGCAGCTCAAGCAGGCCGGCGAGGCCGCGGCGGCGGCCTTCGCGAAGCTGCAGGAGCGCAAGCGCCGCGAGGAGCAGCGCCTGTTCGACGTGGTCTCGCACTTCATCGAGGGCGCCGACAACCCCGTGACCGCGGGCGCGCCCAAGGCCCCCTCCAAGCCGTCCCCGGCGTGATCCGGTGCCCGGCGTCCGCGAGCGCCCGCTAGAGGGCTCTCACGGACGCGCCTCTAGGAGGAGAAGCGAATGGCGAAGCAGCTCACCCCCCTCGGCCGCGCGCTCGTCGTCGTCTGCGGCCTGTCCCTGGTGGGTTACGCGCTGTACCGGTACGGCGTGTTCGGAAAGGTCGCGCGGGTGATCGCGCCCGAGAAGAAGTCCGAGGGCACCATCTCGTCCTCCGACTTCGGGGGGCCTGCGGCCACCAGCCCCGGCGGGACGCAGGCGTCCAAGCCGCTCACCGGAGGCTCGCGCCTCAACCGGCCCATCCGCGTGGCGATCGTGCTGTGGGGCGGCTACGCCGGCGGCATCATGGCCAACGGCGGCATGGCGCCCAACCGCGAGAGCGTGTTCAGCAAGGACTTCGGCGTGCAGGTGGAGCTGCTGCAGATCGACGACTTCGTGAAGTCCCGTGATGCCTTCCGCGCCGGCGGCGACAAGGGCGGCGTCGACATCATGTGGTCCACGGTGGACGCGTACGCGCTCGAGTACGGCGGCCTGTCCAAGCTGAACCCCAAGGCGATCATGCAGTACGACTGGAGCCGCGGCGGAGACGCCATCGCGGTCGACGCGTCCATCAAGAGCGTGGCCGACCTGCGGGGCAAGCGCCTGGCCTGCGCGCAGGAGACGCCGTCGCACTACTTCGCGCTGTACGTCCTCTCGCAGGGCGGGCTCAACAGCAAGGACGTGAACTGGGTCTTCACCGACTCCGCCGTCGAGGCGGCCAACGTGTTCAAGGCCGGCCGGGTGGACGCGGCGGTGTCCTGGTCGCCCGACGTCTACGTGGCGGCGCGCGAGCGCCAGGGCGGGCACATCCTGGCCTCGACCAAGGAGGCCAGCAACCTGATCGCGGACATCTTCGTCGCGCGCGGCGACTTCGTCGAGAAGTACCCCGAGGACGTGCGGCGCTTCGTGGGGGGCTGGCTCAAGGGCGTCGACATGGTGAAGCAGAACCCCGACCGCGCGGCCGTGCTCCTCCAGAAGAGCCTGACCGGCGTCAACACGCTGGAGGACGCGAAAGCGATGCTGGAGGACGTGAAGCTCCCGGACTTCGCCGAGAACCGCGGGTTCTTCGACCCGCAGGGGTCGCTCGTCAACTACAACACCATCTACCAGACCGCCCAGGGCATCTGGCGCAAGATCGGCAAGATCAGCGACGTCTACCAGCCGCATCAGACGGTGGACACGCGGTTCGTGGAAGCGGCCGCGGAGTGGTTCCCCAACGCGGGCACCGGCGCGGTCGCCAAGTCCGAGTTCGACTTCAGCAAGCCGGCCAAGACGGCCTCGGCGCCGATCCTGACCAAGACCGTGTCGATCTACTTCCCCACCGGCGTGTCGAACCTGGACGAAAACGCCAAGGCGGTGCTGGAGACGCAGGTGGTGGACTTGGCGGCGACCTTCGGCAGCGCCTACATGCGCATCGCCGGCAACACGGACAACGTGGGCAGCCGCGAGTCCAACGTGCGGCTGTCGCGTGCGCGCGCCGACGCGGTCGCGCGCTTCCTGGTCTCGAAGGGCTTCCCGGCGAACAAGTTCGACGTCGTGGGCAACGGCCCCGACAAGCCGGTGGCCAGCAACGATACGGACGAGGGGCGCGCCAAGAACCGCCGCACCGACTTCGAGGTCGTGCCCCGCTGATGGAGGTCCGCGGTCCCGTCACCCGCGGCCGCAGGCGGCAGCTGGCCGCCGCGGGGGTCGCGGTGTTCATCGGGCTGTGGTGCGTCCTGAGCTACGGCGGGATCGTGCCGTCCGTCATCCTGCCCTCGCCCACCGACGTGCTGAAGGCGTTCCCTGTCCTCCACTTCGAGGAGGCGCTCGTCCGCAGCGCGGTCGCCAGCTTCTACCGCGTCACCATGGGCTTCCTGCTGGCCGCCGCGGTCGCCATCCCGCTGGGGATCTGGATGGGCACCTATCCGCCGGTGAAGCGCTTCTTCTTCCCCATGCTGGACCCGCTGCGCTTCCTGCCCATCTCCGCGCTGGTGCCGCTGTTCATCGTCTGGTTCGGCATCGACGACATGCAGAAGATCGCGTTCCTGTTCGTGGGCACGATCGTCTACCTGCTGCCGCTGGTGGTGGAGGCGGTGGAGGGCGTCGAGGAGGTCTACCTGCAGACGGCGACTACCCTGGGCGCCTCGCAGGGCCAGCTCATCCGCCACGTGCTCATTCCGGGCAGCCTGCCCGCCATCGGCGAAGCGCTGCGCGTGATGAACGGGATCGGCTGGACCTACGTGATCCTGGCCGAGGTGATCAACGCGCCGCTGGGCCTGGGCGCCCTCATCAACGTGGCGGGGAAGCGCGGGCACGTCGACCAGATCTTCGCGCTGGTGCTGGTGATCCTGGCCATCGGGGCCGCCACCGACTTCATCATCCGCATGATCAACCAGCGGCTCTTCGCGTGGGCGGAGTGATGGCGGAGGCGCGCGCAGACCGGCCGCCGGTGCTGGAGCTCAAGAACGTCTCCAAGAGCTTCACGACCGCGGACGGAAGGACCTTCCAGGCCGTCAAGGACGTGGACCTCGTGATCCCGGACGTGCCCGACGCGGGCGAGTTCCGCGTCTTCCTCGGCCCCTCGGGCTGCGGCAAGAGCACGATCCTCAACATCGTGGCCGGCCTCTACCGCCAGACCACGGGCGAGGCCCTGCTGCGGGGCAAGCCCATCAACGGCCCCGGGCCCGACCGGGGCATGGTGTTCCAGAGCTACAGCTCGTACCCCTGGCTGACGGTGCTCGAGAACGTCGCGTTCGGCCTCAAGCTGCGCGGCGTGGGCCGGGAGGAGCGGGAGGGGCAGGCCCGCACCTGGATCAAGAAGGTGGGCCTCGAGGGGTCGGAGAGGAAGTACCCCAAGCAGCTCTCCGGCGGCATGCGCCAGCGCGTCGCCATCGCGCGCACGCTGGCGGTGAAGCCCCAGATCATCCTGATGGACGAGCCGTTCGGCGCGCTCGACGTCCAGACCCGCCTGGGCATGCAGTCGCTGATCAACGAGCTGTGGGAGGAGATCCAGGGCACGATCCTGTTCGTCACCCACGACGTCGCGGAGGCCGTGTTCCTGGCCGACACCATCCACATCCTGTCGGCCGCCCCTGGCCACTTCGTGCAGGAGATCGAGATCGACCTGCCCGTGCACCGGACCGAGGACATCAAGAACACGTCCCGCTTCCGCGAGCTGGAGACGCTCGTGCTGGATCACATCCGCTCGGCCGCCCGCGGCGGGAACGTCCGGCTGACGACCTGACCGCGCCGCCGTCAGGCCCGGGCGAGGCCGGCCATGAAGTCGGACTGCACGCGGGCGAAGTCGGCGAAGCCCTCCAGGACCCACGCCTTGAGCGTCTCGCGCGGCGTCTGTCCCGCGTAGAAGCGGAGCGCGTTGTTGCCGCCCTTGAGCGCCGCGTCGAAGTGCTCCACCTCGACCCCGGTGTGGATCCGGATCCAGTAGTACGCGTTGTGCCGCTCGCCCAGGATGTCGACCGTCATGGGCTCCAGCGCCTCCACCAGCTCGGGCTGCTTCGCGCGCAGATGGGCGTCGATCAGCGTGAACTCGCGGTCGGCCAGGATCTCGCTGCCGGTGTGGAAGCCCATGGCGCGGAAGAGCTGATGCTCGTCCAGCGCGGCCCCCACCCCGTAGCCGGCCAGCACGGCCCGCGAGGCCTCGCGGGCCGGCTCGTCGACCTCCAGCAGCCGGTTGAGCCGGTCCGCATCGTAGCCGAGGTGCTGTCCCATCCCCTTGAGCGTGGCCTGGGCCAGCGTGCGGTGCGTGTCGCGCCAGGGTGTCAAGCGGTCGTCGAACTCGTCCACGGCCGCATAGAAGAAGTCGGATGCGACGTGCGCGGCTCGGTCGGCCACCACGCGCACGGGCTCGTCCGGGTCCTGGAACAGGCCCTGGCGCGCGCCGATCTCGCCGGCCAGGTTGGCGACCCCCGGGCCGAACGCGGAGTTGAACTGCACGTACCGCCCCAGGACCTGCAGCAGGCGCTCGGGCGTGCCGGCCGAGTCCAGCGCGGCCTGCAGCGCGGCCTCGCCGCGGTGCGCCCGGAGCATCAGGTCGAGATCGTCTCGCGTCACGCCGCTTGTCATGGCCCCTCCGATCGCCGATCTTGGGGCAGCGCACGAGCCATCGCAAGCGGGAGGGCCGAAGCGTGAGGATCGAGTCGAACGCCTGGAACCGCCTGCGCTACAGCGTGTGGGCGCCGTTCTACGACCTGGTCGGCCGGGGTTTCGACCGGCATCGGCGGGAGTCGCTCGCGCGCCGGGGGCTGCGCGCGGGCGATCGGCGGCGGCGGGGGGGCGCCCGCACCCGCAACGACCAGCCCAACGAGCCCGCCCGCGGGCGCACCATCCCCACCGACCTG
>JAICEW010000256.1 GCA_025923995.1 Vicinamibacteria bacterium | reverse complement strand
GCGCCCGTGAGTCATGACCACTCAACACGTTGCGCAACGTGTTGAGTGATCGACACTCAACATGTTCCGGAACATGTGCGTCTAGTCGGCCAGGCGTTGCGCCACGAGCCGGAGGTCCTCGACGAAGCGGGCGCGCTCGATGCGGCGGGTCTCGTCGTCGGGCGCGCGCAGGATCGACGACGGATGGACGGTCCCGAACGCGGTGCCGAATCGTGACGGCACGAACTGCCCGCGCTCGCGCGTCACGCGGAACTGCCTGCCGATGACGGCCTGGGCAGCGGTCGCCCCGAGGCAGACGATGACGTCGGGCGTGATGGTCCCCACCTCGCCCTCGAACCAGGGCAGGCACGCGTTGATCTCGGAGAGGCGCGGCTTCTCGTGGAGCCGGCGCTTGCCCTGGGGCTTCCACTTGAAGTGCTTCACGACGTTCGTCACGTAGACGCGGCTGCGATCGAGCCCCGCCTCGGCCATCGCCTTGTCCAGGAGCCGGCCGGCAGGCCCGACGAAGGGACGGCCGGACAGATCCTCTTCGTCCCCCGGCTGCTCGCCGACGAGGATCGCGCGCGCACGGCGGGGCCCTTCGCCGAACACGGTCTGGGTCCCGCGCTTCCACAGCTCGCAATTGCGGCACACGGCCGCGGCTTCGCGCAGGTCCTCGAGCGTGGCGTCGGCCGGATCCGCGCCGCTGCGTACCCTCGCCACGGTTCCATTGTGGAACCGCGGCGCGAGCCGGTGCGATCGCCGGGAGAATTCCGCGACGTGCCAGGCTACCGCGCCAGCCGCGCCAGCCCCTTCCGCAGCGCGTCCTCGATCAGCCGCGCCAGCTGCTCGTCGGCCACGGCCTCCACCTCGCGCTCGCGGTCGTCGAGCCGACGCTCCTCGGCCTCCAGCTCGCGCATGTCCGCCTTCACCGCGGCCTGCTTCTCGTCCAGCTCGCGCCGAAGCGCCTCCAGGCGCTCGCGCTGCTCCTTCGCGGCCCCATCGTCGCGCCCTTCGAGCCTCTCCGAGCGGTCTTCGAGCCGCTCCTCCTCGCGGTCCAGCTCGTCCTCCCGTTCCTCGAAGGGCCGCAGCCGGGCGCTCAGCTCCTCCTGCTCCCGCGACAGCGCCCGCACCGGGGCCAGGATCTCGCGGCCGGCGGCCAGCACCCCCGGGTCGGTCACGATGTAGGCCCGGCCGCCGCGAAGGAACCAGAGGAAGTCGCCGCTGCGGTCCTTGCGGATGCGCAGGAGCTGGTCGAGGTCGACGTTGGTGGCGTAGGAGCTCTCGTTGAGCACGATGACGTGGGCGTCGCGCCCGGCCCCAGCCACCTCGAAGGCGATCGCGGCGAGCGCCACCGTCCACACGACGGATCCGATCTTCACGATTGGGACCTCCGGCAGTTGGACGCCCGGGGTCGCCGGAAGGTTGCGCGGACGGGTCGGACCGCTCGGTGGTGCCGGAGGTGGGAATCGAACCCACACGACCCTTGCGAGTCTCGGGATTTTGAGTCCCGCGCGTCTGCCAGTTTCGCCACTCCGGCGGCGAAAGCCCAGTGTAGCCCATGGCCGGCGCGGCCCTGCACGGGCTAGACTCCGCACCGCATGCGATACGCCATCCCGATCCTCCTCCTCGCGAGCACAACCGCCGCGGGCGCCGGCGACGCCTGGACGCCCGCGTCGCTGTGGGACGCCTGGCCGGCCGCCCGCGTGGTGCCCACGGCGGCGCCCTGCCTCAAGCACGCGGAGCTCGTGGAGCGCCTGCAGGCGCTGGAGGCGCGCCACGCGGGCCGCCTAAAGCTGGAGACGGTGGGCCAGTCGTTCGAGGGACGGGACATCCGGCAGCTCACGGTCGGCGGCGGGCCGCGCACGGTGCTGCTCTGGTCGCAGATGCACGGCGACGAGCCGTCCGCGACGCCGGCGCTGCTCGACGCCGCGGACTACCTGCTCGCGCACGCGCAGGAGCCGGCGGCCGCGCGCATCCTCGAGCGGCTCACGCTCGTCATGATCCCGATGCTCAACCCCGACGGCGCCGAGCGGTTCCAGCGCCGCAACGCGCAGGCCATCGACGTCAACCGCGACGCGCTCAACCTGTCGACGCCCGAGGGCAACCTCCTGAAGGCCGTCCGCGACCGCCTGCGGCCCGAGCTGGGCTTCAACCTGCACGACCAGAACCGCCGCACCACCGTGACCGGCGCCGGCACGCTGGCCAGCATCGCGCTGCTCGCGGTCTGGGGCGACGCGGAGGGCACGGTCACGCCCGGCCGTGTGCGGGCCAAGCGCGCGTGCACGTCGATCCACGGCGCGCTCTCGCCGTTCGTGCCCGGCGGCGTCTCGCGCTACGACGAGGACTGGAGCCCACGCGCGTTCGGCGACAACCTGACCGCGTGGGGCACGCCGGTCGTCCTGATCGAGACGGGCGGCCTGCCGCCGGGCCGGCCGGCGACGGACCTCACGCGCCTGGTCTTCGTGGCGCTGCTGGCCACGCTGGCCGACCTGGCCGAAGACGACCTCGCGCGCCACGACCCGGCCGTCTACGACGCGCTCCCGCGCAACGAGACGGGCGCCTTCGCGGACGTCGTCCTGCGCGGTGGCCAGGTCCTGCAGGCGCCCCGCCTCGCCCCGTACCGAGCGGACGTGGCGTTCGAGGCCGCGGCGAGCGACCTCGAGTGGGCCGGCTGCGGCGGCGCCCGCGCCGGGTCGCGCGTGGTCGAGGTCGGCGACGCCCGGCTGCTGGCGGCCCGCCAGGCCGTCGACGCGAGCGGCGCGGTCGTGATCCCGGCGCTCGCGACATCGGTGCGGGGGCTGGCGTCCCGCACCTGGCTCACGCCGCCGGCGCTCGAGGCGCTGGGCGGGCTGGGCGTGGGGACGGTGCGCTGGCACGTCTCGCTGGCGCACCGCGGAGCGGCGATGGAGCACGCGCGCGCCCTGGCCGCCGTGGGCCGGCCGGGCGTGATCGTCGTGGCGGAGGAAGACGCGCCCGCGGGTCTCGTGCTGACCGGCGCGCCGGCGGCCACCTCGGCGGCGACGCTGGGCGCCGCCTTCGACGCGCTGGTGGGACGCGGCTGGCGCACCGGGCACGAGGGGTTCGTCTCGCGCGCGCTGATGGGCCCCGCGACGCCGGGCGCGCGCCCGTCCCCGCTCACGCTCGATTCGCCGGCGCACCTCGTCCTGCTCCGCGGGACCGCCGGCGAGGCGCTCGACCCCGACGGGCTCCGCCTCGAGGGGGTCTGGATCGACGGGCGTCCGGTGCCGCGCGGCGACGACGAGCCGGCGGCGCCCTCCTGGAGCGGCGCCCCCCCGGCGCCCGCCTACGAGGCGGGACGCGAGCTGACCGGACCCGTCCTCGACGTGAACGTCGCGGCGGGAACCCTCACGATCGAGGTGGACGGACGCTCGACGGGGTTCGCGGCCGACCCGCGCGACCTGCGCGGGCTGCGCAAGGGCGAGCGGGTCGTCCTGCGGACGGGCGAGAACGGCCGGGTGGCCTCCCTGCGGCGAGCGAAGGCGGACGAGCGATAGCTACCGGGGCCGCCAGACCATCGGCGTGTCGAAGCTGAACCCGGTCGACGGCTCCAGCGCGACCGACTTGCCCACCAGGTCGCCGTAGCGCGCGTTGTGGGACACGGTGATGGTCCCGCCCTTGTTCACCAGGATGGGGACGGTCGACAGGCTCAGCGTGTACAAGGTGTGCGGGTCCACGTTGAACGGCTGCGTGTGCTCCAGGCCGCCGGTCGCGTTCCAGAAGTAGGCCCGCCCGGCGGCGGCGTACGCGGTGGGGTTCTGGATGAGGAGCACGGTCACCTGCCCGCCGGCCACGTTGAAGCGGGGGATCGCGAACGTGGTCTCGTAGAAGCGCACGCGGTACTGGTCGTCCGGCCCGCAGTCGGTGGTGCAGTTGCTGCTGCGGATGCGGATGAACTGGCTGTTGAGGGGCGTGGCCCCGGTGTTCTCCCAGCGCAGGCTGCGTGCGTAGTCCAGGCCGACGCTGACGGGCTCGGAGGTCTGGATGGGGGTGAGGGTCGAGTCCAGGCGGAGCACTTCGAGGCCCTTGTCGGAGACGTCGCCGGAGATGCCGTCCACCACCAGCTCGTAGGAGGAGCGCGGCTGCTGGCCCATCAGGTACCAGTCCTCGTCCGGCAGGCTTCCCGCGAGGACGCCCAGGTCGTGCTGCTGGATGGACCCGTGGATCAGCTCGTTGTCGGTGGTCTGGCTGTTGTCGTTGTCGCTCTGGATGTCCCAGACGTCGGCGGCGGCCGGGACGGCCGCGCACGCGGCCAGCGACACGACGAGGGCTCGAATGGTGCTCATCAGGCGCGGTCCTCTCTTCAAGCGGCTTCGGTCAGGACAGGAAGCCGAGGTTGTTCGAGTTGAAGTTCCCGATGTTCGGGAAGACGGCGTTGACGTCCCCCGGGGCCAGGCCGTACCACTGCGCCAGCGTGGCGGTGTACTGGTCGACCGCGGTGGTCGGGATGAACCGCCCCTGGTTGCCCGAGTCGTCCGGGCCGCCCAGCGCGAAGACCGGCCAGTCGCCGTACATCTCGCGGCCGCGCACGGCGCCGCCCAGCACGAACTGGCACGAGCCCCACGCGTGGTCGGTGCCGCCGCCGTTGTAGCGGAGCGTCCGCGAGAAGTCGGAGGCGGTGAACTGGGTGACGGACTCTGCGATGCCCATCTCGACCGTCGCGTTGTAGAACGCCGCCATGGCCTGGGCCACCTGCGTGAGCAGGTTGGGCTGGTTGGTGGCCTGTCCGCTGTGGGTGTCGAAGCCGCCGATGCGCACGAAGAAGATCTCGCGGTGGATGTTGAGCAGCGCCCGGGCGTTGATGATGCGCGCCACCATGCGCAGCTGGTTGCCCAGGCCGGTGTTGGGGAACACGGTCGCGAGCGGCGGCGTGGTGGTGAGCGCGGTGCTCAGCAGCTCGTTGGTCTCGATGGCGCGGCCGGTGGTGTTGCCGGTGGTCTTGGCGAAGGTGATGTCGTTGTCGACGCCCAGCAGCTGCTTCATCGCGTTGTAGCGCGTCTGCGACGTGGCGGACGTGTTGAATCCGGACAGGCCGACCGTGCCGCCGCTCGTCACCTCCAGGGGCCGCACGACCGCGCCCACGCCGAACTGCGTGGACCCGGCGATCGAGACCATCATCGGGAACGGGATGTCGCCGTTCATGTGCAGCGTGCGGTCGCCGACGCGGCCGCCCCAGCCCGTGAGCAGCGCGGGCGAGGCGCACGAGGTGTGCCACTGCGAGACCTGGTCGGAGTGCGAGAACAGGGCGGGCGGGCGCAGGTCCGGACGGGCCAGGTACGTCGGCCGGTCCAGCGGCTCCAGCAGGGAGCCGACGTTGGCCACGATGGCCAGCCGGCCGGTGTCCCAGAACGGCCGGATGGCAGAGAGCGCCGGGTTCAGGCCGAACGTGCGCCCGTCGGAAGGCGGCACCATCCCGCCCAGCAGCTGGTTCTGCGGGATGGCCAGGCCCTGGCGGATGTTGGCGTAGGACGTGTAGTCGCTGATGTTGACGATCGTGTTCCACGAGTCGTTGCCGCCCTCGAGGAAGATGCACACGAGCGCCCTGTAGTCGGTGGCCACGTCGAACCCGCCGCGATGCCAGTCGGCGTGGCTCTGGGCGAACGCGTCGACGATGCCCAGGCGCGACATGCTCGCGGCCATGGCGGTGGCGGAGACCCCCGCGCAGGCCCTGAGGAACTCTCTGCGATTGCTCATGAGCGGGCTCCTTCCTACCGGTTCACGTTGAAGGCGGGCGACGTGGCGATCAGGTACACCGCCGTGCGCGCCCGGTTGGTCGGGTCGCTGGCGGGCGTGGCCGTCACCGCGTTGACGATCACCTGCCTCATGTTCGGCGACATGCGCCCCGGCATCAGCTGGTTGGCCAGCAGGTCCACCAGCCCGCCGGGGTTGCCGGCGCTCTGGATGAACGGGGACATGGCGGCGGTGAAGCTGACCGTGCTCGAGCCGGAGGGGGCGTACCCCGGCAGCCCGATGGTCTGGTACACGAACGTGTTCACCAGGTTCGCGCGGCGCACCGCGTTCGACTCGGTGTAGATCTGCAGCGGCGGTCCCAGGATGGTGGTGCCCGGCACCTGGAAGTCCGGCTGGTAGTAGTTGAAGACGGTGGGGGCGCCGAACACCTGCTGCTCCAGCTGCGCCGCGCGCTCGGCCAGGCCGTAGCCCTGGCCGGTCGCGCCCATCCCGCGCACGTACTGCGTGATGAACAGCGCCGGCTCCAGCGGGCGGCCGAAGTTCGGGTCGATGTCGGGATCCCGGCGCGCCTCCACGTCGAGCAGGATGGCCTTCACCACCGCGCGCAGGTTGCCCTTGACGCCCGTCCCGTCGTTGTCGAACACCCGCGCCACGCGCGCCAGGTAGCCCTTGCTGGGGTTGCTGGTCACCAGGTGCTGGATCAGGTGGCGCGAGACGAACGGCCCCACGTTCGGGTGGCCGTAGATCACGTTGATCGTGTCGCCCAGGTCCTCCCAGCCCGTGCGTCCGGGCGGCAGGACGACGTTGTTGAGGATCGTCTTCTGCCCGATGTCGTGGTTGTTCTGCGACAGCTCCATCGGGGACAGGTAGTTCGTGTTGCAGTTGAACGTGCAGGTGGGCGACGCGTAGGTCCAGCCGGTGAAGACGCGCGCCATCTCCTCGACCACCGGCTGGTCATACGTCGGGATGGGCGCGTTGTCCTGGTCGAGCTTGAGGGCGCCGCTGGGCCAGGTCTGGAACAGGCCGATCGAGAACAGCTGCAGCAGCTCGCGGGCGAAGTTCTCGTTCGCGGTGCGCCCCGTCGCCGGGTTGGGCTTGTCGTTGTTGGCCATGTTGAGGTAGCCGCCCATCACGGGATCGAGCGTGATCTCGGTCAGGAGGGTGTGGAAGCTCCCGAACGCGTTGCGCATGAAGATGTCCTGGTAGCGGGCCATTCCGCGCCCGTCCTGGATGTCGTTCGTGGAGGTGACGACCACCTGGCTCAGGGCCCAGGCGACGCGCTGGCGCAGCTGGTCGGGACCCGAGATCGCGTTCAGGAAGAACTTCGAGCGCAGGGCCCCCAGCCGCTGCCCGTCGTTGGTGGTGGAGGCCGCGTCCACGAACGCGGTGTAGTACGACGGCGGCTGCGCGAACTGCTGCTCGATGAACGCGTCGTAGCCGATCGACTGCACCTGCGACACCAGCGCCGGCGTGGCGCCCATCGTGGCCTGCTGCAGGAACCGGTGCGCGCGGGCGGCGGTCGGCGGCCCGGGCGGCGGCGGGTTGGGGATGGGTGGCTCCACGCCACCGGCGGCGGTGATGCGGTACTGCCCCCGGATCTCGCCGTTGGGGTAGTTCGTGCTGTGCACGTTGATGTAGAGGCGTCCGGTGCGGAGCGCGTCCACCTGGTCGGTCACCGTCAGCCCGCCGGTCGGCTCCATGATCCACGACACGTCCCCGAAGCTGCCCATGGGCACGCTGTAGAGCGCCGGGGCGCTGGTGCCGGGGTCGGCGGGACCGTGGATGTGGGCCGCCGTCTGCATGGTGGTCAGGTTCGTGAAGTTGAGCGTGATCTTGGCCGAGAGGCCGTCCGGCGCGAGCACGACGGTGCTGGATCCGGTGGCCGGCGTGTTGGCGGCGCCTTCCGGCGTCAGCGTGGCCAGGTAGATGGACGCGCTGGCGGGCGGCTGCGGCTTGCCGGCCAGGGCGAAGCCGGCGCCGGGCGTGGGGACGTTGCCCAGGCCGATCCGGTTCTCGCCGTCCATCAGCCAGACCTGCATCTGGCCCGCGGACTGGTGCCGCCACAGGATGTCCGCCTTGCCGTCGCCGTTGTAGTCCGCGAGCATCTCGGGCTGCCACTCGCCGCCGTGGGTGACGAACAGCTCGTCCGAGCGGGCGATGATCGTGGACGAGCTCATCAGCCAGATGATCCCCTTGCCCGACACGGGATGGCGCCACAGGATGTCGGCCGAGCCGTTCAGGTCGAAGTCGGCCGCTCCGACGAACTGCCACTTGGAGTCGCGCGGCGGCAGGTTGATCGACTGGCTGAAGACGCCGTTGCCCATCAGCCAGATGCGGTTCCTCCCGTCGCGGTGGCGCCAGTAGAGGTCGCTGCGGCCGTCGCCGTTGGCGTCGCCGACGCCGGCGATGCGCCAGCCCAGGTCGGTCTCTGCCGGCAGCACGGAGACGGTCGGGCCCGACGCGCTCATGATCCACAACACGTGCTCGCCGGTGGCCTCGTGGCGCCAGACGACGTCCGTCCGCGCATCGCCACCCATCGCGCCGGTGCCCGCGACGCGCCAGTCCGTGTCCACGTTCTGCCCGAGGGCGGTCGTGCCCGACACGTTGGCGCCGTCCATGGTCCAGTAGAAGCGCTCGCCGCTGGACTGGTGGCGCCACAGCAGGTCCGACTTGTTGTCCAGGTTGAAGTCCGCGAGCGCCGCCATCACGTAGTCGCGGTCGGTGAGGGGCTGCAGCGGCGCGTCGTTCACGACCTGGGTGCCGTTCATGAAGATGACGCGGTTGGCGCCCGTCGTGGGGTTGCGCAGGACGATGTCGCTGCGGCCGTCCCCGTTGAGGTCGAAGACGACCGCGGCGGCGGTCCGTGCGCCGCTGGCCGCGAGCATTGCGATTCCCGCGACCGCGAGCCGTCCGCTCGTGTGCGAGATCAGGTTGAGCGCCTGGCGCATGACCACCTCCGGTGCCGACAGTGCGGCTTGCGGCGTGCCTTGGTTCTTTTACGGCCGGCAAGGCTAGCGGTCACACCCGCGCGCGGCCTGTGCGCTGGATCACAAAGCGGGTTATTTCAGTCGGTTGCGTCGGAGACAGGGCCCGGGAGCGCGCGTGTGCCCGGGTCCCGGGATTGCTCCTGCGATGGGCGTTTGATATACTGACCCTCTCAGGTCGCCCCGTGCTCGCTACCTAACGCTTCGACGAAAACCCAAGAACCGCCCCGCGAGAAAGAGAGGCCAGTGTGGACTTCCAGGTTGGTGAGAAGGTCATCTACCCGAACCATGGCATCGGCGTCGTGGAGAGCATCCAGACCCGGGCCGTGGAGGGCGGCAAGGTGAGCCTCTACCAGCTCCGGATCCTGGCCAACGACTCGCGCGTGTGGGTCCCGCAGCAGAACGCCGACGGCGTCGGCCTCCGGCACGTCATCACCGCCGCGGACGTCCGCAAGATCTTCTCGCTCCTCTCGGACGGCAACATCGACCATCACTCGAACTGGAAGGGCCGCTTCAAGGAGAACTCGGACAAGATGCGGACGGGCAGTCTCTATGAGGTTGCGATGGTGCTGAAGGGCCTGACCTACCTGTCGCGCAAGAAGGCCCTCTCGTTCCGCGAAAAGCGCATGCTGGACCGCGCCAAGTTCCTCCTCATCAGCGAGATCGCCGAGGTGGAGGGCAAGACCGCGGCCTTCATCGAAGAGAAGGTCGAGAAGGCTCTCACCAAGACGCTGACGCCGGATCCCAAGGCGGCCCCGAAGAAGCCGATCCAGAAGCCGGTGGGAGCGGGTCGGCGCGCGTCGGACGCGTAGCGACCCGCGCCCGGTCGGGTCCGGCGTGGCCGGATCTTGCAGCGTTTG
>JAICEW010000255.1 GCA_025923995.1 Vicinamibacteria bacterium | reverse complement strand
GTTGCCGTCCTTCCGCTTGAACAGCACGTTCATGCGCTCGGTGGTGGCCTCGCGGAAGACCAGGAAGCCGTCGGCGCTGCCCTGGACCTCCTGCACGGCCTCCTCCACCGTCATGGGCTTGACCACGAAACGCCGGCTGCGGATGACGCGCGGACCGCCGTCGCCCGGCTCGCGCGCAGCCATCACGCCCGACCACAGCGCCGTGGTCTTCGGCGCGCGCCGCTTGCGCTGGCGCAGCTTGCCCAGGTGGCGCTGGGCCTGGCGGGTCAGCTTGTCCACGACGGTGGCCAGCGACACGCCCAGGTCGGAGCTCTCCTCGGTCGCGCTCAGCGTGAGGTGGGGCGAGCTCACGCTCACCTCCGCGCTGAGACGGTGCCTGTCCGCGGCCAGGACGACGTGGACGTGGGTGATGCGGCCCAGCACGCGCTCCAGCTTCCGGAGCTTCCGTTCGGCCAGCGTCTTCAGTGGCTGGGGGACTTCGGTCTGGCGACCCGTGTACTCGATCAGCACTTGCCCACCTCCCGGGAACGGTGGCGGCGATGCGCCGTCAGTGGACGGATTTGCGAAGGTTGGAAGGAGGGATTCGCAGCTCCTCGCGGTACTTGGCGACGGTGCGCCGGGCCAGGGGCAGGCCGCCCTGGCCCAGGATCTCGGCGATCTGCGCGTCCGACAGCGGCCGCGTCTGGTCCTCGGTGTCGATCATCTTGCGGATCCGGTCCTTGATGGTGACCGAGCTGACCGCCTCGCCCATGGTCGAGGTGATCCCGCTGTGGAAGAAGAAGCGCAGCTCGTAGACGCCCCGCGGCGTGTGCACGTACTTGTTGGCCACCACGCGCGACACGGTCGACTCGTGCATGCCGATGTCGCTGGCCACGTCCCGCAGCACCAGCGGGCGCAGGTGCGCGATGCCGTGGTCCAGGAAGCCGCGCTGGTGGCGCACGATCGACTCCGTCACCTTGTAGATGGTCCGCTGCCGCTGGTCGACGCTCTTGAGCAGCCAGAGCGCGCTGCGCAGCTTCTCGCGCACGTAGGTGCGCGTCTCCTCCGCGTTGCCCTCCTTGGCGTCCAGCATGCGCTTGTAGGTGGGGCTGATGCGCAGGCGCGGCAGGCCGTCGTCGTTGAGGACCACGCGGTAGTCCTCGCCCTCCTTCACCACGAACACGTCCGGCACCACGTAGGTCGAGCGATTCGGGCTGTACTTGAGGCCCGGCTTGGGGTCGAGCCTTTGGATGACCTCGAGGTGGTGGGACACCTCGTCCAGCGTGAGCCCCATCTGGCGGCTGATCTCCGGGTACTGGTGCGCCTGCAGCTGCTTCAGGTGGTCGCGCACCATCAGGTCCGTCGGCGAGCCCTCGAGCCCGAGCTTCTTGAGCTGGTTGCGCAGGCACTCGGTCAGGTCGCGCGCGGCCACGCCGGCCGGGTCCAGGTTCTGCACCAGCGCCAGCGCCTTCTCCACCTCGTCCATGGCGTACGGGCCCATGTTGGCGATCTCGTCGACCGAGGCCCTCAGCATCCCGTCCTCGTCGACGTTCTGGATGATGGCGTCGCCGATCTCGAGCAGGAGCTCGTCGGAGACCGCCATGTGCAGCTGCCAGGTGAGGTGGTCGTAGAGGTCAGGGGTCGCGGTGAGCGTGTTCTCGATGGGCGGCATCTCCGGGACCTCGGAGCTGCGCGTCCGCCGGCTGGCCGAGTCGTCGAAGTAGTCCTCGAAGAACTTGTCCACCTCGATGTCCGACATCGGGTCGTCGCGCTCGGCCGGCTCCTTGGGCTCCTCGGCCGGCTCCGCGTCGGTGGCCATCACCTCCTGGGTCGGGATCTCCTCCAGCAGGGGGTTCTCCATCACCTCCTGCTCCAGGACCTCGGCCAGCTCCAGCGTCGTGAGCGGGAGCAGCTTGATGGCCTGCTGGAGCGAGGGGGTGAGGATGAGCCGCTGGGAGAGACGCTGCGAAAGACCCAGCTTCTGTTGGATCGCCAAACTCGCTACACCCCGGGGGCCCGGGGGCCCCGCTCGTCCAGTTGGAATGATTCTCCGAGGTAGACCCTGCGGACTTCCTCGTCGGAGGCCAATTCGCTCGGCGTTCCGGACCGGAACACCTCGCCTTCACGGAGGATATAGGCGCGGTCCGTGATTTTCAAGGTCTCGCGGACGTTGTGGTCGGTGATGAGGATGCCGATCCCTCGTTCCGTCAAGTGGCCGATGATGCCCTGTATTTCGTGCACCGCCAGCGGATCGATGCCCGCGAATGGCTCGTCCAGGAGGATGAAAGATGGCGACGTGGCCAGCGCCCGGCAGATCTCGAGGCGCCGGCGCTCGCCGCCCGAGAGCGTGTAGGCGGGCTGCTTCGCCATGCCCAGGATGCCCAGCTCCTCGAGCAGCCGCCGCGCCTGCGAGCGCTGCTCCCCCGCGGGCAGGCCGAGCGTCTCCAGGATCGCGCGCACGTTCTCCTCAGCGGTCAGCTTGCGGAAGATGCTCGCCTCCTGCGGCAGGTACCCGATACCCGCGCGCGCGCGCAGGTACATGGGCAGGGCCGTGATGTCGGCGTCGCCCAGGAGGACCTGGCCGCTGTCGGGCCGGGTGAGGCCGACCATCATGTAGAACGTCGTCGTCTTGCCCGCCCCGTTGGGGCCCAGCAGGCCCACCACCTCGCCCGTGCGGATCTCGACGTTGACGCGCTGGACCACCAGCCGGCGGCCGTACGACTTGGTGAGCGCGCGGGCGGCCAGCACGGCCGAACCCCGCTCGGCCGCGGGAGCGGCCGGACGTGCGGGCGAAGTCGCGGTCACGGCGAGGGCGGCTCCTTCTGCTGCGCGCGGATGATGGTCTGGGTGCGGACCTGCTCCCGGCCGTCGACGAGGATCCTATCGTCGCCCACGTGGAAGGTCAAAGATCGTCCCTCGACCTTCTGCTGCGGGTCCTGCAGCACCACGTGGTCGCCGGTGAGGACCATGATCTCGTCGCGGGGCGTGTAGATCCCCTTCGAGCCGCGTGCCTTGCGGTTGCCCTGCACCACCTCCACCGTGTCGCCGGCGGTCATGCTCTCGACCCGCTGGCCGTCCGCGGTCAGCACGATCCACGCCTGCGGGCTGCGCGTCGCGATGTCGCCCTGCTTGATCGCGACGTCCCCCTCGTAGGTGATCTGGCGCTTGCCCTCCTCGTAGACCATCTTCTTCGAGCGCGCCTCGACCACCGCCGGCGCGCGGGCCTCGGGGGTGTCCGGCCGGGGGTGCAGCAGCGAGATCACGCTGCCCTCCGCCTCCAGCCGCCGCGCGCCCGCCTGCTGGTCCTGCAGCCGGACCTCGACCGCGCGGATCTCGTCCGATCCGGTGCGCAGCAGCGCGCCTTCCCAGTAGCGGGCCGTGCGCGTCTTCGCGGTGTACTCCAGGAACCGGCTGGTGATGAGGATGGGCTCGTCCGTGTGGCCCAGGAACGCGCCCCCCGCGCGGCCCGTGTTCTTCAGCAGGTGGCGCACCTGCTCGTTGGCGGTCACGTTGCCCGTGCCGGTGCCGATCAGGATGCCCTGCGCGGTCAGGTCGCTGCCCTGGTCGCCGTCCACGAGCTGTGGTCCCTGGTCCAGGAACAGCTCGCTCTTGGCCCCGTCGAAGAAGGCCTTCTGGCCGGTCCCCCTGCGCTTGCCCTCGGTGAACACCACGTCCTTGTCGAACTCGATCCGCTTGGGCTGGCCGGTGACGGGATCCATCTCGCCCGTCATGCGGGCGCACTTGAGCGTGCGCACCGCGCCCTTGTTGGGCGGCAGCGGCGTGGCGGTGAAGGTCGTCTCCTTCAGCGTCTGCAGGCCTTCCAGCCGCCCCTCGCCGTCGAACTTGAACGTGATGACTCCCGCCTCCAGCCGGCGCCGCTCCGGCGGCTCCTTGGGCGCGGCGGCCGTGGTCAGCACCGCCTCGTCCACCGCGGTCGCCTCCTGCAGCGACCCGTCCGGGCGGAACCACAGGTCGAGCTTGCGGCACTTGAGGTGGCGCGTGCCGGCCGCGGCGGCGCCCGGCGTCAGCGCGCTCGAGGTCTGCAGCACCACCCGCTCGATGGCGCGCGCGCGGTAGATGACCTGGTCCTCGCCGAAGTCCAGCTCGAAGCGGTCGGTCGTGAGCCGGTCGCCGGCCTGGTCGACCTGCACGGCCTCCGTGAACCGCATCGTGCCTTCCTCGCGCAGCAGCACGGCGCGCTGGCTGCGGATCTCGAGCGGCGGCTTGCCCTGCGGCTCCGCCCGCACCAGCACGTCGCCGTTCATCTCGAGCTTGCCCTCCTGCCCCTGGTACTCGAAGCCCTTGGCGGCGCCCGACAGCGTCTGCCGCCTGAACTCGACCGGCAGCTCGCTGCGCGCGATCTGCTTGTCGCCGCGATAGATGAGCTGCTCGGTCCGCAGCTCGGCGCCGTCGTCGGTCGTGAGCTTGACGTGACCCTGGAAGACCGCCTTCTGCAGCGTGGGCGTGTAGATGCACTCGTCGGCCACGACGTGCCCCTTGTGCTTCGTGCCCTTCTGCATGTAGTCGAACTCGAAGTCGACCGTGCGCAGGCGGAGCTCCTCCTCCTCCTTCCCCACCATCTCGCCCGCCGTCAGCTTGAACTTGGAGTCGGCTCCCGAGACCTGGGTGAAGACCAGGTTCTGCGTGCGTGCCGCGCCGGCGATCTGCGGGATGCCGAGCGAGGGCGACGCCGACGGGGAGGGCGACGGCCTCGCGGCCGGGGCCGAGCGCCGATAGGTCCAGGCGATCGACACCCCGACCAGCAGCAGGACCCCCAGGATCGCGCCCCGGACGAGGCGCGGCGAGCGCGCGTTCACCTCTCGATCTTACCGCCTCCTGCCGCCTCGCCCGTGAGCGCGGGGCGCCCACGGCCGCGTGCTACCATCCCCGCTCCCGGCATCCCCATGAGCCAAGTCCCTTCGGGCCCGCGGACGCCCCTGCTGGCGTTCGCGCTGGCCGCGCTCGCGTTCTTGACCTTCCTGCCGGCGCTGGGCCACGACTTCCTGGTCTACGACGACGACCAGTACGTGACCGCCAACCCCGCCGTGCTCGGGGGCCTCTCCGCGACGGGGGTGCGCTGGGCCTTCACCTCCGGCCACGCGGCCAACTGGCATCCCCTGACCTGGCTGGCGCACATGGCCGACGTGGAGCTCTGGGGGCTCATGCCCCGCGGGCACCACCTCACGAACCTGCTGCTCCACGCGGCCTGCGCCGCCGTCCTCTTCCTGGCCCTCCAGCGCTCGACGGGCGCCGTGTGGCCGAGCGCGATCGTGGCCGCTCTCTTCGCGGTGCACCCGACCCGGATCGAGGCCGTGGCCTGGGTGGCCGAGCGCAAGGAGCTGCTGAGCGCGCTGCTGGGCTTCCTCACGATCCTGAGCTACGCCGCGTGGGCACGCGCGGGCGGGCGCGGGCAGCCCTGGGGAGCCCTGGCGCTGTTCGCCGCGGGGCTCATGGCCAAACCGATGCTCGTCACGCTGCCCTTCGTGCTCGTGCTGCTCGACGTCTGGCCCCTGGGCCGTGTGCGTGCGGACGACAGGCCGCTGAAGGCGCTCGCGAGAGCCACCGGGGAGAAGGCTCCGTTCCTGGCGTTGGCCGTGGCCTCGAGCGCCGTCACCTTCCTGGTCCAGCGCGCCGGCGGCGCCGTGGGCACGCTCGAGAGCTACCCGCTCGGCGTGCGCGTCGCGAACGCGCTCGTCGCGTACGCGGGCTACCTCCGGCGCCTGTTCTGGCCCGCCGGGCTCGCGGTGTTCTATCCGCACCCCGGCCGCTCGCTCTCGGCCGCGGCGGTCGTGGGAGCCGCGATCCTCTTCCTCGTGCTGTGCGCGCTCGCCTGGCTCCTCCGCCGCCGGCGTCCCTACGTGTTCGTCGGCTGGTTCTGGTTCGCGGGCATGCTGGTGCCGGTGATCGGCCTGGTGCAGGTCGGCTTCCAGGCCTTGGCCGATCGCTACGCCTACGTCACGTTCGTCGGGCTGTTCCTCGCGCTCGTGTGGCTGGCCGCCGAGCGCGTCGAGCGCGGCCCCGCCTGGACGCGCCCCCTGGCGGCGGCTCTTGGCGTCGCGCTGGTGCTGGCCTGCGTCGTCCAGACGCGCCGCGAGCTGGCGCACTGGAGGGACAGCGAGACGCTGTTCCGCCGCGCGCTGGCCGTCACCAGCGGCAACTACGTCGCCTGCCAGAACCTGGCGCACCACCTGAACGAGAAGAACCGCCCCGCCGAGGCCCTGCCGCTGCTCGAGGAGGCGCTGCGCCTGCGCCCGCGGTATCCCGAGGCGCGGGTCAACCTCGGGCGATCCCTGTTCCTCCTGGGCCGCGTGGACGAGGCGATCCCCCAGTTCGAGCAGGCGATCGCGCTCCGTCCGGACGATCCGGTCGCGCTCAACAACCTCGCCTTCAGCCGCATGAACCAGGGCGACCTGGCGGAGACGGTCCGGCTCTACGGCCTGGCGCTCGGCCTGCAGCCGGACTGGGCCGAGGTGCAGCACCGCGCGGGCATCGTGCAGATCCTCCAGGGCGACGACGAGGGGGGCGGGGCGCGGCTCGAGCGCGCCGCGGCGCTGGCGCCGGGGAACGACGAGTACACGTCGCACGCACGCGGATGGCGCGCGCTGCGGCGCGACCCCCGCGATCCCTCGCCCGACGCCGCCCGCCTGCGGGACTACCTGGTGGTCTCGCATCAGCAGGCGGCGGACGTCCTCGCCCACCGGGGGCGGCTCGAGGACGCCGCGGGACAGCTCGGCCTGGCGGCGCGGCGCGCCCCCGAGCGCGCGGACCTGCACGAGAACGCGGGCGTCGCGTGGAGCCGGGCGGGGAACGCGGGCCGGGCGCGATCCGCGTTCGAGGCCGCGGTCGCGGCGGACCCGGCCCGCGCGTCGGCGCAGAACAACCTCGGCTACATGCTGTTCGAGGCGGGCGACGTGGGCGGCGCGATCGCGCGGTACCGCGAGGCGCTGCGGCTCGCTCCCGACTTCGCGCTGGCCCGGAACAACCTGGCGCTGGCCGAGCGCCGGGGCGCGCGGGTCAGGCCGACGGCACGTCCTTGAACTCCTGGCCCAGCCGGCCCATCCGCCGGAACTTCTCGTAGCGGCTGTCCGCCAGCGAGGCGGTCGGCACGGCGGACAGCTCGGCGAGCTGGGCCTCCAGGACGCGGTCCAGCGAGCGGAACTGCGCCTCCGGATCCACGTTCGCGCCGCCGGGCGGCTCGGGCACGATCTCGTCCACGATGCCGAAGCCCTTCAGGTGGTCCGCCGTGATCTTCATCGCGTCGGCCGCCTGCTCGGCCCGCCCCGCGTCCCGCCACAGGATCGACGCGCAGCCCTCGGGCGAGATGACCGAGTACACCGAGTGCTCGAGCATGTTGACGCGGTCGCCCACCGCGATGGCCAGCGCGCCGCCGCTGCCGCCCTCGCCGGTCACGTTCACGATGATGGGCACGGGCAGCGGGGCCATCTCGCGCAGGTTGACCGCGATCGCCTCCGCCTGCCCGCGCTCCTCCGCGTCCAGCCCCGGGTACGCGCCCGGCGTGTCCACGAAGGTGACGATGGGGCGGCCGAACTTGGCGGCCAGCTGCATCACGCGCAGCGCCTTGCGGTAGCCCTCCGGCTTGGGCATGCCGAAGTTGCGGTAGATCTTCTGCTTGGTGTCGCGGCCCTTCTGGTGCCCCACTACCGCCACCGGCCGGCCCTTGTAGAACGCGAAGCCGCAGACGAGCGCGGGATCGTCCGCGAAGCGACGGTCGCCGTGCACCTCCGTGAACTCGGTGAACAGCGCCTCCACGTAGTCGAGGGTGTAGGGCCGATCGGGATGGCGCGCGACCTTGGTCTTCTGCCAGGGCGTCAGCTTCGAGAACACGGCGCGCCGCTGCTGGTCCAGCTCGCGCCGGAGCCGCGCCGCCTCGGCTTCCTTGGCCGCGTCGCCCGGATAGGCCGCGAGCTCCTCGATCCGCTTCTCGAGGTCGCGGAGGGGGGCCTCGAAGTCGCCGTCAGCAGCCATGGGCCGTCAGAAGAACACAAAGGGACGCGGAACACAAAACATCGCCGCGATGCGTCCAGGGCATCACGAGGCGGCGCCGTTCGTGCGGGCCAGGACCAGCGAGCCGGGTCCCAGCAGGCCCTCCACCTCGGTGCGCAGCGTCGAGTCCGGCCGCACGCGGTAGTAGGCGCCGGTGGAGACGGAGACGGAATAGTCCCCCGCCCCGACCACCTCCAGCGTGACCGGGCACTCGCCGCGATGGGCGTCCAGGATGTCGCGCAGGCGCTCCCCCTTGGTCCGGTCCCACGAGGAGACGGCGACGCGGATGGTCACGTAGCGCGCCTCGGCCATCTTGGCCTGCTCGAGCGGCAGCACCTCGGAGACCAGCAGCCGGGCCTTGCCCTCTTCGAGCGCTTCCGCCTTGCCCTTCACGAGGACGATCTGGTCGTCGGCCAGCCGCGCCGCGACCTTCTTGTAGGTCTCGGGGAACACGAGCGCCTCCGCCCCGCCCTCCAGGTCCTCCAGGACGAACGACGCCATGCGGTCGCCCTTCTTGGTCTTGATGAGACGCAGCCCGGTGATGATGCCGCCGACGGTGACCTCCTTGTCCGCCAGCTCGGACAGGCGGCCGACGGTGGCGCTGGCCCACTGCGCGAGCTCGGCGCGGAAGCGCTCCAGCGGGTGCCCCGTGATGAAGAAGCCGAGCGACTCCTTCTCGAACGCCAGCCGCTCGCCCTCGCCCCAGGGCGGCACGTCGCGCAGCCGCTCCACCGGCCCCGCCGCGCCGTCGCCGCCTCCCATCAGGAGGCCCAGCAGGCTGCCCTGGCCCTGCTCCTTGTCCCGCTGCTGCTTCTGGCCGGCCTCCATCGCGCGGTCGATGGCGGCGAAGTGCGCGGACCGCCGCGCGTCGAGGGAGTCGAAGGAGCCGCTCTTCACGAAGCTCTCGACCACTCGCCTGTTCACGGCGCGCAGGTCCACGCGCTCGCAGAAGCCGAACATCGACTCGAAGCGCCCGCCCTCCTGCCTCGCGCGCAGGATGGCCTCCACCGCGCCCTCCCCGACGTTCTTGATGGCCGCCAGCCCGAAGCGGATGGGGAGCGGGGCCTGGCCGCCAGGGACCACGGTGAAGAACATGTCCGACTCGTTCACGTCGGGCGGCAGCACGCGGATGCCCATCTCGCGGCACTCGCCGATGTACTGGACCATCTTGTCCGTGGTCGCGCGCTCCGAGGTCAGCAGGGCGGCCATGAAGTAGGAGGGGTAGTTCGCCTTCAGGTACGCCGTCTGGTACGCCAGCCACGCGTACGCGGCCGAGTGCGACTTGTTGAAGCCGTACCCGGCGAACTGCTCCATGTGGTCCCAGATCTTCTTCGCCTTCTTGTCGTTGACGCCCCGCGCCGCGCAGCCCTCCATGAACGCCGACATCTGCTTGGCCATGACGTCGGCCTTCTTCTTGCCCATGGCCTTGCGCAGGATGTCGGCCTCGCCGAGCGTGAAGCCGGCCAGCGCCGACGCGATCTGCATGACCTGCTCCTGGTAGACCATGACGCCGTAGGTCCCGGAGAGGATCGGCTCCAGCGAGGGGTGCTCGTACGTCACCTTCGTCTGCCCGTGCCGGCGCTTGATGAAGTCGTCGATCATCTGCATCG
>JAICEW010000254.1 GCA_025923995.1 Vicinamibacteria bacterium | reverse complement strand
GACGTCCTCCACCGGCACGACGGACCTCGCGCTGCGGCTCCCGGACGAGCGCGTGCTGCACCTGCTGGAGCTGCCGACGCCGCTGGGGCCGCTCACGGTCGGCCTCGTGCGACACGACCCGGGGGCGGCGGTCTTCGCCGCCCGCTTCCGGGAGTCCCTCGAGCGCTGCTTCGCCACGGACGCGGCCTAGAGATGACGAAGGTGCTGCTGGTGGACGACGACGACGCGCTCCTGCAGAGCTTCAAGCAGAGCCTGCCCCACTTCGCGCCCGAGGTGGAGGTGCGGACGGCGCCCAGCGGCGCCATCGCCATGCAGATCCTGGACGCGGAGACGATCGACGTCGTGATCAGCGACCTGCGCATGCCCGGGATCGACGGCATCGACCTGCTGGGCCACGTCAGCCGCACGCGGCCGGACATCGCGTTCCTCGCCCTGTCGGGCGGCGTGTCGCCCGAGGTGGAGGAGGAGCTGCGGCAGATGGGCGTGACGCAGGTGGTGGCCAAGCCGGTGCGCGCGGAGACGCTGGTCCAGCGCATCCGCGAGGCCCTGGAAGGCGCGCGCGGCTACGTGCAGGGCTTCTCGCTGCCGACGCTCACGCAGCTCATCGAGATCGAGCGCAAGTCCTGCACGCTGGAAGTCCACGTGAACGGCAAGACGGGCTTCCTGTTCTTCCAGGAGGGCGAGCTGATCGACGCGCAGTCGAACGGGATCGAGGGTCCCGACGCGGCCGCTTCCATCCTTTGCTGGCCCGCGGGCGAGATCCAGATCCACCGCAAGTGCGCCCGCAACGTGCGGAAGATACGCGAGGCCGCCCAGGAGATCCTGCTGCGCTGCCTGGTCAAGCTCGACGAGCAGAGGCAGGACCACGACACGGCGCCGGTCAAGGTGGTGTTCGAGGACCTGCTGGAGGGCGCGGCCGGCGTCGCCGGCGGAGGGGGACAGATGATGAGGCTCGACGCGGTGCTGGGCGAGTTCCGGGAGCAGGTTCCCGAGTTCGTGGCGACCGACCTCGTGAACCTCGAGAGCGGCCTCTCCATCGGCGGCTGCTCGGCGGACGCCGCCTTCGACGCCTCCGCGGCCTCCGCCTCCTTCGGCGAGGTGGTGCGGGCCAACCTGCGCGCACTCGAGCTGCTGGGGATGGACACCCTCTGCGCGGAGGACATCCTCATCACCACTGCCCGCGTGAACATCCTGCTGCGAATGCTGGGACGGAACTACTACCAGTGCCTCGCCATCGGCAAGAAGGGCAGCCTGGGTTTCGCCCGTGCGGTGATGAAGAAATACGAACCAGCGCTCCTGTCCGCGCTCGGAGAAGTCGACAGCCAGGCCTGACCCGTCCGGTCGGGCCTGACGGCCCGTATCCATAGTTGCGATCATGCTCGAGCCGCCCCTCCTGCTGCTCCGCGCCCTTCGTGTCCCTCTCCGCCTCAAGGTGGGGACGCTGCTGGCGCTGGCCGTCGCCTGCCTGTCGGCCGCGTTCCTGGGCGCGGACAGGACGGTCTTCGTGCCCGGCCCCACCTCCGACGGGCACCACGTCTTCGAGGAGTCTTGCGGGAGCTGCCATCGGGCCTTCCGGAGCGTCGCGACCGAGGGCTGCACGTCGTGCCACGCGCCCGAGCGGGCGCCGGACACCCACCCTCCCGCCCTCTTCGACGATCCGCGCTGGGCGCCCACGATCGCCCGGCTGGATGCCCGGGAGTGCGTGACGTGCCACGGCGAGCACGAGCGGGCCGCGGGCGGCGTGACCGTGGACAGCGGCTTCTGCTTCGGCTGCCACGACGACGTGCCGGGCAAGCGCGCGAGCCACGCCTCGTTCGCACCTTCGTCCTGCGGTCAGGCGGGCTGCCACAACTACCACGACAACTCGGCCCTCAACGTCGCGTTCCTGGCCCGGCACACCGCGGAGCCGGACCTGCTGGCGACGCGAGGCGTGCTCGAGCGCGCGGTCCCGCCGCGGCAGCCGCCTCCCGAGGTGCGCTTCCCTCCCGGGGAGCCCCTGGATCCCGGGCTCGTCGCGCGCTGGCAGGCGAGCGCGCACGCCGGGGCCGGAATCGGCTGCCCGCAGTGCCACGATCCCCAGGAGCGTGGGTTCCGGCGGGAGCCGTCGGACGCGTCCTGCGCAGGCTGCCACGCGTACGAGGACCGCACGTTCCGCTCCGGCAAGCACGGCGTGCGGCGCGCGGTGGGTCTCGCGGACCTGGGGCCGAGCGACGCGCGCCTGCCCATGCGCGAGGCGGCGCCGCCACACCTGCGCTGCTCCACCTGCCACGACGCGCACACCGCGGACACGCGCCGGGCCGCGGTCGACGCCTGCCTCCTCTGCCACGACGACGCCCACTCGCGCGCGTACCTGGCCTCCCCCCACGGCCAGGCCTGGCGGGCCGGCGCCGCGGGGGCGCGGCCGGGCGCCGACGCGGTGACCTGCGCCACCTGCCACCTCCCTCGCCTGGAGACGGAGGCCGACGGGAAGAGGCGCGTCGCGGTGCACCACCGCAACACCTTGACCCTGGGCCCGCCGGACCGCATGGCGAGGCTGGTCTGCATGGACTGCCACGGGCTGCCGCTGGCGCTGGCGAGCCTGCTCGACGAACGGCTGGTCGCGAACAACTTCCGGGGACGGCCCGCGCGCACGGCGGATGCGATCGCCATGGTGCGTGCGCTCGAGCCGGCTCCGGATGGAATCAACGGGGGGACACGATGAACGACAGGGCGATGCCGTGGCGGTGGACGTGCGGGGTGGTGGCGCTCCTCTGCGGTGTCGCGTGCGCGCGCGGCGGCGGGGCGAACGCGGGCGTGCCGCCGGAGAAGGTCGCGGACTTCGTGCACGCGGTGATCGCCGCCGACCGCGCGACCTACGCCGAGGAGGTCGTGCACCGGCTGCAGGACGTGGAGAAGGTGGTCCGGGCCACCGAGCAGTTCCGCGAGGAGAAGGGCCTGCCCCTGCCCTCGCAGATGCTGCGCATGGGCGCGCAGCGCGCCGCGAAGTCGGGTGGCTTCCGCTACGCGCTCATCAGCGCCTGGGCGATCAACAAGGCCAACATGCCGCGCACCGACTTCGAGACGCGCGGCCTCGCGGCCGTCGCCCAGGCGCCCGACGCGGTGTACCGCAGCACGGAAGAGGTCGGCGGCAAGCGCTACTTCATGTCGCTCTACCCCGACGTGGCGGTCTCGGAGGCCTGCGTGAGCTGCCACAACGGCCACGCCGAGAGCCCGCGCAAGGACTTCAAGCTGAACGACGTCATGGGAGGGGTCGTGGTGGCCCTTCCCTTGGAGTGATCACGCCATGGCAACTGCAAGTCGCAACCTGCCGCACCCGCTACCCGTCGGGCTCGCGCCGCACCCGCACGTCCTGCGCGAGGCGATCCTGCTCGCGTTCATGGGCGCCTCCGTCCTGCCCTTCGCGCTGCACGCGGGCGGCGTCAGCGTCGGGCCGCTGGCCACGCTCGCCGCGCTCGGCGAGGCGCGGCTCTTCAAGCTGGCGACCGGCAGCGCCGGCATGGCGTTGATCGCCGGCCAGCTCCTGCTGCCGGCGCTGCGGCGCTGGCGCGGCGCGGACCCGCGCCTGCTGTCCCGCCTGCGGGAGGTCCACGCGCTGAACGGCGCTCCCCTGCTCCTGATCGTCCTCGCGCACACCGGCGGACGCGCGGGCCGCGGCGCGCTCAGCTGGCTGCTCATGGCGCTCGTCGCCATGCTGCTGGTGGCGCAGGGCGGCCACCTGGCCAAGGCGATGTTCTGGTGGCGAGCGCAGTCGGATGCGTCGCCGGCCGCGATCCATCGCCACGCGATCGCCAACACCGCGGACGGCTGGGTGCACCAGTCGGGGCTGCAGCTCCACGTGAGCCTGGCCATCCTGGTGCTCGTGCTGCTGTTCTTCCACGTGCTGTCGGTCCTGTACTTCTGACCGGGTCACGATCGGGACGGGCCGCGCGCGGGGCCGCGGCGCGCCGTCAGGCGATCAGCGGGTGGATCACCAGCCCCGAGGGCAGCTTGGGGTGGAAGAACGTGCTCTTGGCGGGCATGGACTCGCCCGCCTCGGCCACGTCCACGATCTGGCGCACCGGCGTGGCCCTCAGCAGGAGAGCCAGCCGGCACTGTCCGATCGACAGCGCGTGCTCGGCCTCGGCCTGGGAGTGCACGTAGCGCACGGCCGCGTCGTCGAGCCCGAAGAGGCGCGGCATCACGGCCTGGTGGATGAAGTAGGTGTCGAGCGCGCGCAGGCTGGCGGGAGCGTCCGCGGGCAGCAGGTCCTCCGCCTCCGGCAGCGCTTCCGCCACCAGCGCACCGCCTCCGGGCTCGGCCAGCGCGAACGCATAAGGCATCGTCGACTGCGCCGCCTCGCGCGCGGCGGACGCGGCGTCGGGCGCGTCGTTCACGAGGAACGCGCCCTGCAGCGTCTCCCGCGCCTCCGCCAGGGTCGGGCCGGCGCTCAGCAGGCGGTGGTAGGGCAGCACCAGCAGGCCCGGTGAGTCGAGGGGCGTGAAGTAGCCGAACGTCCAGGCGCCCTCGGCAGCCACCTCGTCGCGGTAGCGCAGCGCGGTCGCGTACCGGTGGTGCCCGTCCGCGATGTACGCCTTGGCGCGCAGCGCGCGCTGGAACGCGGCCAGCGAGGCCGGCTCGGTCACACGCCACATGCGATGTTCGGTGCCGCCGTCGTCCGTGTAGGCCGCGACCGGCGACTCGCGGCGCGCGGCTTCCAGGGCGGCGGCGAACGCGCCGCCGGGGTCCTCGCTCATCAGGAAGATGGGGCTGAAGTTCGCGCGCGTCTCCCGCAGGACCTTGTAGCGGTCCTCCTTGGCGGCGGCGCGCGTGTGCTCGTGCGGCAGCACCTCGCCCGCGCTCTTGTCGGTGGCGCGGAAGCGGGCCAGCAGGCCCATCCGAGTGTGGGTGCGCCCGGCGGCCGCGAATGCCTGCTCGAGCACGTAGAGGCCCGGCGCGTCGTCGGCGGCCAGCACCCCGGACCCCAGCCACGACCGGTACGCGCGCCCGGCCTCGCGATAGGCGGCATCGCCCGGCTCGCGGTTGAGCACCACGCGCACGATGTTCCGCGCGTCGCGGGCGTAGAGCTCGTCCTGGTACGACGGCGGGATCACGTCGTACGGCGGCGCCAGGACCCTGGGCAGCTCCGCGTCGCTCACGCGGTACCTGATTCCGGCGAAGGGCTGGATGTCGGGCATGAGCCGCGGAGTCTAGCGCACCGATCCGGTCACCACGATCGCCATGACACGCTAAGGCTCGAGGATGAGCAGCTCCACGTTGCGGAACTCCACCGGATGGCTCTCCGCCTGCAGCGCCACGTAGCCCTCGCCCAGCTCCAGGGGCCCCGACCCCATGACCCGCTTGCCGTCCGCGTCGGTCGGGTCGTACTGGGGCTTCGCGTACTCCGCGGTCACGACGCCGTTCACGATGTGCCGGACGCTGCGGCTCCCGCGCACCTCCACCTCGAAGCGCGTCCACTCGCCGGGCGGCACCGCCACCGTGCTCGTCCGCGGGCAGTGCTCGGTGACGAGCTTCCCCGCGATCTCGACGTTCGTGCCCGGCGAGCACAGGTTGCCGGTCGTGCGCTTGCCGGTCCCGTCGTCGCCGAGGAACTGCGCCTCGATGCTGACGGGGAAGGACTGGTCGCGGCGCATGCTCGACGCGGGCTCGCAGTGGAGCATGATGCCGCTGTTCATGAGCGCCCACGGCTCGCCGCCCGCGACCTGCTTGCCGGTGAAGCGGTACTCGAGGCGGATGCGGTAGTGCGAGAGCTTGCGCTCGTAGAACAGGTGGCCGAACCGCCCGCGCAGCTCGTCCCAGCCGTCGTACGAGACCGTGAGCACGCCGTCCCGCACGCGGAACGTGTCGAACACGTTTTCGCCCAGCGGCGAGCCGGTGAACTTCGGAGTCCAGCCCGTGAGGTCCTTCCCGTTGAACATCGGGACCCACTTCTCGGGCGCGTCGGACGCGCCGGCGGCCGACGCGAACGCCACGAAGAGGAGGAACGCCAGGTTTGCTCTCATCACCCGCTCGTGTAATCGATCTTGTAGAGCAGCCGGGCCGTACCCAGCCGCACCTCGTCGCCCGTCTTGAGCACGCCCGTCTCGATGCGCTTGCCGTTCAGGAAGGTCCCGTTGCGGCTCTTGAGGTCGTTGAGCGTGAAGCCCTCCGCGCTGCGGTCGATGCGGGCGTGGAAGGAGGACACCTTGGGATCGGAGATCACGATGTCGTTGTTGCGGTGGCGGCCCAGCGTGTAGGCGTCGCGCGAGAGCGGGAAGGACGTCTCCTTGCCGTCGGCCACCAGCACCAGGCGCGAGACGGTCACGTTGCCGGTGTTCGCGAGGTACTGCACCGCCTTGGGCGTGACGATCTCCTTGGTGTCGTCCGCGACCTTGGCGCTGCGCATGCCGGTCGGGAACTCGACGGAGACGCGCACCGGCGTCGAGGCCGGCCGGGGCGCGAAGGGGTCGCCCGTGTCGGGCACCGGGATGATGACGGGCGCCGCCTGCGACGGGGTGGCGGGGGGCGCCTCCACCACGATCGCGAAGCGGGCCCGCAGCAGCACGTGGAGGATCTGCAGCGTGGACGCCTCGTCCACGTCGCCGGCCAGGCGGCAGATCTCCGACAGGCTGCGCCGCCCGTCGAGCAGGAACAGCACGTTCCACTCCTCGGGCGTGAGGGTCGCGATGTGCTTCACCCGGTCGGGGTTCACCACCATCTCGACCGCGAGGGCCAGGTCGGGAAAGACCTCGGCCAGCCGCGGGCGCACGTCGATGCGGCGGACGCCTTCGATCAGGAGGTTCTGCAGCGCCATCTCCAGCGTGACGGCGGTGTGCGGAGGCGGCACCTTCTCGTAGAAGGAGAACCAGCCGTCCTCCCAGCCGAAGGTCTCGAAGATCACCTCCGAGACCTGCACCTTCAGGAACGACCCCAGCTCCGCCTCGGTGATGTGCTGGGAGGCGACGAGGATCTGGCCCAGCCGCGGCCCCGCGGCCTGCTGCTGGCCGAGGGCCTCGTCGAGGGCGCCCTGGCCGAGGCGGCCGAGGCGCACCAGCAACGCGCCCAGCCTCAGGTCGTCGCGGGTGGAGGCGGCGTACACCGGGCTGCCGCCGCGCAGGTAGAGCTTGGTCTCCTGGTCGGCGCGCTCCATGGCAAGGACGCCGCTGCGCTGCCCCTGGTGGAGGAACGTCAGCAGGTCCGGCACCTCGACGGAGGCGAGATCGCCCTCGAGGGACTTCTCCATGGGAAGGCGCGGATTCTAGCACGCGGGTCCGGAGCGCCCCGCGACGCGCTCCCGGCCCTCGTGATACGATAACCCTCGCGTGGGCCCGCCGCACGGGCCTGTCGGGCCTTCCTCCCTTCTCTCGCGCCCTCCCCGGGTTCCCGCGGGAGGACTCATGACGACGTTCAAGGACGTCATCCGCCAGGTGAAGGCCGGCATCCGCGAGGTGTCGGTCGAGGACGCGCGAGGCCGCCAGGGCCAGGCGCTCTTCCTGGACGTCCGCGAGACCGACGAGTGGAGCCAGGGACACGTCCCCGAGGCTCTCTTCATCCCCCGCGGGTTCCTCGAGCTGCGCATCGAGGAGAAGGTGCCCGACCGCGAGCGCGAGATCGTCGTCTACTGCGCGGGCGGCACGCGCAGCGCGCTGGCGGCGCGCACCCTGCAGGACCTGGGCTACCGCAACGTCGCGTCGATGGCGGGCGGCTTCGGGCGCTGGAAGGAAGCCGGGCTGCCCTTCACGGTCCCGCGCGCGATCAGCGCGACGCAGCGCGAGCGCTACAGCCGCCACCTCAAGGTGCCCGAGATCGGCGAGGCGGGCCAGGGCAAGCTGCTCGATTCGAAGGTGCTGCTGGTGGGCGCGGGCGGACTGGGCTCGCCCGCGGGCCTCTACCTGGCGGCGGCCGGCGTCGGCACCATCGGCATCGTGGACGACGACGTGGTGGACCGCAGCAACCTGCAGCGCCAGGTGCTCCATACGGACGCCTCGGTGGGCCGGCCCAAGACGGAGTCGGCCGCGGCCACGCTGACGGCGCTCAACCCCGACGTGCGCGTCGTGCGCCACGACGTGCGCCTGGTCGCCGCCAACGCGCGCGAGATCCTGGCCCCGTACGACGTGATCGTGGACGGCTGCGACAACTTCTCGACCAAGTACCTCGTGAACGACGGCGCCGTCCTGCTGGGCAAGACGGTCGTGTACGGCAGCATCTTCCGCTTCGACGGCCAGGCCTCCGTCTTCGCTCCGCGCCAGGGCCCGTGCTACCGGTGCCTCTATCCCGAGCCGACGCCGTCGGAGATGGCGCCCTCGTGCGACGAGGCGGGCGTGCTGGGCGTGCTGCCTGGCGTGATCGGTCTCATCCAGGCCACCGAGGCCGTGAAGGTGCTGCTGGGCCGCGGCGAGCCGCTGGTCGGACGGCTGCTGACCTACGACGCGCTGGGCATGACCTTCCGGACGTTCAAGGTCCGGCGCAACCCCAAGTGCGCCGTCTGCGGCGACGAGCCGACGATCCGCGAGCTGAGCGACCTGGAGTGGTCCTGCCATTTCACGCCGGCGCCGGAGCCCGCGGTGACGCGATGAGCAGCGCGCTGGCCGCGGCGCGCTTCGCGTCCGTGCTGGACGCGATCGGCCACACGCCGCTCGTGCGCGTCCACCTGCCGGGCGTTCCCGAGGGGGTCGAGATCTGGGGCAAGTGCGAGTGGTTCAACCCGGGCGGCTCGGTCAAGGACCGCACGGCGCGCTCGCTGGTGCTGGAAGGCGAGCGCGGCGGCGCGCTGCGCAGAGGGCTCACCATCATCGACTCCTCTTCCGGCAACACCGCGGTCGGGCTCGCCCTGGTCGGCCGCGCGCGGGGATACGCGGTCGAGCTGGTCATGCCCGAGAGCGTGAGCGCCGACCGCCGGCGGCTCTGCGAGGCGTACGGCGCGACGCTCACGCTGACGCCGGCCTTCGACGGATCGGACGGCGCCCTCGAGGAGGTGCGCCGCAGGGTCGACGCGGAGCCGGACCGCTACTTCTACGCGGACCAGTACCGCAGCCCCGCCAACCCGCTGGCCCACTACCGCACGACCGGTCCCGAGATCTGGGAGCAGACCGGCGGACGCGTGACGCACTTCGTGGCCGGCCTGGGCACGACCGGCACCATCGTCGGCACCGGCCGCTACCTGCACGAGCGGTCGCGGCGCGTGCAGGTGGTCGCGGTCGAGCCGGACGAGCCGCTGCACGGGCTGGAGGGGCTCAAGCACCTGCCGACCGCGAGGGTGCCGGAGGTCTACGATCCCGGTGTCGAGGACGTGAAGATCCACGTCCGCACCGAGGACGGCTACCGCACCTGCCGCGAGGCTCTGGAGACGGACGGCCTGCTCATCGGCCACTCCGCGGGCGCCGCACTGTGGGCGGCGCGCGAGGTCGCGCGACGGGCCAAGGGTCCGGCCCGCATCGTCGCGCTGCTCGCGGACGGGGGCGAGCGCTACCTGTGAGGATCCCCCGCCTGCTCGCCGAGCGCATCCTCGAGCAGGTCCGCGCGGGCTATCCGTTCGAGGTCTGCGGCGTGCTGGTCGGCGAGGACCGCACGGTCCGCGAGGTGGTGCGCGTCGACAACCGCGAGACCGAGTCGCCGCGGGTGCGCTACCAGATCGCGCCCGAGGACCTGATCCGCGTGCAGCGCGAGGCGCGCGAAGCCGGACGCGAGATCGTCGGCTACTACCACAGCCACCCCGACCATCCCGCGCGCCCG
>JAICEW010000253.1 GCA_025923995.1 Vicinamibacteria bacterium | reverse complement strand
GGCGCGCCTGGCGCGTCTCGGCCAGGAAGGCCTCGAGGTTGCCGACGGACTCGTCGCGTTCCGCCATGGCGCTAGCGCAGGTGCTCCTTCACCAGGTCCAGCGGCCGGCGCAGCCGCTCGAGCACCGAGGTGACCTTCTCCACCTGGTCCGCGATGCCGTCGAAGCGCTTGTCGCAGTCGAGCCGCGTACGGCGGCCGAACGCGTCCAGCTCGCCGATCGCGTCGCGCAGCGGCGCGCACGACCGCTGCAGCGCCTCGACCGCGTCGTGGCCCAGGCGCCGCGTGACGCCGGCCGCCACCTGCTCGGACAGGTTCTTGAGCGCTCCCTGCACGTCGGCCGCCTGCTCCTGGACGTTCTGCGCCATCGTGTCGTACGTCTGGGAGACGTACTCGAGGCGGGCCCGCGCCCCCTCCTCCAGCCGCCGCATCTCGAGCAGCAGCGCGTTGCGGCGCTCCATCACCGCTGTGCGACCGTCGTGGACGAGGGCGCGGAAGGCGGCGATCTCGTGCCGCGCGTGGCCCAGCCGCGCTTCGGCCGCGGCCTCCAGGTCGCGCACCCGCTGCACCGCGCGCGCGATGCCCTCCGAGGCGTGGTGGCCGCGCTGGTCGACCTCCGCTCGCAGCTCGTCCCGCTCGGCCCGCAGGGCGCCCAGGTCCGCCCGGGCCTCGTGCAGGAACGACGTCATCCTCTCGCGCAGCTCGCCGGACGTGGACTCGACCACCTGCAGGGAGGCGCGCGCGTGCGCTCCCTCCTGGGCCAGCTCGCCTTCCGCCTCGTTCAGCCTGACGGACAGCGCCTCCAGCCGCAGGCGCGTCTCGGACACGCCCGCGTCCACGGTCATCTCCAGCGCGGCGGCCTGGCGGATCAGGCGCTCGACGGTCTCCTGCGCGTGCGCCGACTCCAGGGAGAGGGAGTCCGCCTCGCTCACGGCCTGCTGGAGCAGCTCGTTGAGTTCAGCCATTCGAAGGACCCGGGCGCCTCATTCTAGCCAAAACCACGAGACCCGCAGGCCGCGCTTCCCCTGCCCGCGCGGCCGAGGACCGCGAAAACGAAAGGACCCAGGAGCCCATACGAAGGGGCCCCTGGGTCCGTGGTGGGGCCGCGCACGGCCGGGCGCGGCCGCCGACGATCAGAACGCCATGCTCTCGAACACCTCGAACAGGGCCTGCAGGGTCTCGATGACCAGGTTGATGCCGGTGCTGGTGGTCTCGACGCCCATCTTGACCGTGTCCGTGCACTCGCCGACCACCTCGCCCGCCTGGTTGACGCCGTTCGACAGCAGCTCGAGGACGCCCTTCAGCTGCTCGCCCAGCTGCAGGATGGTGTTGAACATCTCGCGGTGCTGGTCGAAGCACTGCGTGAGCGCCTCCTGCGCGGACTGCATCGCCGACTCGCCCGTCTCCGTCATCTTGGTCTGCAGGTCCTCGGTGAAGGTGGTCAGCTTCTCGCCCAGGTTCTCCGCGTTCTGCGTGAGCGTGTCGGTGACCTCGCCCACGATGTGCTCGGCCACCTCGGACGCCTTCTCCGCCACCTCGTTCTGGAACTCGGTGAAGGCGTTCACGATCTCGTTGTTCAGGAAGTCCGAGACCTCGCCGGAGATCTGGTCCACGGCCTCCTCGATCTCGTCGGCCTTCTCCTTGAGGGCCTTCGAAGCCTCGTGGACCTTCTTCATCACTTCCTTGATCTTCGGCTCCAGGGCCTCGACCGCCTGCTCCGCGAACTCGTTGATCTGCTCCTTGGCGTCGTCCATCTTGTCCTTGGCGTCCTGCGCGGACTCCAGGACCTTGGCCTTGAGCTCCTCGATCGCCGCCTTCGTGTCCTGCACCTCGGACTGGTTGTCCGAGCGGTCGTTGTTGAGCTGGTCGAGGAAGGCCTCCGCCTTCTCCTCGAAGTCCTCGTAGTCCTCCTCGACGTCGGACTTGGCCTTGTCCAGCTTCTCCTCGCACTCCTCGAACGCCTTGGCGGCGGTCGGGAAGTCCTTCATGAGCTCCTTGATCTTCTCCAGAAGATCGGTTCCTGCCGTCTCGAGGTCAGCCACTTGAAACCTCCGTTACCTTTCTTTCTTGCCAATCGCTCTGGTTTGCTGACCTAGAGCTCTACAGGTCCACGCCCACGAGGCTGGCCGCCGCCTTGATGGCGTCGATGAAGACCTCGGCCGGCTTGAGGCACTGCTCCAGCGTGTCGAAGATGGGCTCGAGCATCGCCTGCGCGCCCTGGTTCTCGTCCGTGCCGCCGAACACCTGCTCGGCCAGCCCGCCCAGGGTCTCCTTCACGTGGTCCATGGCCTGGTCCAGGAGGTCCTTCAGCTCCTCGCTGACCTTGGCCGTCATCTCGTTGACCATCGAGTCGACCTGCTCCTGGATGATGTTGGACAGGATGTTCTGCAGGCCGCCGTCCAGCTCCTGCTGGTTGGAGTTGGTCGCCTGCAGCATCTGGTCGAGGCGGCTGCTGGCCTCTTCCTGCAGGTTCGACATCTTCTCGGACAGGTTGCCCACGGTCTCCGTGAGGGAGTCCTTGGCCGAGTTGAGCTTCTCCATCAGGTTGTCGGTCTCTTCCTTGGCCGCGTTCAACCCCTCGGTCAGCTTGCTCTTGCCCGAGCCGACCATCTTGTTGACCGCGTCCAGGGCGTCCGCGAACGCCTCGCGCCCCTCCTGGACCTCCTCCAGCTCCTCGTTCATGAGGTCCTTGAGGTTGCCCATCTTCTCCTTGGCGGCGCCGATCGCGTTCTCGACGAGGCCGCGCGCCTCCTCGATCTCCTGCTCCAGCTTCTCCATCGCGGTCTGCTCGAGGTCCTCGATGGCCGCCTGCAGCTCCTGGAGGCTCTGCTCGCGCTCCTGGGCGAAGGCCTCCATGGCCTCCTCCACCTGCTCGAACCGCTCCTTGGCCTTGGCCAGCGTGTCCTCGAAGTACTCGATGACCTCCTCGGCCTTCTCCTTGACCGCCTCGCCCTGCTCGATGGTCTCGGTCACGCCGGGGATGAGCGGGGGGAGCGCCTCGCTCACGTCGTTCATGATCTGGATAACCGCGTCTGCCATGTCTCAAACTCCTTGAAGCCCGAGGCTCGAGGCCTGCCGGGCGAAATCCACGGGCCTCGTCAGATGGCGTCGAGCAGCGTCTTGATGGTGGTCGCGACCGCCTTGCAGGCGGCCAGGACGGGGATGTAGGGCGACAGCGCCGCGGACGTGGCCGCGCCGAAGCCCATCATCGCGATGCTCTTCGCGATCTCCTGCATGAGCGCCTCGATGAAGCTCTTGATCATCTCCTCGAAGGCCTCCATCAGGTTCTCCATGAGCGTGTCGGTGATGTTGCTCGCCGCGTTGCTCAGGATGTCGAGGCCCATCTGCATCAGCATGTCGCCGATGTTCCCGGACTCGCCGCCGAACAGGTTGAAGCCCTCGGTCAGGAGGTTCTCGACGGCGTTGAGGCCGTTGCTCAGCAACTCGCCGCCCTGCTCCAGGCCGGTGTTGAACGCGTCGTGCGCGCTGTCCACCGCGCTCGTGAGCGCGTCGCTCACGTTGTCGGCCACGTCGTTGAACGTGTCGACCGTGGCGTTCTTCGCCTCCTCGGCCTTGTTCTTCAGGTCCTCCACGCCGTCCTCGAGGTCGTCGAAGGTCTCCTTGGCCGCGTTGCCGAGCTCCTTGACCGCGTCCTCGCACTCCTTGACGCCGTTCTTGACGATCTGGTATCCCTCGTTGGCCAGGTCCTCGAACTGCGAGGCGATGCCCTCGGCGTGGTCGTTGCACTCGTCCGAGACGGTCTTCGCGATCTCCTCGATGGTCGAGATCGCCTCCGCCAGCCGCTCGTCGATCATGCTCTCGACCGCCTCGATGAGCGTCTGCAGGCCCTGGACGTTCTCCTGGTGCTCCTGGAGGAACTCCTCGGTCCACTTCTGGACCTCGTCCTTGAGCTTGTCGATCTTCTCCTCGAGCTCGTCCTCGGCCTTGTCGATGTCGTCGTTGAGGCCCTCCAGCTTGGAGTTGGCCCCCTGGTACGCCGCGTTGGTCTCCACCACCTGGGCGATGAATGACTCGAGATTGCCGAGTCCCGCGTCCCTAGAAACCGCCATTTGTCTGCTCCTTTTCTCTCTTCAGGTGGGGATTACAGGAACTGCTGGACCAGCTCGACCACCGGCTTCACCTGCTCGATGAGGTCGGTGACCTGCCCGACCGAGTCGGTGATGCCGCCGATCGCGCCCTCCAGGTCGCCGCCGCACACGCCCGACAGCGCCTCGAAGGCCTGGAACGCGCCGTCGAGGGGCTCGAAGTTGGAGCCCAGCGCGTCCACCACGGCGTCCATGAACTTCTCCTTGAGCGCGTCCAGGACCGTCTCGGCCAGGTTGCCCAGGTTGTCCTGGAGGTCGTTGACCATCGTGTCGCCGTTGCTCATCAGGTCTTCCACGTTGCTCACCCAGCCGTTCAGCTTGTCGGTCAGGTTGCTCGTGAAGTCCTGCGCCGTCGACATCAGGTCTTCCTTCTTGTCGTTCAGGGCCTCGCGGACGCTGTCCACGTGGTCCTTGAACTGGTTGATGAACTCGTCGGCCTCGGCCAGGTGGTTCTCGGCCTTCTCCTGCAGCTCACCCACGCTCTCGGACAGGGCCTCCAGCTCCTCCTCGGCCTCGTCCTCGGCGTTCGAGATCGCATCGGCGATCTCGGCCTTCTTCTCGTCGAGGGCCTGCAGGACCTCTTCGACCTTGTCCAGCATCTCCTGGACCTTGTCCTGGACCTCGTTGCCCTTGTCCTGGAGGGAGGCCAGCTTCTCGCGCGTGGTCTCGTTCGTGCTCTCCAGGCCGGACTTGGCCTCTTCCAGCCGTTCGCTCAGCTGGTCGAACGCCTTGTGGGCCAGCCCCTGCTCCTTCTCCGCGCGCTCGCCCAGCTTCTCGACCTTGCTGACCAGGTCACCGATCTGCTCCGACGCCTGATCGCACGAAGAAGTCAGGTTCTCGCACTCCTGTGCGGCCTGCTCGAACATCTCATTGATTTCAGCCTCAGCCATGGGTCCCTAGCCTCCTTACCCTCGTTTGAGTCCGGCCCGCCGCCGTTTGCTCATTGGCCGATCGGAAAGTCGTTGTGCCGCCTCGTCCTGGAGTGCGCCGGCTCACAAGGACCCGAAAGCCACCTCGAACGGCCAGGCCATGCGCCCGGCCGCCCTTCACTGGAGGCAAGATACGAGCGGGTCTTCGAGCGCGGTGTGCGGGTTCCCACACGGACCCGGCCGTGTGAGCCAACGCAACCGGGACCCCGTTGCGGGGAGGCGGCTGATCCTTAATTAAGGGAGAGGCGCCTAGCCTAGGCCAGGGCGCCGGGCGCGATGACCTCGCAGGCGATCTTGAGGTCCTGCATGTTGCGCTGGTACATCTTCTTCAGCGCCGGCGTCGGGGCGTTGGTCAGGCGGATCTGGAAGTCGTTGTAGAGCTTCTGGTACCGCTTGCGCACCTCGTCCGGCGGGCTGCCGGGCCAGAGGCCGATCAGCTCCGCCGCCTCCGCGGCGCTCATCGGTCCGGCGGGCGCCGCCGCGGGCGGCGGCGGGCCGGGCGCCCTGGGAGCCGCCGGCGTGAGGGGGACGAAGGCGGGCGCGGCCGGGCCTCCGGGCGGCGCGGCCTGCGGCACGGGCACCGGAGCCGGCGGCGGCGGAGCGTAGGCCGGCGGAGGCGCGGCATACGCAGGAGCGGGGGCAGCGTACGCGGGCGCCTGCGCGTATGCAGGCGCGGCCGGCTGCGGCGGTGCGGGCGCTGCCATGACCGGGGGCGCCACGCCGGCGGCCGGCGCCGGCACCCGGACCTCGAACGTCACCGCGCCCAGCCGGAGCTGGCTTCCGCCCTGCAGGACGGCCTGCTCGACGCGCTGGCTGTTCACGAAGGTCCCGTTCGCGCTGCGCTGGTCCACCACGACCCATCCCTCGGGCCGCCGCTCGATCAGGGCGTGACGCCGCGACACCGACGGGTCGTTGACGACGATGTCCGCGCCTGGATCGCGGCCGAGCAGCGTCCGGTCGCCCGCGATCTCGATCGGCCCGCCCACGGGTGGAACCAGGCGCAGGTTCGACATCCCCGCCATTCTAAGTGATCCCCAGCGGCGTTGCAGGGAGAGGGGAGGCCCGGCGCGCCCGCGCCGGGCCCCTGGAACGCGGCTCGTCCCGGCGCGCGCTACTGCGTGCGCTGGCCGGGCTGGAAGTTGATGACGATCGACGCGGTCACGGCGATGTCCAGCTCTTCCGCGCGGGCGGCGACCTGTCCGACCTCGATGCCGTTGATGTTGAACAGCGGCACCTCGACGAGCTGGGGCTGGTTGTCGTAGAGGAGGCCCACGCCGAACTTGAGCGCGAGCCGCTGGTTCATCGCCACCGCCAGCCCGTTCTGCCAGTTGAAGCGCAGGTCCTCCGTGTCCTGGAGGTTCTCGTCCACGATCAGGTTCGAGGTGAACGTGTTCTGCAGCCGGTCGCCGAAGCGCTTCTCGCCGTCCAGCGTGAGCCGGGCACCGAAGAAGCTGTCCTCCGTCTCCGGATCGTTGATGACCTCTTCCTGGGCGGTGTAGGTCGCCGCGATGCCGGCCCGGAACAGGCTGCTGTTGTCCGGCTTCTGCCAGAGGTAGCCGACGCCGGCCGCGCCCGCGGTCCGGTACTCGATGCCCGCGAACACGTCCCGCTCGACGTTGCCGGCCACGTTGTAGAAGAAGCGCTCGGTCACCCGGCGCTCCAGGTCGCTCTTGAAGAACAGGCGCTCCGACTTGGTGACGCTGGGTCCCGTCTCCACCGTGAAGTCGCCGAGGCTGCCGACCGCCGTCTGCGAGGGCTCGGCCACGTCCGAGCGCACGAAGGACCCGTTGTTGCGCCACGCCGTGCGGAGCCACTGGCGGGTCAGGTCCGCGTTGATCCCGAAGTTCATCGTCTTGGAGTTGCCCCGCGCCATCACGAAGCTCAGGTCCGTGCTGGAGTACCAGCCGGGAACCGTGGCGGCCCCCGCTGGGGTCGCGGCGGTGCCTGCGAGCAGGCCCAGGGCCAGGAATGCGGCGCGGAAAGATCGCTTCATCGCTTCAAGCCTCCTGCGGTCCGTCAGGGCCGGAAGGGGCCATGGCGGCGCTTCAGTCTGTTTCGTGGCCGGCGAGTATAGCGTCGCCGCGCGGGGCCGGGCAACCGACTTTCGTCCGGTGACTTTCGTCCCTCCGCACCCCCCGCCCACGTCCCTTGACGGAAACGCACGGCATGCGCTAGCGTACGCGTTCACCTCATCACGCCGGCCACGCGCGCGTCTCCTCCATGCGTAGCGGTGAAATTGCCCGAGCCGGCCGAGGTTCACGAGGCGGCCGCTCTGGCCGCTCGAGCAGGGGACAGGAGGTCTCCCGATGGCGCTGGTCCGGGCCACGCAGCAGACGGCGCTCCCCACGGTGCGCGGGCTCATCGGCGACCTGAAGAAGCTCACGCGTGAGGCGGCCTCGGCGCCGCCGCTCGACAACCTGGTGGCCAACCTCGACGCACTGGACGCGCACGCGGCGCGGAAGTCGCTCGACGTCGAGCTGATCCTCGGCAACGCCCTGGACGCGGAGGACGCGGGCAAGGTGGCGGCGTGGATCGGCCCCGGGTTCCCCGCGGCCAGGCTGCAGGTCGCGCCCGGCGACCAGCCCATCGTCGACGTCGCGGGCGCGCCGGTGGAGATGCGGGTCCAGGTCCATCACCTCCAGTCGCGGCTCGCGCAGAAGGCGGGCGCCGCGCGTGCCCCCATCGCGGTCGTGATCCTGACCCGCCCGCTGGCCCTGACCGAAGACGAGCGCGGCGCGCTGGATCGCGCGTTCGAGGACCGGCCGCAGGTGGTGCTGCTGGCGTCCACGAAGAAGGCGCCGTCGCTCGTGCCGGGCGCGGGCGCGCCGGGCGATCCCGCCGCGCCGGCGCCGGCCGAGCCGCCGGCCGAGCCGCCGGCCGAGGCCGCCGAGGCGGGGGCAGCCGCCGCTCCGACGCCGGCCGACGAGCAGTGGTTCAAGGACGTCGAGACCAAGGCGAAGGCGGGCGCCTGGTCCACCCTCACGCACAAGTACCTGCCGGACACGACGCTGCAGGCGCGCCTGGGCGGACCGCCGTGGGACCAGCTCCACGACCTGTTCAGGGCCCACGGCGTGGTGGTGGGACTGGAGTCCCTGTCGAGCGTGTACGACATGGTGATGGACCAGGTCCAGGGCGAGATGCGGGTGAACAAGTCGGTGAGCCAGCAGAAGCTCGCCAAGTTCGGCGGCGCCAAGGGCGGCGCCGCGCCCCCGTCGCCGACGACCGACCTGCTCGCCGACCTCAAGAACCGCACGCAGCGCCTGGCCGCCGAGTTCGAGCGGGGCGCCGCCGACCGGCTGCAGGACCTGCTGGGCCAGCCGGCCGGACTGCTCGTGCGCGAGACCGAGCAGGTGCTGGGCAGCCTGCAGGAGCTGCAGCTCGAGAAGAAGTCGAAGACGATGGGCGCGCGCGTGCCCGCCGCGTTCGAGGAGAAGGTCAACAAGCTGATCCGCGAGCGCGTGGGGCGCCACTGCGCGGGCGACCTGGTCGCGCTCAACGACCTCTTCCGTCTCATCGGCCAGGAGTTCGAGCGCACCCTCTCGCAGGCGCAGGGACCTCCGATCGTCGTGCAGTTCCGCTACCTGACCGACGAGCGCGTGCGACGCATGCTCGACATGTACGGCATCTTCCAGTCGCCGTACAAGGGCGAGATGCCGAACCCCGGCTTCGGCGAGTACTTCGCGTCCGTCCGCAAGTACTCGATGATCCTGGTCATGGGCGCGTCGATGTTCGGCATGTCCGCCATGCTGCGCACCTACCGCGAGATCACGGTGCCCATCACGGTGCTGCTGGTGGCCTTCGGCGCCTACAGCGTCATGATGAACACGCGGGCGCAGCGCGTGGAGAACCTGGAGACGCAGCTCGAGGCCGCGCGCGTCGCGATGCGCACGGAGATCCGCCGCATCATCACGGACCTGCAGAAGCAGTGGGCCGCGATGCTGAAGGAGTTCCTGAACGACCAGATCTCGGGCGCGGTGGGGGAGGTCGACGCGGCGCTCAAGGAAGCGCAGGGCAAGAAGGGGGCCGGCGACGCGAACCCGGAGCGCGACCGCCTCATGCGCCAGCTCCAGGCGATCGAGGCCGCGGAGAAGCGCATCGTCGCGTCGGCCAAGACCCGCGAGGCGTTCGTCGCCTCGGTCACGCAGGTGCGCGGCGACCTCAAGGGCCTGATGGCGGGCGGCGGCGCACCCGGCATGGCGCGTCCGGGCATGCCGGGAATGCCCGGAGCGGGGATGCCTCCGCGTCCGGGAATGCCGGCGATGCCGCCGCGTCCCGGGATGCCGGCCATGCCGGGAGCGGGCGGCATCCCGCGGCCGGCGATCCCGCCTCGTCCCGGCGCGCCGGGAGGGGGCGCGGCTCCCGCGCCCAATCCTGCGATGGCCGAGATGCGCGCCAAGATGGACGCGATGAAGGCGGGGCGGGCGGGCGGAGCGGCCCCCGCGGCCGGGGCGGCTCCGGCGGCCGGCGCTCCGGCGGCACCCGCCGAGCCGAAGATGAGCGCGGCGGACGCGTTCAAGGCCAAGATGGCGGCGATGAAGGCGAAGCCCGCGGACGCGCCCGCAGCGAGCGCACCTCCCGCGCCTGCCGAGGCCGCACCCGCCGCGGCCCCGCCGGCACCCGCTGCCTCGCCGGCTGAGCCGCCCAAGCTGAGCGCGGCGGACGCGTTCAAGGCCAAGATGGCGGCGATGAAGGCGGCCAAGGCCGCACCCGCGGCTGCCGCGCCGGCTGCCGAAGC
>JAICEW010000252.1 GCA_025923995.1 Vicinamibacteria bacterium | reverse complement strand
CTCATGCGGCTTCACGCGACCCGGCCGGAGGAAGGGCTCGACGCGCTGGCGTTCGAGGTCGGCGAGCGGGCGCGCGCGCGGAGCCTGCTGGAGCTGGTGGCGGACGCGCACGGCCCCTCCGGCGCAGGCCCCTCGGACTGGGTGCGACCGCTCAGCCTGGCCGAGCTGCGCAGCCGCGCCCTCGACGGGGACATCGTGGTGGTCGCGTACCTGCTCGGAGACGACCGGAGTCACGTCTGGGCCCTGACCGCCGAGCGGCTCGTCGCTCGCGAGCTGCCCCCGCGCGCAGCGATCGCGGCGCTCGCGCGGCGCGCCCACGATCTGCTCTCGGCGCGCCCGGGCCGTGGGAAGAGAGGAGTCGAAGCCGACCTGGAGGGGGTCCTGGGCGAGCTCGGCCGGATCCTGCTCACGCCGGTGGCCGCCGAGCTGAAGTCGCGGCGGATCGCGTTCGTGGCCGACGGCCCGCTGCACTACGTGCCCTTCGCCGCGCTCCCGGCCCCGGACGACCCGGGCGTGCCGCTGCTCGTGAAGCATGAGATCGTCACGCTGCCGTCCGTCACCACGCTCGCACTCCTGCGCGAGGCGGCCACCGCGAAGGCGCCGCCCACGAAGGGAGTGGCCGTGTTCGCGGACCCCGTCTACGACGCGCGGGACGAGCGCGTGCGGTCCGCCCCACGCGTCCGCGGAGGGGAGGCGCCGCCCCCTCAACGGCCGTCGAGGCTGACGAGCAGCGTGCGCGACGTGAGCGGCGGGCTGGACTCCCTCGGTCGCCTGCCGTTCACGCGCCGCGAGGCCATCGACATCCTGGCCCTCGCCGGTTCCAAGGGCTCGCGAGCGGCGCTGGACTTCGACGCCAGCCTGTCCGCGGTGCGCGCGCCCGACCTGGCCGACTTCCGTTTCGTCCACTTCGCGACGCACGGCCTGCTCAACAACGCGCGGCCGGAGCTTTCGGGGCTGGTGCTGTCGCTGACGGGACCGGACGGACGTCCACGCGAGGGGTTCCTCTCGGTGGACCAGATCCTGGACCTGCGCTGGCGCGCCGACCTGGTGACCCTCAGCGGATGCCGGACGGGCCTGGGCCGGTCGGTGAACGGCGAAGGGCTCGTGGGCGTGACGCGCGCGTTCATGGTGGCTGGCGCACCGCGCGTCGTGGCCAGCCTCTGGAGCGTGGACGACTCGGCCACGGCCGAGCTGATGAAACGTTTCTACGCGGCGATGCTGGGTCCGGCGAAGCAAGCTCCCGCTGCCGCGCTGCGCCGCGCCCAGCTCGAGCTGCGGAGCCGCCGTGCCCGCTCATCGCCCTACTACTGGGCGGCGTTCCAGCTCCACGGCGACTGGCGCTAGCGGGTCACGGGGCCCTGACGCGCAGGTGGTAGGTGTCGACGGTCTCGAGCGGCCGGCCCGCCTGGAGGAGCACCACGTACGTGCCGGGCGCCAGCGCGGCGGCGCCCACCACCACGTCGACCGACGGGCCCTCGGTCGCGGGCAGGCGGTGCACCTCGGCCACGACGCGACCCTCCGCCGTCTCGACGCGCGCCGCGAATGGCCCGGCCCCCGCGTCGCCCGCGAGCGAGAGTCGCAGGCGCACCGCCACGGCCTCCGCCGGGACGGTCCAGTGCGTCGGCGGGGCCGCGTCCCGCTCGTACCCGGGCTCGAGCGGCCACGTTTCGACGATCGCGACGGGGCCGCCCTGTTCCAGCTTCTGCTGCAGGAGCGCGATGTGGTCCCGCTGGTTGGCCGACTCGCGCGCGCTGGCCGCCTGCTGCTCGCGCTGGCGGGAGAGCTCGGTGCGCAGGTCGCGCACCGACAGGAGCAGCCATCCGGCCGCCAGCGCGACCGGCAGGACGGCCGCGAGGGGGAGCAGCAGCGACGGTCGGCGGGAGAGCGGCCGGGGCGCGGGCTCGCGCGCGGCCAGCGCCCGCAGCGCGCGGGCGAACGCGACGCGCTCGCGGCGCGCGGGCGAGGCGAGGAAGCGCTCCTCGAACCGTCGCGCGTCCTCGCCGGAGAGCTCGCCGGCGACGTACGCGTCGATCAGCTCGTCCTCCGCGGCCGCGAGGCGCTCGAGCGCCTCCGGCGCTCCCAGGTACTCGCCCTCGACCGCGTCCTCCTCCTCGGCGGACAGCCGGCCCAGCAGGTAGGCGGTCAGCCGGCCGTCGTCAGGGGGTTGGCTCACTCGTCGTCTCCCGTCCCTGTGTGTCCACCCTGGCCTTCCGTTTCGCCCAGGCAGGCCTGGACGCAGGATTCCAGCCGGGCCCGCAGCCGGTGCATTCGTATGCGCAACGCGTTCTGCCCGATGCCCAGCGACTCCGCCAGCGCCCGCCGGCCCTCGATCTTCGCCCGCCTCTCGTCGACGTAGTACAGCAGGACGAGGCGGCGCGTCTCGGGCGGCAGCGCCTGGAGGCAGCGGTCGAGACAGGACAGCCGACGCTCCGCGCGCGCCGCGTCCTCCTCGTCGGGCGGGACCCCCAGCGGGTCGCCGGCGGGTCGCGCGGCGGCCCGCTGCTGCAGGGTCCACTCCCCGCGGAGGACGTTGCGCGCCACGCCGTGGACGTACGCGGCGGGGTCGGTCGCGCGGATCGTCTCTCCTTCGGCCAGGCGTCGGCCGACGCGGTCCAGCGTCTCGTCCGCCATCTCCTCCGGGAAGCGGCCACCCTTGCACTCGAAGAACTTCACGAGCGCCCGCCGGATGGCCTCGTACCGCTCGCCCGCGCGGGCGCGGTCGGGGCCGAAGAGGGCCAGCAGTCGCTCGAAGGATTCGCGATCCAGGGTCATGGGCTCGTTTGGAGACGGATCGTCCGGACCCATCGCGAGCCCACGATGCGGCGCTCGCTCCCATGAGGCAGGGAGCGAGAGGGCCACCGGCGAAGGGGACCGGTCGGCGGGCAAGGATAACCGAAGACCAGGGCGGGCCCGCGCGGCGTGGGCTAGCGCGAGCGGCCGAAGGCCTCGAGCGCGGCCTGGTCGTCCCGCTCGAACGCGTGCTCCGCCTCCAGGCTGGCCTGGTCGCGTCCCACCGTGACGACCGCCAGCGTCCGCGCCCCTTCGCGGTAGGCGAGCGTCACGTCGCGGTCGGCCAGGCGGCCGTGGACGTCGATGCGGTCCCAGCGCTCGGCGTGGCCGACGTAGGCGAACGTCACGTCGTAGTGGGCGCTCCAGAAGAAGGGGACGTCGCGGAAGGCCTCCGGCCGCCCCAGGATCGAGCGCGCCGCGGCCGCGCCCATCCGCTCCGCGACCACCCAGTGCTCGACGCGCAGCCGGCCGCCGAAACGCGGGTCCGGCCAGCGCGCGACGTCGCCCGCTGCGAAGACGCCCTCGGCGCTCGTGCGCAGCCGCTCGTCAACGACGATGCCGCGGTCGACGCGCAGCTGGGCGCGCTCGGCCAGGTCGGTGGCGGGCCGCACGCCGATGCCCACCACGACCAGGTCCGCGGCCAGCACGGCGCCGCTCGTGAGCCGCACGCCGTCCGCCGCGATGGCGCTCACGCCGTCGCCGATGTGGAGGACGACGCCGTGCTCCCGGTGCAGCGCCTCGATGAAGGCGCCCGCATCCGGGCCGAGGATCTTTCCCAGGGGAGACACGGGGGCGACCACGTCCACGGACAGGCCGCGCTCGCGCAGGGACGCGGCCACCTCGAGCCCGATGAAGCCGGCGCCGACGACGACCGCGCGCTTCGCGGTGCGCGAGGCCTCGATGATCGAACGGCTGTCCGCCAGCGTGCGGAGCGTGTGCACGTGGGGGAGATCCGAGCCCGGGACGTCGAGCCGGATCACGTCCGCTCCCGTGGCCAGCAGCAGCGCGTCCCAGGGCACGGTCGAGCCGTCGGCCACGCGCAGGCTCCGCGCTCGGGCGTCGATCGCGGTGACCCGGGCGCCGGTGCGCAGCTCGACGTCCTCCGGCAGGGCGAGCGGGATCCACTCCTCGGGCGCCTTGCCGGCCAGGTAGTCCTTCGAGAGGTTCGGACGGTCGACCGGCCCGGTGGCCTCCGCTCCCAGCAGCGTGACCCTGCCGCGGAAGCCCTCCGCGCGCAGCGTGTGCGCCGCGGCGTAGCCGGCGGCTCCCGCGCCGACCACGACGAGCGAGGACGGACCTCCGGCCACGGCCCCGGGCGCGGGCTCCGGCAGACGGTCGGCCACGCGCACGCGGCCGCCGCTCACGTCGACGCGGTAGCAGGCGACGGGCGCGAACGCGGGCGCGCGCACGGCGCGACCCGTGGCCAGGTCGAAGCAGGCGTGGTGCCACGGGCACCGGATGGTACCGCCGGTGACGATGCCCTCCGCGAGCGGACCACCGTAGTGCGTGCAGCTGGCGCCCACGGCGAAGAGCCTGCCTCCGCTGCGGACGAGGACGACCGGTTCGCCTCCCGCGTGTCCGAGCAGCGGCGTTCCTTCGCGGAGCTCGCTCTCCGCGATGCCCTGCGCCAGGTCCAGTCCCTTCGCCTCGCCCTGTGCCTGCGCCATCTCGCTCTCCTCGCCGTGCCTGGTTCGATTATCCGCGCCGTTCGGGGGATGGAGTCGCCACGCACGCGAAAGGTGACGGACGGGCCCCTCCGCCGCGACGATGTGCGGCTGGTGGGCGTCCGCTATCATGTCGGGGTGAAGAAGAGCCCTGGACGGCGGCTCGCCTTCGACCTCGCGCTGGTCCTGACCACCATGAGTGCCGGTCCTGCCATGACCCAGATACCGACGCCCGAGAAGTCCGCGGCCGAGATGGCCGCGCTTTGGGCGGGTGCGGAGAAGCAGGGCCGCGTGAGCACCGCGCGCCGGACGCGTCCGATCGACGCGCGCGAGGCCCGGCCCGGGGAGATCGTGGTGACCACGATCAAGGGCGAGGGGAAGGAGACGCGGAGTCGCCCCGCTCGCGAGGGGGACCAAGTGGCGCGCAACCGCTGTCCCGAGACGGGCAACGAGGAGTACCTGGTCGACGCCGGCTCGTTCGCGCGGCGCTACCGCAGGACGGAAGCGGCGTCGGGCCGCTGGCAGGAGCACGTGCCGGTCGGAGAGGACGTGCGTTTCCTCGTCCTTCGGCCCGAGGACGGCACGTTCACCTTCGTCGCGCCCTGGGGGGAGTCGATGGTGGCGCGTCCCGGGGACGCGATCGTCGAGGACCCGGCACAGCCGGGGAAGATGTACCGCGTGGCCAGGGCCTCGTTCGCGTGCACCTACGAGGTCGTGGGGTCGGAGCCTTCCGCGAAGCCTTGACGCCCACCGGTCCCCGGGCGCATAGTGGTTCCGGGATTCCGATGAGGCGCGCCGCACTCCTCTTCCTCGCGCTGCTCCCCGCCGCCTCCTGGGCGGACCAGGTCGTGACGCGCGGCGGCGGCGTGCTCGACGGCGAGATCGTCGAGCGCCGGGCCGACGCCATCGTGGTCGACATCGGCGGCGGCACGATCGGGCTGCCCCTGGCCTACGTCGAGCGCATCATCCCCGGCCCTTCGCCCTCCGCGCAGTTCCGCGCGAAGGCGGAGCGGCTCGCTCCCGGCGACCTGGCGGGATGGCTCGCGCTCGGCGAGTGGGCGCGTCGCCAGGACCTCCGGTCGCAGGCGGGCGACGCGTACCAGCACGTCCTGGCCCGCGATCCCGACAACACGGCCGCGCACCACGCGCTGGGGCACGTGAGGGTCGGCGGGGAGTGGATGAGTCGCGAAGAGGGATATCGCGCGCGGGGCCTCGTGCTCCACGAGGGCGCGTGGATCACGCCCGACGAGCGGTCGGTCCAGCTCGCGGAGCGCGCGGCGGCGATCGAGCGGGAGCGGGCCGAGGCCGAGTCGCTCGCCCGCTTGCGCGAGAGCGAGGCGCGGGCGGTCGAGGCGGAGGCGCAGGCGCGCCTGGTCCAGGCCGAAGCGCGCATCGCGGAGGAGCAGGCGGACCGGGTCGAGTCCGCGCCGATCGGCTTCGAGTGGAGCCCCCTGGCCTTCGGCGGGCTCGTCCCCACGCGCTTCGTGTCGACCGGTCTGCCGCGCGCCTTCGTGCCCGCCTGCCGGCGCCCCGCGCTCGGAGCCCGCGGGGCCGTGCACGTGCCGGGCCGCGGCGGCGCGCTGATGGTCTCGCGCGACCCCCTGGTCGTCACGCTGCGCTGATCGCGCCGCGCTCCCGGTTCTCCGCGCGGGAACTGCGGGATAATGCCCGGGTTCCCGAAACGGAGGTTCCATGACGACCCGCTTTGCCGTGATCTCGCTCGCCGGCCTGCTGGCCGCGTGCACCGCCGCCGCGGCCGACCTGAACGTGGGTGACCCCGCTCCCGACTTCACCCTCTCCGCGAGCGACGGCAAGACGTATCACCTGGCCGACTTCAAGGGGAAGAAGGCCGTGGTCGTGGCCTGGTTCCCGAAGGCGTTCACGTCGGGCTGCACGATCGAGTGCAAGTCGCTGGCGGCGAACGGGCCGAAGATCCGCGAGTACGACGTGGCCTACTTCATGGCCAGCACCGATCCCGTCGACGGCGAGAAGGGCAACAAGGCCTTCGCCGAGTCCGAGAAGGCGGACTTCCCGATCCTGAGCGATCCCTCGACCGAGACCGCGAAGGCGTACGGCGTGATGCACCCGCAGTATCCCGTCGCCCGGCGCTGGACCTTCTACATCGACAAGGACGGCAAGGTCGCCGCCATCGACAAGGAGGTCAAGCCCGCCACGTCCGCCGAGGACGTCGTGGCCAGGCTGGGCGAGCTCAAGGTCGCCAAGGCCCGCTGATCCCGCCGGTCACCCGGGTCGGAGATGGCGACGAGCCACTCGCTGGTCGCGCTGTTCCGCGAGCTGGCCCAGCTCGCCGCGCTCGACGAGGGCTCGTCGATGTCGTTCCGCGCGCGCGCCTACGAGAACGCGGTGGAGGCGATCGCGTCCTACCCGGGTGACCTGGCCGCGCTGTCCGAGCGCCAGCTGACGGCGATCGACGGCATCGGGCCGGCCACGGCGAAGAAGATCCGCGAGTTCTTCCAGAAGGGCTCGATCGCCCGCCTGGAGGAGCTGCGCCGCAAGTACCCGCCCGAGTTCGTCGCTCTGGGCCGCATCCCCGGCATCGGTCCCAAGACCCTGCTCCGGCTGCGCGACGAGCTCGGCGTCACGAACGTCGAGACGCTGGCGGCGGCCCTGGCGGGCCAGAAGCTGCGTGCGCTCCCGGGCCTGGGCGTGAAGACGGAGGAGAAGATCCTCCAGTCCATCGAGCGCATGCGGGCCGCCGGCTTCGAGCCCCCCGCCGAGCAGGCGCGCGTCCCGATCGCGAAGGCCATGCCGATCGTGCGCGAGCTGGCGGCCGCGCTCGCCGTCCTGCCGGGCGGGCCCGGCGTCCAGTACTGCGGGAGCCTGCGGCGCCTGGACGAGACGACCGGCCCCGCCGACATCGTGGCCGCGACCAGTGACCCGCTGGCGGTGCACGCCGCGTTCGCGGGGCACCAGGCGGTGGCCCGGGTCCTCGAGCAGGACGGCACCGTCACGTCGGTCGAGACCGGCACCGGGCTGCGCGTCGACCTGCGGACCGTCGACCCGTCGCGGTTCGGGGCGGCGTGCCTGTGGCGCACCGGCTCGCCGGCGCACGTCGCCAGGCTCGCCGCCCGCGCGGCGGGGCGGGGCTGGACGCTGGACGAGGAGGGCCTCAAGGACGCGGATGGCGAGACCGTCGCGGCCGATCCGGAGGACGCCATCTACGAAGCGCTCGGCCTCGCGCCCATCGCGCCGCCGCTGCGCGAGGACCGGGGCGAGATCGAGCAGGCGGAGAGGCGCGCGCTGCCCGCACCCGTCCGGCTGGAGCAGGTGCGCGGGGACCTGCACGTGCACACGACGCTCTCGGGCGACGGCCGCAGCACGCTCGAGGAGATCCTCGACTCCGCCGCCGCCCGCGGCTACGAGTACCTGGCCATCACGGACCACGCCGAGGACCTGTCCATGAACGGCGCCACGCGCGAGCAGCTCGCGGCCCAGCGCGCGCAGATCGAGGCGCTGCGCGGCCGCCACCCGGGGATGGCGCTGCTGCACGGAAGCGAGCTCAACATCGACCGCGAGGGGGACGTCGACTACGACCCGGCCTTCCGGCGCACGCTCGACTGGTGCGTGGCCAGCGTGCACTCGCACTTCGACCTGCCGCGCGCGGAGCAGACGCGCCGCATCCTGCGGGCCATGGAGGACCCGACCGTCCACGTCATCGGCCACCTGTCGGGCCGGCGCATCGGGACGCGCATGGGGATCGACCTGGACGTGGACGCGGTCCTGGAGCGGGCGGCCGCCACCGGCACCGCCATCGAGATCAACGCCGCCCTGGCGCGGCTCGACGCGTCGAGCGAGGTGCTGTACCGCGCGCGGGGGATGGACGTGACGTTCGTGATCAGCACGGACACGCACCACACGCGCGAGTTCGCGCGGATGGAGTGGGGCGTGCTGCACGCGACGCGCGGGTGGGTGGACCCGGAGCGCGTCGCCAACCTCTGGCCGCGCGCGAGGTTCCTGGACTGGCTGCACGCGCGGCGAGGCTGACGGCCAAGGAGGGACGATGAGCCAGCCGGGCGACGCGCAGCGCCTGACCACGATGTTCTTCTACGGCGCCGCCATCCTGATCGCGGTGCTGGCCTACCGGATCGTCCAGCCCTTCCTGGTCGAGATCGGCTGGGCGGTGGTGCTCGCCATCTGCCTCGGCTCGGTGCGCGAGCGGCTCTCCCGTCGCATCGGTCCCACGCGCACCGCGGTGCTGCTCACCGCCCTGGTGCTGCTGGTGCTGGTGGTCCCGCTGGTCCTGGTCGGGATCCTGGTGCTGCGGGAGGGCGCGCAGGTCGTCGAGTACGTGAAGGGACATCTCGCCGACCACGGAGGGCCGATGGGCCTGTTCCACGCGGTGTGGAACTGGCTCCACCAGCGCCTGCCCTTCCTGCCGACCGAGCAGGAGGTCGTGCAGCGCCTCTCGGACAGCGTCGGCGGCGTCGCGGGCCAGGCCGTCAACCGGGCCGGCGTCGTGGCCAAGGGGGCGGCCTCCATCCTGTTCGGCGTGGTCATGACGCTCGCGATCCTGTTCTTCATGCTGAAGGACGCGCCGCAGCTGGCGCGCCAGGCGGCGCGCCTGCTGCCGTTCGGGCGCGAGGAGAACGAGCGTCTGCTCACGCTGGTGCGCGAGATCGTGGCCACCAGCGTGACCTCCACGCTCGTCATCGCGGCCGTCCAGGGTGTGCTGGGCGGGATCGCCTTCGCGATCCTGGGCATCCCCGGCGCGCCGCTGTGGGGCTGCCTCATGGCGGGGCTCGCGATCCTGCCGGCGGTGGGCGCGGCGCTGGTGTGGGTGCCGGCCGCGGTGTGGCTGGCCCTCTCGGGATCGATCGTGAAGGGCATCGTCCTCGTGGCCATCGGTGTACTGATCCTGGGCAACGTGGACAACGTGGTGCGGCCCGTGATGCTGGCGGGCACGGCGCGGATGAGCACGCTGATGCTGATCATCAGCCTGCTCGGCGGGGTCAGCGCGTTCGGGTTCATCGGGATCGTCCTGGGCCCGGTCGTGGGCGCGGTGCTGACCGCGTTCGTCCAGACCTACCTGCTGGCCGAGGAAAAGCCGCCGGCCGCCGAGCCCGTCCTGCCGTCGCCGAGCTGAAGGGCGGGCCAGCGGGCGACGTGCGACGCGGGGCGCCGTAGCCGAAGCGGGTGAGCGCCGTCAGGCTCGCACGGGCGCGTAGATGCGCACCGAGACGCCCGAGGCGTAGTGGACCAGCCGGTCGCCCCGCGAGGCCGGAACCGCGGCCGCGGCGCTCAGCGTCTCGTGCATTCCATCGACCTCGGCCGGCTGAAGCGGGTAGGGCTGGTG